>CAJOFJ010000012.1 GCA_905233625.1 uncultured Bacteroidales bacterium | reverse complement strand
TGCCCGCCGCGGTGAACACAACCCCGTTCCATATATACGGAAGGGCATTGTCACATACCGTCTGCGTGTCTTTAACCTGGTAGCTCGGGTGCACCGTCAAATGAAGCGTCACCGTGCTGTCGCAGCCCTTGATGCTGTGGCGGTGGAAGACATAGTTCCCTGAGCTGGTGCCCGCCTGGAACGTCGTGTCGCGCCATGCGTACGGAAGCTCGTTCTGGCAGATTGTCTGGCTTGCCTCAAGGTTATATGTCGGGTGCACTGTCAGAGTCAGCTTGTAAACGCTGTCACAGCCGTGCACACTCTTCAGGCTGTCCCATACCACGTGCAAACCCACCGTCGCCGGGATACTTACCCCATGGCCAGCCCAAATATACGGCTCATCCTCACACGTCTCTGCCGTCTGCTCCTCGTAAAACGGTTCCCCTACTGTCAGGTGCAGCGTCACAATCGAGTCACAGCCCTTGGCAGACAGCCTGTGGAAAACATAGTCCCCTGTCACCGTCCCCGACTGGAACACCGTGTCGCGCCATGCGTACGGAAGGACATAGCTGCATATTGTCTGAGTCTCCGTCTGCTCGTATTTGTCATCCACCTTCAATGTCATCTGGACCACACTGTCGCAGTCGTGCTCACTCTTCAGCGTCGTGCCCGCCGCGGTGAACACAACCCCGTTCCATATATACGGAAGGGCATTGTCACATACCGTCTGCGTGTCTTTAACCTGGTAGCTCGGGTGCACCGTCAGATGAAGTATCACTGTGGAGTCGCAACCCTTGATGCTGTGGCGGTGGAAGACGTAGTCCCCGGAGCTGGTGCCCGCCTGGAACGTCGTGTCGCGCCATGCGTACGGAAGCTCGTTCTGGCAGATCGTCTGGTTGGCCTCAAGGTTGTATGTCGGGTGCACTGTCAGGGTCAGCTTGTAAACGCTGTCACAGCCGTGCACACTCTTCAGGCTGTCCCATACCACGTGCAAACCCACCGTCGCCGGGATACTAACCCCATGGCCAGCCCAAATATACGGCTCATCCTCACACGTCTCTGCCGTCTGCTCCTCGTAGAACGGTTCCCCTACCGTCAGGTGCAACGTCACTATAGAGTCACAGCCTTCAGAACTCTTGAAAACTCTTTTATAATCGCCACTACTGGTATACGTATCACCATACCAAGTAAAACTATGGCAGGCCGTCGCAACAGTGTCTCCATACAACTTTCCAATGGTCAACAATAAAGTTACTGTGGAGTCGCATCCATACTGATTTCCTCCTACAATAGTGTAGGTAGGTTTAACCTCTGGGGTTTCTTTATAAGTTACGCCATGCCATGTAAACGGTTTGCATGTGAAAACAACAGTATCTCCTTGTGAAGGCTCATTGACAACCACTTCTATGTTTTCAACGTTCTTGCAACCAGAAGCACTAATAAGCTCAACTTCGTATGTTGTCGTAGTTGAAGGGTGTACCGTAACAGTCGACTTTGTGGAAATTTGTTCCCCATTCAGTGTCCATGAATATTCACATGAAGAATTATCAGAAATACGGATATAATCAAGGAAGAAACGTTCTTCCGGGTACGGGCTTCCGGGAGCCAGTTGTTCAAGAGCTTCTATGGTAATGACCGAACCTGACGTTGCCGCACTGAAATTGAAAGAATAGTTATCATAATGCCCTGGATTGGCCGCATTGCTGCCAGGTAACATAAATTCATATTTCTCATTACCATCAACCGAGACTCTCATCCACGTGGTGGCCGGCTCACTTGATCCTGTTCTGATCCACCCCATCAAGCCCAAATCAAGGGTGAAATTATAAGTCAAATCCAGAGGTTTAGTCTCAATCCGCCCATAAACAGTTCCTGTTCCTGCTCTAACAGCACTGTCTCCAGCCGAAAAGACCTTGTCTCCAGACGCGAACAACATTGTCAGGGTGGATAATTGCGACGTAATATCCTTATTATCACCATCAACATCACTCAATCCATCAAACAAAGGTTCCACAAAGTAATTATTACAATTTGTGGGTGACACCGCCAATGTTATGTCCGAACCATCACAAATTGCTGGATCTGTTGGAATAAAATTAATTTCCGGCAAAGGAACAACAGTCAGATCCAAGACATAAACACTGTCACAGTTGCAACATTTCGTTCTCAGAGAGTCGTAATACACTCCGCTGGTATAATAATTTTTCTCTCGCCACACAAAAGGAACCTCGTCCTGACAAATATGAAATTCTTTCTTGAATTCGTAACTTGGGTTGACTTTCAGCATCAAGGTTATAACACTGTCACATCCGTATACTGTTTGCAAAGTCTTGCGATAAGGTTTATAATCATGTGCACTTGAAACATCAATGGATGTAAAGATAGGATTAACCAAGGATGTGAACGGAATAGTTGACGCACATGTCTCCTCATAAAAAGTGTCTTTGTCGAATTTATCATGCACAAAAGCCGAACTAATCACCCGAATAGTATCACTATTGAAAATAACATATGCTTCATACGAAGTATTCTCTGTCGGTTTGACTACCATACTGGCGCTCTTGGGTTTATCCACCCAATAAGCGTAGGCGTCTGTACCAAAATCACGGACTGCACGGATTCGGTTTTGGGTAGTATAATTAGAATTGATAGGCTGGCTATGGTCTGCTGGTGTTCGGGGACTATAAAAATACTGGCTACCCTTGATAACCAACATCTGATTGTTGTTGACACGTGTGGAAGTCCAATAGTCATGGCCATGACTAGTATTGTATCCGTACATCCATCTCAAGCATTCCGGATCACCGCCTGCCTCAATAATGGAGTTGGCTATGAAAGGCAGCAAGCCAAAAATATGGCGCATCTGAATGGCATCAGGAATATACCATCCATTGTATAAATCCACCGCCTCAGCAGCGTCAGAAAGACCGGACTCTAACAAAATCTGAGTATTTTTCTTCCCTTCGTACGACCAGTTGGACAAGCCATAACGGCCGATACCATTCATATTATCGTAAAGATGATCTTCCAATTCAGATGGTAGTTCAGCACCCGCATCAATCATATAGTACTGCTTATTATTCGAAGTACTGACCCAACCAACGTCATTGAGGGCTACCGCCCACCCTTCCACAGGATTATCCGGATTGACATAGCAAATGACGCCTTTTGTGCTGTCAGGAAATACATATATATCTCCAATCTGGTATATCTGAGCTCTCAGTGAACCCAGTGCTAATATCCAGATTAGCAATAATATCACCCGTTTGATCATTGTATATCGCATATATGTTATTTTCTTTTTTATCTCAATTTTTCATTAAAAATCAATCGACGGACGAAGCCTGTGTTGATTAGATTTGGTGTTGGTGGCAAAGTGTCCTGAATAATCAATATGCCAACACTGGTTATTATTCGCTTCTGAAGAGGAAATATAGTAAGTTGTACCAAGATCCATAACATGGGCACCTATTCCTGAAAGTTTTTTCAATGTTGTATTAACCGCTACACGGTTTCCAAATATAAGATTTAACTCTCCCATGGAAGGCATATACCAACCCGATGCTTCCGATGGTCTGAGGCCTCGAATATCAGAATTGTAATAATAACAGTAATATGCTGCCGGTGCATTGTAAGAGAACTCCATACCTATGGCTTGTTCAGCATATTGCTTGATTAACAAGGTATTTCCCATTCCATCCAAGTCAAACAACGCATCCTTTTGCGTAGGATAAAATGCCTTGCCATGAATACTCTGATAGAGTGAACTTGGGCCACTTGCCCATATTGCATACGAGGTGGGGGCATCTTCCAACGCCACAGCCTTGCCATGCAACCCCGTACGGTCTAAATAGTAAACAACACCTTTTGCCACCTTATTGGACAATAAAAATGAATCCACTCTCATCAATGATCCATCGGTACAGAGTACATCACCAGGTGCGTTCACGGCCGGAATTTCACCTTCTTTCCATGTCAGCCGAGGTGTTGTGACCATAATACCCATGGTGGTTTCATCTCCTATACAAATATCATTGGTTGATGTATCAATCTGTAAAACAATCAGATTTAAAATATCCAAACTGTCACACCCATCTTCCATGGTATAAATGACCGAATAACGTCCGGTTTCGTCATAATCATTTCCTCGCCAATGGTAAGAACCTCCGTTTAATTGGAAATTTGAGGTTACTACTGTAGTGTCAATAAATGGCGGAGCGGTCACCGTCAGAACAAAAGTGACCGTTGAATCGCAATGATGGCTGTCTGCACTCTGGTATGTGTAGGTGAACACATGTGTACCTGCATGTTTTATTGACGCATTCATATCCGAAAGGGTAGCAATTTCAGGACTGATGTTGAGAGGATTGTCATATAGTTTACTTTGACTCTGGCAAACCTCATCATACAAAACAGTATGGGTTTTCCGGTATACATCCGCCACCGCTATTCCCGGCACAGGCTCCACAACAGCACTCCAACCAGCATAGGGAACCATACCTGCCATAAAATACAAGGTGAGCGCATTTCCATTTGAAATAATCACCGGTGGCACATGGCTGATATTGGTTAAATCATACATCACACTATCCATCTCAAGTTCTGTTCCAGATATAACCAGCAAGTGAGAAGTATTCGATAATGTCAGCTCATCCATTCTCAATGCAAGCTGTCGACCATCGGTAGTGATAAACGTTTGTTTGATGAGTTCTCCGCTACTATAGTATCCGTCTTTACCTCCAGAATCATACACTCTATACGACTGATCACAATTCAAATAATTGGTATCCTCCCGCATAGTGACAACATCCGTAGAAATACCTACAATAGAAGGGCAATACCCTGTTTTTGCAACACTGACATACAACAATGTCTGCTGCATGATACCTGCTGTATCATAATAAGACCATTCACCTGCATTGGTGATAAGCTCTTCTTTCAAAAGATGTTCCTGATAAATATCACTATACCAGCGGATAGTATAAGGAACCGCTACGGTTGACTGGGCGGCAAGATGCCCGGTACCCTCATAACACACTTTGTCATTTTGCGTATTTATAGAGCAGGTTTTAATGACATTTGGATTAATACTGATGTATACTGTATCGCCAGGATCCGCATGAATATAGTCACATTCATCATCCTGAATGATAAGCGGATATACCTTCGCTGGAATCAAGGTAGAGAAATTATCCGTCACCGCAACCCCCGATGGAGACTGATAGTACCGGATATCACTCCCTTCTGCTGTTTCAAATACTATCGCAAAATCAATAGTAGAAGTCACATATTGACTGGTTGGCACAAACGTCAGTTGCACTTCTTCTCCAGGACAAATAGTGGTATTTTGCAAAATTTCTACTGAGGGGGCTTTTTTCACTCCGAGATAGATGCTGTCTCTAAGCTCTCTTGCACAGCCTCCCTCCAGAACGGTGACTTTGTACCAACCGTCATCTGCTCCCCTGGGAACGAAAATAAAAGGTTCCGGCGAATCGTGACTGAATCCATTAGGACCCGTCCAGAAATATTTGAACAAATTATCTGACTGCAAAGTATGTACCGTAACCGTCGAGCCCTCACAAGTTGTAGTAGCCTTCAACCCATTGTCAAACCAGGTAATCTGCAAATCGGCCAATAACTGAGGATAAAAGTTCACATGAAAATAAGCTCCACACGCATCCATAATCATACACGACAAGGCCGAATCCGTACGCAACGGAATTCCAGGAAAAATACCAGTGGTATTTGTACCTATGATTTCCCCCTCTTTATTCGGCTTGCTGAATAAGGTATAGGTATACGGGGGTACACCATTTTCACCTTTAACATATACATTACCCTGAGTGGAGTTCATGTCACACAAAAGAGCCATGGCATACATGTACTGAACCGTTTCGTTATCATAGAGAATCATGTCGTAAAATTCTGGCGTTTCACATGATTCCACATTGCTCGTTGAGAATATTTTCACAAAATAAGCACCTGGTATAGTTACTCTTATCTGCTCGTTCAGTCCATATTCCCGATCCTCGTATCCGCCAACAGGGCCATCGACAATCTGAAATTTAGTGGGTAACATCATCGTGTCTGGCGTTAACTCCAATCCCGTGTATAATGAAGTGTTATGGCTCACCCGCGCAATCTGCCCCGCCACGTATGTGACATATTGGTCCGTACATGCTTTATCCACCACAAAAGCAGGCTCTTCAACCAATTCTGTGCTGTAAACATCCGGAAATGAAATCCTTTTGCTCAAATAGAAAGAATCACAAGGTGAAATAACCTCAAAAACGTATGGACCGGAAGCCAAGCAATAGTCTTTCAATTCAAGAGAACGGCCATTACTTGCGCCTTCAATATAAGCTACATTTTCCAAACTGTATCTCGTCACACTCCACGAACTTGTCGCTGAGTGATAAACAGCTTGGAAATTGTACCGGTTGTTATACGGACTGGTTACCAAACGAATAATGGTTCCATCAGGATTCACCGATGCACTGTAAGTGCCACTGACCGAAATTGTGCGCAATGAGTTGCAACAATGGTCATTCCCCGATGAACTAACACTCCAATTTACAGCCTGTTCCGAATTATCAATAATATACTGAAGCTGGTCAATAGTTGAATACAGCTCGCAACCGTGCCCATCCAACAATTTTCGTTCCACCATCAATGTTTGAGGCAGTGGACCATACAACGCCTCTACTTCCGAAGCGAAAAGCGATGAATAATCATTGATGGAACCTACCGTATCCTGTTTGATTATGGTATTCGTATTCAAGTCTTTGTATACCCAAGTCAACGGGTGGGTGTAATGATACCGGTGCACTTCATGCTCTGTGTTCTTCGACAGATAATTTGGCTGAAAAGACTGATACCGAATGGAATAGGAATCACGATGCCAACGCCACTTATCTTTGCAGTCATTCAAATTGTCCACCATAGAATCTTTAACATCATTATGCTTCTTCTCAAATTTGGTCTCGTTAGGTTTGTTGAACTTGAAAGTACGGGTAATTACAGTGTCGTTGCATCCCGGAGCCCCTGAAATCTTGTACTGAAGACCAATGTTTCTATTCCATATCTGACAATAACTATTGGCCTCTGCAATCGTATCATACAACGTTATATTCGTGCTCGAAAAGGATGAAAAACTTTGCCAAGGACCATCCGCATAGCCATCATGAATAAAACGATACTGCACATATTCCGGTATCATCTCGTTGTAATAAGCATACGGAGCATTGATGACAGCATTGATTTTAATCACATTGCTATCCATCATATTTCCTGAAGAAGCATACAATTCCACATAGTCCAATTGAGGGAACGGGACCACTTCTACGGTCTGACCTGTTCGAGGCAAGCCGTATTCACACCCGTCCACCAAATAACAATCCCACTCACCCGCAGGCAAATTATCTATGGTATAATAGTATTCATAATCATAACGATTTTCGTCAATACCATCGTATTGGTGGTCATAAAAGACAAGTGTCCGTAAGGTATCCGTTGTCCCATGCTCGACCACCCGAATGGTATAAGGAAATCTGCCACCATCTATTCTCAACTGAATACGACCCATATTCGTGCATCTCAAAGTAGGATGTCTTCCCAAATCTTCCCCCGTATAATCCGTAACCAAAAATGAAGAAATGGAGGGAACTCTGTAAGTGGTGTTAATCGTCAGCACGGTACTAGTGTCAACCTTGAAATATCCGCCATGGCCATCTTCGCACAAACCTTCCAATCCGATAATGTAGGTGCCATAATCGATTAAAAAAGTGTCCACACCACCTCTGTAAAAAACACCTGAATAATGAACGGAATCAGTTTCATTTACCTTGGAATATATACGCACATCACGCAAATGATAAGTCCCAAGACTGTTTTCCGCAATGGGATTCCCGTTTTCATCCAAAAGACAATATGCGATTTTTCCATTGTTGAAACAGGTGGCATCTGTGACCGAAAATCTCACATTAAACCTACAATCCTGTGCCACTGACACTAGGACAAACATACACATCAGTCCGAAAATCAGTAGTATTTTTTTCATAAATATGCAATTTTCTGTCATTTATGTTTCTATCTATGAGGTTTTTGCGTTATTAATATAAATTCTACAAAATTACGATTTATATTTTATATAATATGCTTTTTTCATTAAAAAAAATAACATATATTTGTTATTATCTTTAAATAGAGAAAAAAGCTTTTTTTAATTTTTTTTCAGTATTTTTGCTTGGTGAATTTAATACTACTTAAAGACGAGAAGACAATGAAATACCATATCGCCTTGACGTATTGAAGCATTAACAAAGCAACCATTAAAACCATTAAACAAATCAACACATGAAAGACATTCTCCCCAACAACGGCAGCTTCGAGATGATGACTCTGCCATACGACCCTGAGATACTGGGCGTTATCAGCAATAACACATTTGCTTTTCACTATGGAAAACATCTGAAAGCATACGTGGATAACCTGAACAAACTACTCCCTGGCAGCGGTTTGGAGAATCTTCCGCTGACTGAAGTGGTGAAGAAAGCCCAAGGCGGTCTGTTCAACAATGCCGGCCAGGTGCTGAACCATACAATGTATTTTGAACAATTCGGCACGAACAATCATGAGCCCGAAGGAAAAATCAAAGAATTGATTACCAGTGATTTCGGTTCTTTTGAAGCTTTCAAAAAAGAATTCGAGCAGAAGGGTGTTTCCCTCTTTGGCTCGGGTTGGGTATGGCTGTCACTGAATGCCGAGGGCAAGCTGGTGATTACCCAAGAGGTCAATGCTGGCAATCCCGTATGCAGCGGTATGCAACCCCTGCTCACCTTCGATGTGTGGGAACACGCCTACTATCTCGATTTCCAGAACCGACGTGCCGACCATCTTAGTGCCCTGTGGCAAATTGTGGATTGGAAGGTGATTGAAAATCGACTGTAAACAACAAAACCGCCTGTAATAACATTGTAGAGACGCATGGCCATGCGTCTCTACACCACATGAATTTTGAATTCTGAATTTGAAATATGGCTGGCTATTTCGAGCTTCTCTGGTCTTTTTTCAAAATCGGCAGTTTCACTCTTGGCGGAGGCTTTGCCATGATTCCGCTGATGGAGAAGGAACTGGTGCAGCGAAAGCAGTGGCTCAGCAAAGAAGAATTTTTAGATTTGCTGTCGGTCAGCCAGGCCATGCCAGGTGTGTTTGCCGTGAACATGGCCACCAGCATCGGCTACCGACTGCGAGGCAAAAGAGGGGCTGTTATGGCTGTACTCGGCAATATCCTGATGCCCATTTTGACCATTCTCTTACTTGCCATGTTTATCCGTTATTTCCGTGATAATGCTGTGGTTGAAAGCATTTTCAAGGGCATCCGTCCCTGCGTGGTGGCACTTATTGCCGCCCCGGTGTTCACCATGGCCAAAAACGCAGGCCTCACATGGCAAAACTGCTGGATTCCGCTACTGGCAGCAGCCTTAATTTGGCTTTTGGGCGTTTCACCCGTCCTAATCATCATTATCGCAGGAATCGGAGGATTCTTATATGGCCGGATTAAAGACAGAAAGGAGGCTTCCGCATGATTTTCTGGAAACTTTTCTACACTTTCTGCAAAATCGGCATCTTCAACTTCGGAGGCGGCTATGCCATGATCGCCCTTATCCAGAACGAGGTGGTGGAAAAACAAGCGTGGATGACCGCCCAGGAGTTTACCGACATCGTGGCGGTGAGCCAGATGACTCCTGGCCCGATAGGCATCAATGTGGCCACTTACGCCGGTTACACGGCAGTGATCAACGCCGGCTACGATCCCTGGCTCGGTGTGGCAGGCGCATTTTTGGCTTCCTTCTCGGTGATTTTGTTGCCTTTCATCCTCATGCTATTGCTCTCGCATTATCTGCTGAAACACAAAGAAAACAAAGACCTAAAAAACATATTCTCCACGCTGCGTATCACGGTTCTCGGCCTCATTGCAGCAGCAGCCCTGCTCTTGGCCACCCCAGCCAACTTCGGTTCCTTATCGGAATCTCCTCTCCAGTTTTACCTCAGCCTCGCCATTTTCGCAATCGTTTTTCTGCTTAGTCTGAAAAAGAAAGTCAGTCCCATCCTGCTGATACTGTTGAGCGGTGTAGTGGGGTTCTTAGTGTACGGAATATAGTTAAAGCTTCGGTTTTTGGGTGAGTCTCGCACTTCATGCTCGAGGGGAGTGGACTTCGTCCATGGGGGAGTCTCGGGCTGCGCCCTCGATGGGAGTTATGCTTGAATAAGGGAGAGTCTCACTTCGTTCGAGTTTTTTTTGATTACAGGATGATGGATTCCGAAGGAAAAACTCATAGCTCATAGCTCATAACTCATAGCTCAACGCAAAATAATTGGCACATTGGCACATTAACTAATTTGCCAATTGAATTTTTTTGTATCTTTGCAGGTTGTTTTGACGAATTTCATCATATTAAAAAATACTTTTATGAAAAAATCTCTTTTATTGATTGTTTTGGCATTCTTATCCGTAAGAATGTTCGCCATCAACCCGCCAGATGAGGGTATGTGGCTGCCCATGTTTATCAAAAATTACAACTATGCTGAAATGCAGAAATTGGGTCTGAATCTGACCGCTGAACAGTTGTACGACATCAACCATTCTTCATTGAAAGACGCTATCGTCCAGCTGGGTGACGGCTTCTGCACCGGTGAGATGGTTTCACGCGACGGTCTGATGTTCACCAACCATCACTGCGGCTATTCTTCAGTGGTAGAATTGTCAACCGTTGAGCACGACTACCTCAACAACGGTTTCTTCGCCATGAGCAAGGAAGAGGAATTGCAAGCCAATTTCAGCGTCAATTTCCTCGAACGCATGGAAGACGTAACCAGCATTGTGTTGGCAGAAGTGACCAAAGACACCAAAGAATCCAAAAGAGAGGAATTGGTGAAAGCCGCCATCAAGAAACTGCAGGATGAGAACTCCGACAACGGCAAACACAAAGTGGTGATAAAACCTTTCTATGAAGGAAACGAATATTATATGTTCGTTTATACCACTTACAAAGACGTTCGTTTGGTGGTTGCTCCCCCCGCCAGCATCGGTAAATTCGGTGGTGACACCGACAACTGGATGTGGCCCCGCCACACTGGTGACTTCACCGTGTTCCGTATCTACACCGCTCCCGATGGCTCTCCCGCTGAATACTCCAAGGACAATGTTCCCTTCCATCCGAAACACTTCCTGCCTATCAGCTTAAAGGGCTATCAGCCTGGTGATTATACCATGATTTGGGGTTATCCTGGAACCACCGAACGTTTCATGACCTCCTACGAAGTGGAAAATACCATCAACATTGACGACCCCGCTCTTTACGAACCCCTCGACATCATTCTTCCTGTAATCAAGGAAGCTATGGAAGCCGACAAGGCCGTTGAACTGAAATATGCCGACGACCATGCCAGCTTGGCCAACATGTGGAAAAATAAACATGGTGAGGTCAACAGTCTGAAAGCTTTGCACGTAGCAGAAAAGAAAGCTGCCCAAGAGCAGGAGCTCCGCACCTGGATCAATGCCAACAGCGAACGCCAGGAAAAATATGGCAAGTGTCTGGACAAAATCGAGAAAATCTGCAAGGGTGTTGACGCCGGTGCCACCAAAACCTTTATGAATGCCAACATCTGCCTGATGTCCTCTCCCACCCTGCTGACCGCATGGAGACTGAGAAATTCTGTAAAATTGGAAGAGAAACAGAAGAGCTTCAGCGAGGAAAAAATAGCCAAAGTACTTGAGCAATATGAAAAAGGCGTAAATGACAAAGATGTCAATACCGAAGTGAAAGTCATCCTGGCCACTTTGAAGACTTGGGAAAGACTGCCCGCAGACAAACAGCCCGACATTCAAGGCATTGTCAACAAGTATTACAAAGGCAACCGTGCCGCTTTCGAGGCTGCCATTGCCAACTCCATTTTCATCTCCAAGGAAAATCTGGAAAAATATATGCGCAAACCTTCTACAAAAGTATTGGAAAAAGATCCTATCTACCAGTACTTGGGCAGCTTGTTTACCGTTATTCTTGCCAATCAGTCCGCCTTAGCTGACAATGACAAACTGGCCGTTCCTCGCCGTACTTTCATTGCCGCCATCAAGGAAATGAAGGCCGACACCCCCATTTATCCCGATGCCAACAGCACCATGCGTACCACCTACGGAACCGTATGTGACTACTATCCCGCTGATGGTGTGCATTATAACTATTTCACCACTACCCAAGGTATTCTGGAAAAGGAAATTCCTGGCGACTTCGAATTTGATGTTCCCGCCAAACTGAAACAGCTGATTTTGGCCAAGGACTTCGGTCAGTATGCCGACAAAGACGGTAGCCTGCACGTTTGCTTCCTGTCTAACAACGACATCACCGGCGGTAACTCCGGTAGCCCCATCATGAACGGCAACGGCGAGCTTATCGGTCTGGCCTTCGACGGCAACTGGGAAGCCCTGAGCAGCGACATCGTGTTCAACACCGAGCTGCAACGTTGTATCAATGTTGACTCTCGCTACGTTTTGTTCGTCATCGACAAGTTTGGTGGTGCAGGCTATCTGCTGAATGAAATGGATATCAGAAAATAATCCGTCTTGAAAAGAATATCATTCCTTATCGGACTACTGTTATTATCGGTGCTGGTTACGGCCAACACCGATAATAATATTTATAAACTGCCCAAAAAAGCAGTCAAAACTATTGATTCATTGGTCAATAGAGGTATTCGCACCGAAGTGTTCCCCGGTTGCCAAGTGGTGGTGCTACATAAAGGCGAGGTCATCTTCGATAAATGCTATGGCTATCAAACTTACCGGAAACAACTGCCCGTGACCGACAGCACCCTCTACGATATGGCCTCCGTCACCAAAGCGGCAGCCACCACCCTGGCGGTTATGAAACTGTACGACGAGGGACGCATCAAACTATATGATACCATCGGGACTTACCTGCCCTACTTGCGAGGCACCGACAAAGGACAACTCTTTCTTATTGAGCTTCTTACACATACTTCGGGAATGCCGGCTTTTATACCTTTTTACAAGAAGATCTGCAATAACTGCCGCTACATTGTCCCATGTCCTTCCGACCAATTTTCCATTCAGATTGCCGACAGCTGCTACCTGCGCACCGACTATCAGGACAGCGTCCGCTACAAAATCGCCCATTGCAAATTAGGCGCTAAAAAATATGTATACAGCGATTTGAATTTCTTCTTTCTGAAAGAAATGGTGGAGCAAATTACCGGCATGCCCATGGACGAATACTTACATGAGAACTTCTATCAGCCTATGGGACTGAGATATACCTGCTTCAATCCTCTGCGGCATGGTTTCAGCAAAAGCGATATCGCCCCCACCGAAATGGATACATTGTTCCGTCACCAAGTGGTGGAAGGCTATGTACATGACCAAACCGCAGCACTTTTTGACGGTAACGCCGGCAATGCAGGTCTTTTCTCCACTGCTCAAGAAATCGCAGCCATTTTCCAAATGCTGATGGATGGTGGTATCTATCAAGGACAAAGGTATTTATCAGAAAAAACAGCACGTTTCTTCACCAAAACATACCCCATTCACGGATGCAAACGCAGAGCTTTGGGGTTCGATACC
Source organism: uncultured Bacteroidales bacterium (assembly GCA_905233625.1). Taxonomy (GTDB): domain Bacteria; phylum Bacteroidota; class Bacteroidia; order Bacteroidales; family WCHB1-69; genus RUG11690. Next base: position 47,609 of record CAJOFJ010000012.1, on the reverse strand, counting down.
CCTTGCTTTGAAAAAAACAACGGGGTGCTGCCTACCATGGCCAGCAATAAAACTTACGGACACCAGGGTTTTACGGGCAATGTGGTGTGGTGCGACCCTGATCGGGAACTGGTCTATGTCTTTATCTCCAACCGAGTTTATCCTCATAGTGAACCTAACAAATTGGTTAAAAGCAAGATACGGCTCACCGTTCATGAGGCGGTATATCGTGGTCTTGACATTTATTAATCCTATATTTTTTCATGAAGCCACAGCATAAAAAGAAAAACACCATAGCGGAACCAACACCCATACCTCTTGTAAAAACAAAGAAATACAGAGGTTTAGGATTAATCATCTTCATCGTGGCTGTCGCCCTCTATGCCAACACTTTTCACCACGAATGGGTATTGGACGATTACGGCAGCTTCAAACTCAACATCTATGTAACGGCAGGCACCAATGGCTTCCACGACATTCTGACCAAAACCTATCGGCATGGTTCAGGTTTTTACACTGATAACCTCTATCGTCCTCTGTCACAGCTGATGTTCGCCACCGAATGGCAGTTTTTTCCCGACAAGCCTGGCTTATACCACGCCATCAGCGTATTTTACTATGCCTTGGCTTGCACGTTACTGTTTTTCTTTTTACGTCGCTTGCTGAAGAAATACAATCTTTGGATTCCTTTCTTCATTGCCCTATTGTTTGCAGCACATCCTATTCATACTGAAGTAGTTGCAAATACCAAAAGCCGCGATGAAATCATGTGTTTCCTCTTTGTGGTGCTCACCCTCTATTTTTCACTGTTGTATGTAGATAAACAAAAGTTTTATTTGTTGCCCTTAACATTCATCAGTTTTCTCTTGGCCATGTTCTCCAAAGAAAGTGCCATCACCACACTAGCCCTGTTGCCTGTCACCCTCTATTTTTTCAGAGACGCAAAAGCTAAGGATTATATCTTTACTTTACTGATGATTGCTATTCCCGCGGCCATCTACTTGCTGGCACGGCATACGGTGTTGGCCAATTATCCCGACTCTGAACATTTTAACGTTTCTGTCGTAGATAACTATTTTTATGACAGTGATTTATTGGAAGGATGGGCCACCGCTATCATGCTTTTAGGACAGTACCTCATCAAATTGTTCTTCCCTTATAGTCTGGCCTGCGACTACTCCATGAAGCAATTCCCTCTCACCAGCTTCACCGATGTTTCCACATGGATTTCCCTGCTGATTCATCTCGGTCTCCTGATATACGCCATTATGGGTATTAAGAAAAAGAATCCTATTGCCTACGCTATCCTCTTCTATATCATTACGATGAGTATTTTCAGTAATCTTGTGTATCGCATAGGGTCCTCTTTCGCTGAGCGTTTCCTCTTTATCCCCGCTTTAGGCTTTTGCATCGCCTTGATTTTCACCATTTTCAAACTTTGTAAAATCGATGGCAAAGACGCATCCCTTAAAACGCCGCGATTCGGAATCATCGCAGGTGCATTGTCGGTAGTTTTCCTACTCTATTCGGGCAGAACCATAACCCGCGCCGCCGAGTGGAAAGATCAGTTCACCCTCTTTGGCAAGGACGTCAAAAAGTCGGACAAGAGCGCCCACATGCGACTGTATTGGGGTCTGGCTCTTAGGGATAAAGGAGGTGAATATGAAGAAGCCAACATCAAGGAACAAAACTGGGCAAAACGACAGGAAAACGACCGCCAGTATTTCGACTGGACATGGAAAGCCATCAAGCAGTTCAAAAAAGGCATTGAAATCTATCCGCAATATGCAGACTGCTACGAACAATTGGGTTTGCTGTATGACAAAATCGGTGTAAAAATCAACGATATGTCGTATAGAGACACAGCGGAATATTTCTATCTGCAATGTCTCAGGAATATTCCCAGCAAAGCCACCGCCAACAGCAATCTGGCCAAGATTTACTTTGAAAGAGGGGATTTTCAAAAAGCCAAGTTTTTTTACCTTGCAGCAGTTTATTTTGACCCATTGCTAACGGATGCATACTTCAACTTGGGCAGCACATACGGCACTCTGGCGATGTACGATTCTTCATTTTATTACTATAACCAATGCCTGAAACTGGATCCTAAGCGCACCGATGCCTATATTTACATGGGATTGAACTATTTCAACACCGGACGACCTGACACAGCGATTATATACTACGACAAAGCTATCCAGATGGATCCCTACATTCCCGCCAGTTATATATTGAAAACCAAGGTATTGCTGCTAAGCGACCGCTGGGATGAAGGTGAGCGGGTCATTGACCAGGCGCAATCCATTTTCCCCTATAATGGCGAATTGTACTATTACAAAGGCCTTGTGGAGAAACACCGCCAAAATTATCAGGCAGCACTGGACTGCATGAACAACTGCATCAAATACCAGCAGAACTTTTTAGAAGGATACCGCGAGAAAGGCGACCTATTCCAACGCTTAGGCCAACGCGACTCCGCCTTGTACTACTTCAATTTCGTCAGTCAAATTGACGCCATGGTTTCAAGGCAGTGAGCTATGGGTGCTGGGCTATGGGCTTTGAGCTCACAGCTCATTGCTCATTGCTCACAGCAAAATATTTGGCACATTAGCACATTAACACATTGAATTGAATAATTTCGTATTTTTGCACGCTTGAATTTCAAACAATAACAACAATATAAAACCTGATAATTATGCCGAAAATTTCCCAAAAAGGCGCAAGCATGCAGTCTTCCCCTATCAGGAAGCTGGTGCCGTTTTCTGATGCCGCCAAAGGTCGTGGTATCCACGTTTACCATCTCAACATCGGTCAACCCGACATCGAGACTCCGAAAGGTGCCCGCGATGCCGTGCGCAACGCTGACATCCCAGTGATCGCCTATAGTCACTCCGCCGGTAACCTCAGCTACCGCAAGAAACTGGTAGAATACTACCACAGCGTGGGTATCGAAATCACCACCGACGAAATCATCGTCACCACTGGTGGTAGCGAAGGCCTTCTATTCGCCTTCAACAGCTGCATGGATCCAGGCGATGAAATCATTATCCCCGAACCTTTCTATGCCAACTACAACGCTTTCGCCACCATGTGCGGCGTAATCGTAAAACCCATCATCTCCACGATTGAAAATGGTTTCGCACTGCCTTCTATCGAAGATTTTGAAAAGGTAATTACCCCGAAGACGAAAGCCATCATGATCTGTAACCCCAACAACCCGACAGGTTACTTGTACTCCAAAGAGGAAATCCTGAAGCTGGGTGAGATCGCCAAAAAACACGACCTCTTTCTCTTTGCTGACGAGGTTTACCGTGAATTCTGCTACGATGGCGTGAAACATTTCTCCGTGATGGAGCTGACCGACATCGCCGATAACGTAGTGCTTTTGGACTCTGTTTCAAAACGTTACAGTGCTTGCGGTGTGCGTGTAGGTGCTTTTATCACACATAACAAAGAAGTTTATGCTACCGCTATGAAGATGGCTCAGGCCCGTTTGAGTCCGCCTTCCTATGGTCAGATTCTTGGTGAAGCCGCCGTGGATACCCCGAAAGAATATTTTGAACAAGTCAACAAAGAGTACGTGGCTCGCCGTAATACCATCGTGAACGGTGTGAATGCCATCCCTGGCTGTTTCGTACCCATGCCCAAAGGCGCCTTCTACTGCGTGGCCCGTCTGCCCATCGACGACTCCGACCGCTTCTGCCGCTGGCTGCTCGAAGAATTCAACTATAATGGCGCAACAGTGATGTTCGCCCCCGCCACAGGATTCTATTCCAAAAAAGGCCAAGGCGTTAACGAGGTGCGTATCAGCTACTGCCTCAATGTTTCCGACCTTGAGAAAGCCGTTGAATGCCTCCGCGAAGCCCTGAAGGTTTATCCCGGAAGAACCAACTAATTGACAATTGATAAAATGTAGAGACGCACGGCCGTGCGTCTCTACATTTTTTTATTCGGATTTCTTGCTGACATACAGGGTAAACTGCCGAGCCAGACGTTTGTCAAACATCTTCAGCACCACATAATATATTGCTGTAAGGCCAAAGGCCACCACGGCGCTCAGCCATTCGATATGGGTCAGTGCATAGCAGCCGAACAATCCGGTAATCAACACAATAAACGGCAAAAGATAGCCTAAAACCACTGCCCGGTGTGCTTGGGTTTCTTGCATCTGTATCTGCACAGCCTCCCCTATTGCAAACTCCTCTCCCGTAAGGTTCCCAGCCTCCACAATTTCATTTTTCTTCTCTGAAATATTGCACATACTCTTGGCAGCGCAACCTCCGCAAGCGGAGCTCACCACCACTTCCACCCATACCTTACTGCCTTCAGATTTTCTGACTATCCCTTCTTTACATACTTTCTTTTCCATATATCCGTGATACTATCCTGTAAATTTCGTTAATGTGCTACAAAAATAAAAAATATTTCTGGAATAATAGTATCAAAAAAATAATTCATTGATTAACAGTATTTTACCCCCCCCCCATTATTTTTTTGATTTTTTACAAATTATCTCATTTATTTTGCTTATTTTTGCATTGTCAATTATTATTAACCATTTTAAATCAAAAAAAAAAAGAAAAAAGTATTGTGTATTTTAGCAGCAGTTGCTTTGGTAGCAGTTTTTTCAACCTCATGCAACAAGAAATGTACTTGCAAAGTTAATGGTGTATCATATACCTATGATTTGAAAAAAATCAAAGATTTAACTGGCGTTGAAATCAAAAACTGCACAGAATTAACAACTCCAGGTTGGGAATGCAATTAATTTGCTGCATATTTTACCAAAAAAAAGGTGATGCGATGCATCACCTTTTTTTTTATCTTTGCACCATATTTCTCAAAACAAAATCATAGAAAAACATGGCTGTCATGAAAAAATTTATCGCATTCTTTCTTCTGCTTTTTCCATTGATTATCAGTGCCCAAAAACAAATCACTGTGGAGGACATCTGGTCTAAATACCTGTTCTATCCCAAAGGAGTGCCAGGCTATACTCCCGTACCCAACGGTGACGAATACAGTGTGATGGGAATTGCCGGCATCGTCAAACATAGTTTCGAAACTGGAGAAATGACCGAAGTAGTTCTGCCTTCTCTGAAAATCGCTGAGATGTCGGGCAAAAAATTGGAACTGAACGATTTAAGCGACTACAGTTTCGACCAGTCCGAACAGAAAGTTCTCTTGGCTGTGAAAGAGGAAAGCATCTACCGACGTTCCTCCAAGGCTTTTTACTATGTATACGATAAAAGAAGAGGAAGAATTGTTCCGTTGAGCGATGAAAACAAAGGGAAACAGAGCTTTGCCACCTTCTCTAACGATGGCAACAAAGTGGCTTTTGTGCGTGACAACAACCTTTTTATGGTGGATTTGAACAAGCATGAAGAGAAGCAAATCACCTTCGACGGCAAACGAAACAAGGTGCTAAATGGTATGGCCGATTGGGTTTACGAGGAAGAACTTAGTCAGGCTCAATATTTTTGCTGGTCACCCGATGGTAGCAAGATCGCTTTCTTACGTTTTGACGAAAGCCAAGTGAAAGAATTTTCCATGACAATGTGGGGTGAACTTTACCCCGAAGAGTACCGTTACAAATATCCAAAAGCTGGTGAGGACAACTCCGTAGTGAAAGTGATGATTTACGACCTCACCACCGAAAAAACCACCCAACTCAACTTCGGAGAAAAATTCGACGGATACTATCCACGTATCTTCTGGTTGCCCAATTCCACCGACTTAATTACACTGAAGCTGAACCGCCATCAAAATCACCTTGATTTTATCCGCTATAATACCCTGACCAAAGAATATGATGTGGTATTTACCGATGAGAACAAATGCTGGCTGGAAATCAGCGACGACTACTATTTCCTGGACGACAACAAGACGATGCTCGTCACTTCCGAGCGCGACGGGTACAACCATATTTACAAAGTTGTTTTTGGAGGGAAAATCACACAATTAACTCAAGGTCAATGGGATGTGGCTTCCATCGCCGCTGTTGACCAGAAAGCGAAACTGGTATATTACCTGTCCAACGAATCCAACACCCTCAACCGCGACTTATATGTCATCAATTTCGAAGGCAAAAAGAAAAAAATGCTGACTTCCGGCACAGGCTGGAACGATATCTCTTTCAGTTCCAATGCCCACTATTACCGTTGTACCTATTCCGACATCCAGACACCGCCCGTTTATACCATCCACAAAGCTGACGGCAAACAATTGCGTGTGTTAGAGGACAATGCGGCATTGAAAAAACGCATGGAAGTTTACGGCTTTGCCAAAAAAGAACTGTTCAGCTTCACCAGCGACCAAGGTATTGAACTGAACGGCTGGATGCTTAAACCCAATAATTTCAATGAATTCAAAAAATATCCGGTACTGATGTACGTGTATGGAGGTCCCTGCTCACAAGAAGTGGAAAATTCCTATTCGCGCGCCATGGATTTCGCATGGTATCAGTTACTGGCACAACAGGGCTACATTGTGGTTTGCGTAGACGGCCGCGGCACCAACGCCCGTGGCGATGAATTCCGCAAATGCGTTTATAAAAACATGGGCCACTATGAGGCTATCGACCAGATTTCCACTGCCAATTACTTAAAAACCCTTCCCTACGTAAACGGCAACCGTATCGGAATCTGGGGTTGGAGTTTTGGCGGCTATCTGTCAGCCCTGTCTGCATTCAAGAGCGGTACTACTTTCAAAATGGCTATTTCCGTGGCTCCCGTCACCAACTGGCGCTACTACGACAACATCTATACCGAGCGTTTCCTCCAAACTCCGCAGGAAAATCCCGATGGCTACGACCAAAACTCTCCTATCACTTTCGCCAAAGATTTGGAAACCAAATATTTGTTGATTCACGGCACCGCCGACGACAATGTGCATTTCCAGAACGCCATGGACCTGGTAACAGCCCTCAACAAGGCTGGCAAACAATACGACCAGTTCTTCTATCCCAACAAAAACCATTTCATCATGGGAGGCAATACCAGAGCCCATTTATACACCAAACTGACCAATTATATTCTTGAAAACTTATAAGCAATGAAAAAAGTGCATATCATGCTGTTCCTGGCCTTCTTATGGATGCCAGGCATGGTGTTTTGTTCCCAAGACAGCGTTAAGAATGTCATTCTCATGATTCCCGATGGCTGTTCCACTGCCCTTTTGTCCATGAGCCGTCAGTATGCCCAATATCACGATGCCAGTAAAACCAGTCTGGCCATCGATCGCTATTTCTGCGGCATGGTGATGACTCACTCGTCCGATGCCCCCATCGGGGATTCGGCGCCTACCACCACCTGCTACGTTACGGGGCAGCCCTCGCAAACGGGCTTTGTAGCCACCTATCCTGTCAAAACCGACCATGATTTGTATCCGATAGACGCCACCCGCGCCTACCAGCCCATGGCCACGGTTTTGGAAGCTGCCCGTATGCTGAAACACAAAGCTACCGGCCTGGTTTTCACTTGCGAATTTCCCCATGCCACCCCTGCCGACTGCAGCGCTCACAGCTACTACCGCAGCAAATACGGTGCTATTGCCCCTCAGATGGTCCACAACCACATTGATGTGGTAATCGGTGGCGGCACAAAATATCTGACTGACCAATTAGCTGATGATCTGAAACAAGATGGCTACCAAGTATTCCTGAATGACAAAAAAGGCATGGAAGCCACAAAAACTGGCAAGATGTGGGCCCTATTCAACAAGACCTGCATGGAATACGACATTGAACGTGACCCTTCTGTGGAGCCATCTTTGGCAGAGATGACAAAAAAGGCTATTGACTTGCTGTCGCAGAAAAAAGAAGGCTTCTTCCTCATGGTGGAAGGCAGCAAAGTGGACTGGGCTGCCCACGACAACGATGTCAAAACAGCCATTTTGGACTTTCTGGCTTTCAACAATGCGGTGCAGATAGCCTTGGATTTCGCCCGCAAAGACGGCAATACGGTAGTGCTCGTCCTCCCTGACCATGGGTGTGGAGGCTTTAATATTGGCAGCCGCCAAAGCAACAGCGGCTATGACAGACTTACGCTTGAGCAAATCATGGAACCCCTTGACAATTTCACACTTTCCACCGATTCCATGGCGAAAATCATCAAAAAAGAAGATATTGAAAGAATTCCCGCATTGATGGAAAAATACTATCAGATCGAACTGACGGAAGAGGAATTGGATAGAATTTATCACGCTAAGGATTTCAAAAACTCCCCCATCGCCAAAGAGGATAGAAAAGAGGCTTCCTTGACCAAAACCATTGCCCGCATTGTCTATGACCGCACCTATTTCGGCACCACCACCTACGGCCACACAGGCGAGGATGTTTTCTTGGCCTGCTATCACCCGCAGAACGATCAGCCCAAAGGTGTTATCAGCAATATCGAAGTCAATGAATACTTGTGCCGTCAATTAGGCATCAGCGGCCAACTGCCTACCCTCACCGAGAGCATCTTCACCAGCCACACCACGCTGTTTCCCGATGCCAAAACCATCACCATCGACAGCCTCGACAAAGACCAATACCGCCTGACCGTGCAATACAAAAAGCACAAACTGGTGGCCAACAGCTTCGACAACTACGTCACCATCGACAAGCAGATTGTCCCGCTGGAATCAGTGGTTGTATTCATGGAGAAAAACAACACTTTCTACCTGCCGAAGAAGTTGAGGGAGAGGCTGGTTACCCAATAGTGGTTTTTTTTCTTCGCGTAAAAATCTTTTTGAAAAAATATCTATATCTTTGCTTCGTTAAACGACTGGAGCTTTTTTGACAAAATAGTGAAGTTGAGGGAATATGTTCAAAATTAAGAGAAATAAATTGAATAACAAAATATATTGACAATGAAAAGATTATTTACTTTTTTAGGCATGATGGTACTGTCCATAATGGTAATGGCGCAAGCACCGGAGAAATTCTCCTACCAGGCGGTGGTCCGCGACGCCTCGGGCAATCTGGTATGCAACGGACAGGTGGGTGTTCGTGTGAGCATCCTGAAAAACAGCGCTAACGGTGTCTCGGTGTACTGCGAGACGCACCAGCTGACCACCAACGCCAATGGCTTGCTGACCATGGAAATTGGCGGTGGCAATGTGGTAGGCGGTGTATTCTCCACCATTGACTGGGGCAACGGCCCTTATTTTGTGAAGACTGAGACAGATGTGACAGGCGGCAGCAACTATACCCTGACGGGCACCCAGCAACTGTTGAGTGTGCCGTATGCCTTGTATGCCAAATATGCTGAAAATGGCGGTTCCGGTAGCGATACCACAGGTATGGGCTCAGTGTTGGCGCGTTTGGCCCAGCTGGAGCAGTATGTGCTGTATCCATTGGTGAACACGCTGAATGTGGGCTCTGTCTATTCGCAAAGCGCGGTAGTGACAGGAGAGGTTTTGAGCCATGGTGCCAGCCAGGTGACCGTATGCGGTTTTTGCTGGAGCACTTCACAAAACCCGACAATTAACAGTAACCATTCCACCGAGACAGGCGGATTGGGTAATTTTACAGCGACTATTACGGGCTTAACCCCCAACACCACATACTATGTTCGTGCTTACGCCACCAACAGCCAGGGTACGGCGTATGGCAATGAATTGAGTTTTACGACTGCAAATCCTGCGGTTGATGGCCAGCCCTGCCCTGGCGCCGCCACAGTGACGGATATTGACAACAATACCTACAACACGGTGAAAATTGGCAACCAGTGCTGGATGAAGGAGAACCTTCGTACCACACGCAATGCGAATGGTACAAGTATCGCATTGGGCAGTAGCACTTCCACCACTACGGCTTATCGTTACTATCCGTACAATAACAGTTCCAATGTGAGTACCTACGGCTATTTGTACAATTGGAAGGCGGTGATGGGAAGCTCGTCTTCCAGCAGTGCAAACCCCAGTGGTGTTCAGGGTATATGTCCCACGGGCTGGCATGTTCCGAGTGATGCGGAGTGGACGCAGCTGACCAACTATGTGGGCAGCCAGACGCACTACCAGTGCGACAATAGCAGTGATAACATTGCCAAGGCGTTGGCCTCCACTACAGGATGGGATAGTAGCACAAACACATGCGCGGTGGGTAATAATCCAATCTCGAACAATGCCACAGGTTTTTCGGCTCTTCCCGCTGGCAGCTACTACGGCGACTACGGCAGTTTCGGCAACATCGCCGCCTTATGGAGTGCTACGGAGTACGATGGCTACCTCGCGTACGGCCGCGGTCTCAGCTACAGTAACGCCTACGTGGGCAGGAACTACTACGACAAGTACCCCGGCTTCTCAGTCCGTTGCGTCCGCGATTAGAGCAGACCGCAGTTACAGTTAATAGTCGGCGATGTACAGTTAATTTCGTTGGTTAATCAGGTCTGCCTTAATAATTCAATCCGAAATGCCAAAGGGGGATGACATTCCCGTAGCCGTATTCAATGTCATCTTTTACAATATACCCTTCCTCTACGGTTGCAATTTGTCGTTGTCCTTTGTTTTTGCCGCCTACCTCAAATATCCTTTTGCCAATGGTGAAGTCTGCAGTTTTGGAAGCGATGACATCATGGTTGACACGCATTTGGTTGTAAAACACTGTTTCGCGTATGTTGCCGATGTTCTCAAACCCGTGACCGAGATTGAACATCAGATTGGTGTTATCAACATACACTTTTTCCACTTTTCCTGCCCCTCGTATGCCGCCTGTGTCATCACGCAATTGTCCTATCATGCCTGCTTTTTCAAGATAACACAGATAATCCTCAATATTGTTCCGGCTCGCTCCTATTACTTGTCCCAATGTGGTCATGTTAGGCTTGAAAGGACTGTTTTTGGATATCTCTATCAATAGTTTCTTTAATTTCCGTCCCGTTGACACATTCATGTTGGCATATTGGGGAATGTCCACTTCCATCGTGCGGTTGATGACCTGCTCTAACTCGATGTCAAAATCAATGTCATTTCCGAAGGGGTAATAGCCGTTCCTCAAATACTCTCGGAACAATGGAAGCGGGTGCTTGATATTGGGTGTCTCAACTTTGTGATTTACTATCTGTTCCAAAGAGAAAACGGGTGTTTTAATATGGTGCCTGATGCGTAAGAATTCCCTGAACGATAATCCTTGCATCTCGTATTTGGGCACTCTGCGGCTTAAATCCGCATCTCCTTTTTCAATTTCCAGAATGGATGAACCCGTGAAATAGACGTGTAAATCGGAATACGAGTCGTATATTTCTTTCAGTTCGCGTGACCAACCGTCATATTTGTGGATTTCATCAATGAAAAGATATTGTCCACCGTTTTGCGAGAAGCGTTCGGCTAATTCCAGTAAAGAGTGCTCGCTGAAAAAGTGTTGGTCGGCTACTACATATAGCGTATTGTCAAGTGAGTGATGTCGCTTGATGTGTTGCAAAAACAGAGTGGTTTTCCCAACACCTCTGGGTCCTACCAATGCCAGCATCTGGTTGTTCCAGTGAATATCCGCATATCTATATCTGAAGAATTGGCTGGTGGTTTCCTCCAGTTTTTTTCGCATGTATCCGTATAATTTCTCCATACTTTATTTTTTAACGGTGCAAAAATACTAAAATTTGCATTATAACAGTGCTTTTTCTTCAAAAAATTGCACTTAAATAGTGCAATATAATGAATTAAATAAATTTCCTTACTTTTGTCGTGAGAAAAGTCACGGAAAAGAAAACTATTTCAGAAAAGCGTTAACTTTCGCCACCGCCTCTTTCTGGGCGGTTTTCAACACATCATTAACGATTATGGTGTCGAACTGGTCGGCAAACGACAGCTCGTATTCGGCCTTGTCCAAGCGTTTTTTCAGCGAGGCGGAATCCTCAGTACCGCGGCCGCAAAGACGCTCTCTGAGCGCATCCACAGTAGGGGGCTGGATAAAAACCGCCAATGCCTTGTCGCCGAAGATCTTCTTCAGATTCAGTCCGCCCAGCACATCCACATCGAAAATCACATGCTTGCCCTCGTTCCATATCCGCTCAATCTCGGATTTCAAGGTGCCATAAAACTGATTGTGATACACTTCCTGCCACTCCAAAAACTCGTCGTTGGCCAGCTTCTGCTTGAAATCATCCACCGTCAGGAAATAATAATCCTTGCCATCACGTTCACCTTCGCGTTTGGCACGGCTGGTAGCGGAAACCGAAAATGCCAGCTGGGGCTGCTCCTTCAACAAATGTCTTACGATGGAGGTCTTTCCTGCCCCCGATGGCGCTGATACTATGATTAATTTTCCTGACATATCTATTTTTTTTAGAGAGACGGGGCGTGCCCCGTCTCTACAATATTTTGTTCTCGTAGAGACGCAATGCATTGCGTCTCTACATTAGAAATGTATGATTTTTTGTCGTTATTTCTCCCTCAATTCAAACACATACGGTCCATTCTGTTTCAACACCTCTTGTGCCGCCTGGTTCTGCATAATACTGCCGCCCCACTCGTTCCAGTCAAAAAGCTGTCGCGCATCAAACCAGCGGTTAATGTCCATCACCAAACGCAAAGTCTTGCCATTTTTCTGCAGACTGAACGACCTGTTGAGTTGAACAGTGAATGAATTGTCCACAAACTGGGTAACTTGGCCTTCCTCATCATAAAGCTGTCCCCTGCCCGTATGCAAACTGAACGGTTTCACCTGCCCGTCATCAGCTTCCCATTTGCCGTTAATCTTCATGTAATGATAACCTCCTCCCAGCACCGTCGGCCAACTCATATCGCATTCGGGCGGATTCACAAACCGAAAGCTCTGATTCTGCGCATCCGTCAAACCGAATGTAAACGACAGCGAAGTGTAATCGCCCACTGGCACTGCGGAAAGAGTCCAATTCAAAGTGGAAGCGATATCCACATCCACATAATGAACGTCTTCTTTACTGACAACAGAACCGTCGCTTTTATACAATTTCAGATCTGAAATAAAAAACATGACCTCGTTCACCTCATACTGGTTGCCTGCGGCATTTACATATTGCCGACTGTCCTGTACCAGCGACTGTCCCTCAACAGCAAAATCAAAATCTAAAGTCAAATTCGCTGTTTTTTCCTTCTTGCAGGAACAAAACAAAAGGGACAATGTTACCAAACCATAAAGAAAAAGCTTACCATTCATCTTCTATAATGACAGGAGGATTCATGCCCTCTTCCAATGACTCTATCAAAGCGAGAATCTGTTCATCAATTTGATTCAAGTATGCATACTGACCAATTTCCCACTGGGGACTTTCAGTGTTCAGCCAAACTTCTACTGGCGCTGCTGCCGTCGCTTTTTCGTTGAAATCCGTAATAGTATAACGGTATCTACCAGGACGGCATTCAATCTTCATATTGTAATACACAATATTTTTGAAAAACTTGCTACCATCTTCCTTCACCACATAAATTCTGACACTTGAGCGAAGCTGTATCACCCCTTTTTCACGGTCATTGCTTTTGATGACTTCATTAGTGTTCTTATAGAAATTCTTCACCCACAACATAGCACGATCGTACAGTTCCTGAGGAGTAGCACCAGCTTGCTGAACCACCTCCTTATAGGTCACCAATTTGGTCTGTTCGTCAATAGGTACATTAGGATAGGGTATATCCATACTTTTCTTATTCTGACAGAAAGTTGTTGTACCTACCAGCACAAGCGCGAGAATAATAATGATTTTTTTCATTTTTGTTTTCTTTTATATGTTTGAAAACGCAAATCATACTGATTTATTTCATCCTTGGGCACAAACTCATCCTCTACCAGTGTCCATTCTTCCAAATTTAATTCAGGAAAATATACATCTGCCTGAAAATCAGACAATATACGAGTAAGATACAAAGTTTCGATTTTATCGATAAACAATCTGTAAATCGTGGCTCCTCCCATGATAAAAGGCTGGTCATCATTTTCCACCAAGCGCATTGCCTCTTCAATGGAAAAAGCCATTTCACAATCCTGATAATCAGCTTCTTGATTTAAAGTGATGACAATATTCCGGCGATTGGGCAGCGGTTTTTTCGGCAGAGATTCCCAGGTGCGGTCTCCCATCAGAACAGTATGACCGGAAGTCAGTGTTTTGAATCTCTTCAGATCCACCGGCAAATGACACAACAATTGGTTCTTATAGCCCAATTCATAGTTATTGCCCACAGCGGCAATCATGGAAAGATTATTCATAGTCCGGATTATTGGATTAAGAACGGGAACTTGTCGAAATTCTTCAAAGCAATAGCGGTACCGCGGGCCACAGCCTTCAACGGATCTTCGGCCACATGCACCTTCAGACTGGTCTTCTTGGCGATACGTTTATCCAGACCACGCAGCAAGGAACCGCCACCGGCCATGTAAATACCGGTTTTGTATATATCGGCGGACAACTCAGCGGGAGTATTTTCCAGGGCGTTGATGACAGCAGCCTCAATTTTCGAAATGGAACGGTCCAGAGCCTGGGCAATCTCGCGATAGTTTACTTTCACGCAGATAGGAATACCCTGCAACAGGTCACGGCCGTATACCTCGTAATCTTCAGGCGGATTTTCCAGGTCCTCGATAGCGGAGCCTACGTTGATCTTAATCTGCTCGGAAGTGCTGAAACCGATAGCGATATTATGTTTCTTACGCATGTATTCCTGAATGTCGTAGTTGAACTCGACGCCGGCAATCTTGATGGACTTGCTGCAAACAATACCACCCAAGGCCAATACGGCGATTTCGCTGGTACCACCACCGATGTCAATAATCATGTTACCGTTGGCATCCAGCACATCAATACCCGTACCGATAGCAGCGGCCATAGGCTCGTAAATCATACGTACCTCTTTGGCACCTGCATGCTCGGCAGAATCCCTGACGGCACGCTCTTCCACCTCGGTAATACCCGAAGGAATGCAGATTACCATCTTCAGGGCCTGCGGGAAAAGGTAACGCTTGGTACCCGTCATCTTGATCAACTCACAGAGCATCTTCTCGGTGGACTGGAAGTCGGCGATAACACCATCGCGCAAAGGACGGATAGTCTTGATACGCTCGTGCTCCTTGCCCTCCATCATCAAAGCTTTCTTGCCCACTGCCTGCATCTCTTTAGTGTCGCGGTCAATGGCAATAATAGAAGGTTCATCGACAACAACCTTGTCGTTATATAAGATGACCGTGTTGGCAGTGCCAAGGTCTATAGCTATCTCCTTTGTGAAAATCGAAAATAATCCCATAATATTCAGCTATTTAATGATTAACGCTAATACTACATGTTAAAGTTTGCAAAGTTACAAAAACTTTTTATACATATACGTATGTTTATAATTTTTTTTGTAGAGACGGGGCGCGCCCCGTCTCTACTCTGAAAAAAAAACTTATTTTTGCAAAAAATATCCACCAGTATGCTGACCATCGCGCAAATCAAAGATATATGCCTTCCAAAAAATTTCCGCACAACTGACGAAAACACGGAGATTGAACTGCTGGCCTTCGACAGCCGCAATGTGCTGATTCCGCAGAAAACCCTGTTTTTCGCCATCACCACAGCCAAAAACGACGGTCACCACTATATTCCCGAACTGTGGCAGCAGGGAGTGAGAAACTTCATTATCACCCGACCCATAGCCGAATTTTCCCATTTTCCCGACGCTAATTTCCTGCAAGTTGAAAATGCGGTTTCCGCCTTGCAGCAGATCGCCGCTTACCACCGCCAACAATTCGACTATCCCGTCATCGGCATCACTGGCAGTAATGGCAAAACCATTGTGAAAGAATGGCTTAGCCAAATGTTAGCTCCCGAATTCCATGTGGTGAGAAACCCCAACAGCTACAACTCCCAGATTGGCGTGCCCATGTCGGTATGGCAGATGGCACAACGGCACAACCTGGCCATTTTCGAGGCAGGCATCTCCCAACCTGGCGAGATGGAGAACCTGGCGGCTGTTATCCAACCCACCATCGGCATCCTCACCAATATCGGAGCCGCTCACAATGAGTTTTTCCATAATAACGAAGAAAAACTGGTTGAAAAAACTAAACTCTTCCAAGATTGTCAGAAAATAATTTACAACACTGACAATCCGCTAATTCACAATTATTTCAAGCAGAACAATTGCTTCAAAGGAAAAACCGTTTCCTGGGGTCAAACCGAGGATGCGGACTATCATATCGACTTTGTCAACACCGCTGACGTGCACACCATCGTCTCGTTGAATGGTCAACTGATTGACATTCCCTTCAGCGATGCCGGTTCCATTGAAAACGCCCTGCACTCCATTGTGCTGATGCAGCAACTGAACTTCACCATTCCGCAAATCAATCAGAAACTGCACAACCTTTCCGCGGTTTCCATGCGTATGGAGATGATCGAAGGCATCAACAATTCGGTCATCATCAACGACACTTACAGTCTGGATATGAGCTCGTTGCGCATCGCCTTGAACTTTCTGAACGCCCAAACCCAGATGATCCGTAAAACCGTCATCATCTCCGATTTTGAGCAAGCGGGAAATCTGGACACGGACGATTATCAGAAAATAAACAAACTGCTGATTAACAAAGGTATAACCAGACTTATCGCTGTCGGTTCAGATTTTTTTACCCACCGCGCTGTCTTCAATTTTCCAGAACAAAGCTTTTACCACAACACCGAAGAACTGTTGGCTAATCTCAACCAAGAACCTTTCCATCAGGAGGTTATACTGGTGAAAGCGGCCCGTAGCTACCGTTTCGAGAAGGTGGTGGCAGCTTTGCAGTACAAGACCCACCAAACGGTGCTCAATGTCAACCTGCCTGCCATCATCCACAATCTGAGTTATTACCGCTCGCTGCTGAAACCCGAAACCAAAATGGTGGCGATGGTGAAAGCGCAATCTTACGGTTTGGGCGATGTGGAACTGATCAATGAGTTGGTCTATCATCATGTGGATTACTTGGCAGTGGCCTATACCGACGAAGGAGTCCGCCTGCGCAAACGCAGTATCAGCAAGCCGATTATCGTGCTGGGGGCCGAAGCGCACAGTTTCGAGGCCATGATTGCCTATCGGCTGGAACCCGAAATTTTCAACTTCCATTATCTGGAACAACTGACGAAACTATTGGAGCAACATTCTGATATTGAATCATTTAAAATCCATATCAAGCTGGATACCGGCATGCACCGCTTAGGTTTTGACGAGCCAGATTTGCCCCGCTTGGTCGATTTCATCCAGCAGCATCCACAGTTGAAGATCGCTTCCATCTTCTCGCACTTAGCCGCTGCCGACGACCCCAATGAGGACGACTTCACCCGTGGACAAATCGCATTGTTCGACCGCATGAGTTCCTATCTGGTTAACCAGTTTGACTATCCCATTCTGCGGCATATCCTCAACTCCGCTGGCATCAGCCGCTTCCCCGATGCACAATACGACATGGTACGTTTGGGCATCGGACTTTATGGTTTTTCCGCTGTACCGAAAGACCAAGCGCAATTGCAAAATACCGTCACCCTGCGTACGGTAGTCACGCAAGTCAAAACCATTCCCGCCAACGAAACTATAGGCTACAATCGTTCCTATAAAACACTTAAAAACAGCAAGATAGCCATTATCCCCATCGGTTATGCCGACGGCTATCCAAGAGAATTGGGCAATGGCGTCGGCAAGGTTTTTGTGACAGGCCGACTGGTGCCTATTGTGGGCAAAATCTGCATGGACATGTGTATGATTGATGTCACAGGACTGGAGGTCAAGGAAGGCGACGAGGTAATCGTTTACGGCGACCCCAACCCGTTGGACAAAGTGGCGGCCTCCATCCACCGCATCCCTTACGAGCTGATGACCGCGATTTCCAAACGGGTACAGAGGATTTACATTAAAGAGTGACCAGGGAACAGATAATTAAGAATTAAGAACTAAAAACTAAGAACAACTAAACAGTTAAACAACTCAACAATTCAACATCCTTAACTCTTAATTCTTAGTTCTTAACTTCATTAGCACATTAACTAATATGCTAATTAAAGATATATCTTCAAATTCCGGTTTTTGGACTCTTGTTTGAGGCGTTTAAGGGCACGCTCTTTGATTTGACGCACCCGCTCGCGCGACAGACCCACGGTATCACCGATTTCATCCAGGGTATATTCATGGGTTACCCCTATGCCAAAAAACAATTTGACAATTTCTATCTCCTTGTCATTCAATGCTTTCTTCAAAATTCCATCAATTTCGGAACTTAATGATTCATTGATGAGCTTATCATCTGTGTCTTTTTCAACATTATAAATAAAAGTGTCCGAAAACTTAGTGTCATCATCCGGCGAAACCGGCGAGTCCATGGACTGCGGATGATTGTTGATTCTCAATATCTCGTTCACCTTGTCCATCGGCAAATCCATCGCTTCAGAAATCTCTTCCAAGGTAGGAGCACGCTGCAACTCCTGTTCCAAATGGGCGATTTCCTTCTTGATTTTATTGATGGTACCCACCTGATTCAGCGGCAAACGCACAATACGAGACTGGTCGGCAATAGCCTGACAGATAGCCTGGCGTATCCACCACACCGCATACGAAATGAATTTAAACCCTCGGGTCTCGTCAAAACGCTTGGCAGCCTTAATCAAACCGATATTGCCCTCGTTAATCAGGTCGGGAAGGCTGATACCTTGGTTCTGGTACTGCTTCGCCACAGAAACGACAAAACGCAAATTGGCCTTGGTAAGTCTTTCCAGTGCTTCCTGATCGCCTTGTTTGATACGTCTTGCCAGTTCCACCTCCTCGTCGGCGCTAATCATCTGTTCCTTGCCGATGTCCGCCAAAAAGCGGTCCAACGAAGCGGTATCACGGTTGGTGATGGATTTCGAAATTTTTAATTGTCTCATATTGTTATAATGTGCTAATTGTCAATGTTATTTTGCTATGAGTTGTGAGCTATGAGCTATGAGTAGTTGCCCATTGCTCATCGCTCATTGCTCATCACTCATGGCAGCTGTATCGTGTAGGTATATTTGTAGTATCCGTTATCATAAACGCCCTCGATGGCGATATATTTGTCACGATTGTTCTGGAAGAATTTTTCCAGGTCTTTGGTGTCGGAGATAATGCGGCCATTGATGACCGTAATCACAAAACCTTTTTTCACTCCTGACTGTTTCAGCAATCCGTCACCGGGATTCACCACCTTCACACCGCCTGTAATACGATAGTAGTTCAGCTCACGTTTGCTCAAGTCGCTAAACGAGCCCCCCAGCACACTTTCCGCTGTGGCGTTGCTCTGCTCCACAATATCCGTATTTCCCTGACGATTCAGCAAACGGACATTTCTGACATATTCCTGTCCCTTGTGCAGCACTTTTACCTTAACTGTTTCACCTGGGGAATGTTGCATCAACACCTCACGCAACTCGGAAGCGGAATTGGTTTTGGTTTCATTGATTGCAAGAATCACATCACCTTCCTCCAAACCACTTTGGCGGGCGGCGCCATTCTCATCAACCAGGTTTACCAGCACCCCGTCCAAAGTGTTGAGATTCATTTCCTCGGCTTTCTGCGGGGTGATATCCATGATAGAAACCCCCAGATAGGCACGTTGCACCACCCCGTATGTTTTCAGGTCGCTGGCCACCTTGCGTGCAATATTGGACGGAATGGCAAAGGAATAGCCTGTATAATAGCCGGTTCCGGAGGCAATAGCCGTGTTGATACCGATCAGTTCGCCCTGCACATTCACCAAAGCACCACCGCTATTACCTTGATTAAGTGCGGCATCAGTCTGAATAAATGACTCAATATTGGTACCCCCATCCATGATATTCAGATTTCTGGCCTTGGCACTCACAATGCCAGCGGTCACCGTGGAAGTCAAGTTGAAAGGATTGCCGACAGCCAACACCCATTCACCGATTCTGACCTTATCAGAATTTCCGAAAGTCAAATACGGCAAATGAGTATCCTCAATTTTAATCAGCGCCAAATCCGCTTCAGCATCCGTGCCTACCAAAGTGGCGCTAAACTCACGTTTGTCGTTCAAAGTAACTGTGATTTTCTCAGCGTCTTCCACCACATGATTATTAGTGATGATATACCCGTCGGAAGCGATAATGACACCCGAACCGGCAGCCTGCACCGGATATTCCTTACTTTGCCCATACGGAATACCGAAAAACTCTTCCCAGAACGAACCGCTATAATAACTGTCGTATGCGGAATTTTTCTGCTTAAATTCCGTTTTGATGTGCACAACCGCCTGAACAGAGTGCTCAGCAGCTGCTGTCAAATCGACATAATTGGAAAATTTCGAAGAATTATGGAAGTTTTCCCCCGATGAAATTTGAGCGTTTGAACTAACACTAAAAAAACACAACAAACTAATTATCAGTGTTTTAATGAAATTATTAGTCGCCATTTTCCCATTATATTTAGTTGGTATAATAAAATATAGACACCTATTAAACGGAATTGTTTAATAAAAAGTATAAATTTTTTCCGCTGGTATGATTTTTTTTTATATTTTTGCAGCCCCAAAAAATTATTAACCAAAAATATCAATCACAATGTACGCAATCGTAGAAATAGCAGGGCAACAGTTCAAGATTGAACAAGGCCGCAAGGTTTATGTTCACCGCCTCAATGCTGAAGAAGGGTCGCAAGTTAAGTTCGACCGCGTGATGCTTGTTGATAATGACGGTACCGTAAACGTAGGTACTCCCACCGTTTCAGGTGCAGAAGTAACCGCTACCGTTGTCAACCACATCAAAGGTGACAAAGTTCTTGTTTTCAAGAAGAAAAGAAGAAAAGGTTATCAGAAAATGAATGGTCATCGTCAGTATCTGACCACTCTGAAAATCGATTCTATAACCTTCTAATTTAGTATTAACGATTAAAAACTTACAGAAATGGCTCATAAAAAAGGTGTCGGTAGTTCACAGAACGGTCGTGAATCCCACAGCAAACGCTTAGGCGTTAAGATTTTTGGCGGTCAGCTGGCCAAAGCCGGTAACATCATTATCCGCCAGAGAGGTACCGTCCACAATCCCGGTTTGAACGTAGGTATGGGTAAAGATCATACTTTGTTCGCCCTGATTGACGGAACCGTTACTTTCAAAAAAGGTAGAAACGGTAAATCTTTTGTTTCTGTACAACCTGTTGCAGAGGCATAAAGTTTGTTCATAATGTTTGATTGGAAAAACCGCTCGTCTTGAGCGGTTTTTTTTGTATTTTTGCATCCTCATAAACAAAAGTGGTATGATTATCATCGGCATTACCGGAACTTTGGGTGCGGGAAAAGGCACCATTGTGGATTATCTGATTGAAAAACGGCAGTTTCGCCATTTCTCGGTCCGCAGCTATCTGATTGAAGAGGCTGAACGCCGAAGCTTGCCCATCAACCGCGACACCTTCGTGGTGGTGGCCAACGAGCTGAGAGCCACCCACTGCCCTTCGTACATCACCGACGAGTTGTTCAAACAAGCCCAACAGCTGGGTCAAAACGCCATTATCGAGAGCATCCGCACCCCCGGCGAAGTGGATTCGCTCCGCCAAAAGGGCAATTTTGTGCTGCTGGCTGTGGATGCCGACCCGAAAGTGCGTTACGAGCGCATCGTGGGTCGCAACTCCGAAACCGACCACGTGAGTTACGAAACATTTATTGAAAACGAACAGCGCGAGATGAGTTCCACCGATCCCAACAAGCAGAATCTGGCCAAATGTATTGAAATGGCCGACTATACCCTGCAAAATAACGGAGATTTCGAGGCCTTATATCAGCAAATTGATGATATCTTAAAACAAATGAATCATGAGTGAAAACAATGAATCCAAATACCAGCGTCCTTCATGGGACGAATACTTCATGGAAATCGCCAACACGGTAAGCAAACGCGCTACCTGCGACCGTGGCCGTAGCGGATGCGTGGTGGTCCGCGACCGACAGATACTGGTTACCGGCTATGTCGGCTCCCCGAAAGGGCTGCCCCACTGCGACGAAGTGGGACACCAGTTCAAGCGTACGGTACACGAAGACGGCACCATCACCGAACATTGCGTGCGCACGGTACATGCCGAACAGAATGCCATCTGCCAAGCCGCCAAATTAGGCATTTCCTTAGACGGAGCCACCTTGTACTGCCGTATGACCCCTTGCCGCGTGTGCGCCATGTTGATCATCAACTGCGGGATCAAGCGTGTGGTGTGCGAAAAAAAATACCACGCCGGCGCCGAATCGGAAGAAATGTTCAAAACAGCGGGCGTGCAATTGGATTTCTTTTCAGAGGAAGTGGTGAAATACGACAGACAATAAACCTTTACCTTTCCCAAAAGACAAAAAAAAAGCGGCTCAATGAGCCGCTTTTTTTTTTGGAATCATTATTTGCATACTGTTTCGTATGTAACGCCATCCCACGTTTCTTTTGGTTCACTTTTTTTCATGCAAGAAGTTTTGTCATAATATTTGTAAGTTGGACCACCTGCAACCCAGCTTGAAACTTTTGCACCATTTTCATAGTAAGTGCAGTTACATTTCTTTCCACAAGAGGTGAGCATCAAAGCTGAAACAGCTACAATAGCCATAATTCCTAAAACTTTTTTCATAATAATTTTATTTTTAAGGTTAATACTAAGGTTTCTCTATTTTCACTCTGCAAAATTAGGACTTTTTTCTTTCCCTATTCAAAAATATTTTGAAATTAAGAATTTTTAACGAAAAAAAGGGGGTTCACAATTAAATTTGCAACTTATTTGATACCCAACTTCTTCTTGATATCTTTGGGAATTCCGTTTTTGTGGACTACAATATTCATAGTTTTGTAACGGACATACGCCTTGCTGGCATAGAACATACCGTCATATTTATACACTTTGCCCCAGCTGTTTTTCACCATATAATATTCATTGCCCATCTGATCTTTGGCCTTGCCATAAATCAACATGCCGTGGTCGTCGGTGGTTTCCCAGTTGTCAAATGCCAGCTGACGCTCTTCAGGGGTCACCCAACGCTGCGGAGTAGGATGTTCGTATGCCTCTTTGGCACGGTCGGTCTTGCTCAGACCAGTCCAATGAGCCATGTCGCTACCGCCATTGTCGGTGCTGGTGGCATCCAAGTCGGGCAGTACAGCGAAACCTTCGCGAATACCCTTACGGAAACCTTCCTCACTGACATCAGCTCCCCATGCGATGGTATAGCCATTGTCTACTGCATAATCGAAAATTTCCATGAATTCATCCAAAGGCAGATTGTAGCACTGAGCCCAACGCCAGTTGTCCTGAATTTCCAGCACAAACTTCTCATAGAAAGGATGATGTGTATAAGAAGTGATGGAAATATAATCATCAGGATTCAGTCCCAGAGAATTGTAGAATGACATGGGAGTATAGGTAACACCATTATACACAAAGCTTTCGGGACGTTTGCCCAAATAAACATCGTGCACAGCTTCAATGGCCTTTACCCACAGCACCTCGTTTTTCTTGTTGCATTGCAGGGATTTGTGATCGCCTTCAGCAATGGCTTTCACAATAGCATCGCTGATAGCGGACAGCTCGCCGTGTTTGGAAAGACTGTCGCCATACATGGCGCCAGGACGCATCTCGGCTTCGGGCACCAGACCGAAAGTCTTCATACCATAAATCACATCGTAGAAAGAACCACCCTGTGAGAAAGACACATCACCATGAGTACGAACAGCGGCTTTGGCACGATCAATGTATGTATTGTGTACAATGTACATTTCAGAAAGATCGTATTCGCCCTTGCCCATACGGAGCAATTCAGCTTCAATAAAACCCAGTCCAGAATAGCACCAGCATGTACCTGCACGGGCCTGGTCTTTCACTGAAGTAATTGGAATTTCTTTCAGGTTAGTAAACACATAACCTTCTTTTTTCTCTTCTTTTTTGCTTTCGTCTTGTGCGAATGCCATACCACCGAAAAGCAGGGCGGCAACGGTAAGGAGGGAAACTAATTTTTTCATTTCAGATAATTTTGTTAAACGTATGATGAATTAAAATTTTCTTCTGACTAAATCACATAAAGACAAGTAGGCGGAGGAGGTGGAATCCCAAAAATACTGTTTTTTCAGTCCTTCCATAATATCAAAAGCCTCTTCGATATTCTCGCAATTGTTCAGCGTATGAATGGCGCGACTGAACTCCTCGCTCTTGTTCTTAAACAACTCCCTGATAAACAGAAACTTGTCATTGATTGACATGGCTTTGGTCAGGTCAGTAATCTTAGTTTGTTGGAATTTTTCGCCCAAATCTTGTTTTTGCTCGTTGAATAGATCGTTGAGAGAACGCTGCTGAGGTTTCACCTCTACTTTGGGCTGGGTAAAAACTTGGGGTTCGGGCTCTACTACGGGCTCAGGTTCCACCACCTTCACTGGTTCGGGTTCAATCACCTCCTCTGGCTCTGCAACGGGCTCTGGCTCAGGGGTAACCACAGGTTCTGCTTTAGCTTCAATTACAGGCTCGGGAACAACTTCGGGTTCGGGCTCTACCACGGGCTCAGGTTCCACCACCTTCACTGGTTCGGGTTCAATCACCTCCTCTGGCTCTGCAATGGGCTCTGGCTCAGGTTTTGTAGCAGGATCAGGTTCGACCTCTGCCTTAACATCAGGTTCAGAAAACAAGTCGGGGGTCTTCTGTCTCGGAAATTTTTCTTCAAAAATTGCCTTGGGCACCTCTTTGACAAACTCTAAAATATCAGTATCCATTTCCTCATTTTCCTCCTCCGGCAACTCCTCTTCACTAATATCCACATTCTCCTCAACTTCTTCCTCTATAACCGTTTCCTTTTGCGTGTTTTCTTTTATTTCTTCATGATTTTCAACAACTTCCGCCTCTTCATCAACAGGCTGGCGTAAAATCAGAAGATATGCCTCTCTCATATTTTGAAGCAACAGGTCTTTCTCAATAGATGAAAAAATCTTCGAATTGTTTTTAATAAGCAAAAGATTATCAATAATTTGCTCTAATTTATCGTGAATATTCTGCATAATTTGATTTTAAGCTCTGGAAGTCCCAATAAATTTATTAATTTTGCCTTTTGAAAAAGTCTTCAAAAATACAAAAATTATCGATATCAAACACACATAAAAAATGTTTTTAGAAAGCAAGGCGAGCAGAAGCAAAAACAAGGGCTGGATTGAGGTGATTTGTGGCTCCATGTTTTCGGGAAAAACCGAGGAATTATTGCGGAGAATTCGCAGAGCCACCTTCGCCAATCAGAAGATTGAACTATTCAAACCTGCCATTGACGTACGTTACGATGAAAACGATGTGGTATCGCATGACGAGACATCAATGGTATCCACTCCCGTGCATAATTCCTCCGAGATTTTGCTTTATGTGAACATGGAAACCGTGGAAGTGGTCGGCATTGACGAGGTGCAGTTTTTCGATGATGGCATTGTGGATGTATGTAACCAACTGGCTTCCTGCGGAATACGTGTTATTGTAGCAGGCTTGGATATGGATTATTTGGGCAAGCCATTCGGGCCAATGCCACAACTGATGGCAGTAGCTGAATATGTGTCGAAAGTGCATGCCATTTGCACCCGATGCGGCGACCTGGCGCAATACTCGCATCGCATTGTCAACAACGACAAACAAGTGATGTTAGGCGAGAAAGAAAGTTACGAGCCGCTGTGCCGGCATTGTTATAATGAAATTGAAAATTCAAAGACAACACATTCAAAATCCGTATGACACTGTCGTTCTCTATCCTCATCCCCTCATGGAATAACCTCCCTTTCCTAAAACTCTGCGTGGCAAGCATCCGCCGGAACTCTGCCGCACAGCATCAGATAATCGTTCATGTCAACGATGGTTCCGACGGCACACTTGAATGGGTACGCTCCGAAGGTTTGGACTATACCCACTCTGACCATAACATTGGTGTATGTTTAGCTGTCAACATGATGCGCACCAAGGTGAAGACCGACTACATCTTCTATTTGAACGATGACATGTACTTATTACCCGGATGGGATGTGGCATTGAGCGACGAAATAGCCTCGCTACCCGACTGCCGTTTCTTCCTCTCCGGTACCATGATACAACCCCACAATCCATTGGACGTAGGGATACTTGCGAACTATGGTGACACAGTGGAGACCTTCGACGAGGAACGTCTACTGCGTGAATATATGTCTCATCCCATGACAGACTGGTGCGGTGCCACCTGGCCACCCAATCTTGTCCACCGCGACATTTGGGACATAGTGGGCGGCTACAGCATCGAATATAGTCCTGGCATGTATAGCGATCCCGATTTCTCCGCAAAGTTATACATGGCTGGAGTGAGGCATTTCAAAGGTCTTTCAGCCTGCCGGGTCTATCATTTCGAAACCAAAAGCACAGGACGCGTCCATCGAAACGACGGGCACATTCAATTCCTCCTCAAATGGGGAATGGCCAATTCCTTTTTTCGTAAACATTACACCCTGCTAGGGGAACCTTACAATCCCAACAACACACAAGCTGTGAAGCCTTCCAATAAAAAACAATTGCGTTGTCGTCTAAAGGCCATCGCACAATTATTGGCAGGAAAACAGTTTGGTCCATTAGATGATTTTTTCCGTTAATATCGAAATTTCAAGAAATTTATGTAAATTTGCATTTTAAATAAATTGGAAATGGCAGATCAAGGCAATCATGTTAATTTGTTCATTCCCTGCGAAATGGACATGTTCAGTCCCTCTGTGGCACAGAGCGTTGTGCGCCTGTTGGAAAAGTTGGGTCTCGAGGTACATTACAATCCCGAGCAAACTTGCTGTGGAAAGAATTTTTTCTTCTCCGGTGAAGTGGAGATCGCCAAAGAATTGGGAACAAAAATGATGGCTGAATACGAGAACACCAAATTCCCTCTGGTCATCCCTTCCGCTGCCTGCGCCGGTTTTATTCGGAAATATTATACACAACTGCTTACGAATGTAAGTGTAGTTAATGACTTAAAATTCTTTGTAACAAACACTTACGAACTTTGCGATTTTATTGTAAATAAGTTGGGGCAAACCTCTTTGGGCAACCATTTCCCCCAGCGGGTTTTTTATTTCAAGTCTTGTGCAGCCCGCAATATGTATGAGTTACAAGACGAGGCCGAAATCCTGCTGAAAAACACCAAAGGTCTTGATTTGCTCACCGACCCCGAGATGAATGATTGCTGCTCCGCCAACGGCCGTTTTTCGGTCATCAATCCGGAAGTATCGGACCGCATGATAGAAAAAATCGTGACAAAAATTTATTCCATGGGTGCCCAGTATGTGACTTCTACCGACATCAACTGCCTGCAACACTTGGACGCCTTCATACAATCCAAAGGAATGGGTCTTGAGGTTATCCATATCGCCGATATTCTCAATGCCGAAGACTAAAAAAACAAAAGCTATGTTACAGATTCAATTAATCCGCGAAAATCCCCAATTCGTAATTGACCGCCTAAAGGTTAAACATTTTGATGCTGAAGGTATTATCAGCGAAATTTCGCAATTGGATGTCGATATCAGACAAAACAAAAAAAGCCTTGACGACAACCTGATGGAGCAGAAGAAGCTGTCTGCCGAAATTGGCAAACTGTTCAAGGAAGGCAAAGCTGCAGAAGCCGCTGACTTGAAAGCCCGTATTGCCGAGCTGAAAGAAACAGAAAAACAACTGCAAGCCAAAGTGGCAGAAGCCGCCGACAAAATTCAGGAGAGATTGTTCCTGATGCCCAACCTGCCCCATGCCTCAGTGCCAGAAGGCAAAACCGCCGCTGACAACGAAATCGTCTATACCGAAGGCGACGCTTCCAACTTCGACTACGATGCCATGCCCCACTGGGATTTGGTAAAAAAATACGACATTATCGATTTTGACTTGGGATGCAAGATCACAGGTGCCGGTTTCCCCGTATACAAAGGCAAAGGTGCCCGCATCCAGAGAGCACTGATAGACTTTTTCTTGGACGAAGCTGTACAGCACGGATTCACCGAAATCCAGCCCCCCTATATGGTAAACGAAGCATCCGCTTATGGTACAGGCCAGCTGCCCGACAAAGAAGGCCAGATGTACCATTGCGAAGTGGACGACTTCTATTTGATTCCCACTGCTGAAGTACCTATTACCAATATCTATCGGGATGTCATTTTGAAAGAAAGCGATTTTCCCATCAAGAATTGCGGCTATTCCGCCTGTTTTCGTCGCGAAGCCGGTTCCTACGGCAAGGATGTGCGCGGTTTGAACCGCCTGCATCAATTCGACAAAGTAGAAATCGTGGTGATTGAGCACCCCGACCGCTCTTACGAGACTTTGGAGAAGATGAAAACCTACGCCATGTCACTGCTCACCAAACTCGGTCTGCCATTCAGAGTGCTGCGTCTATGCGGCGGCGACATCAGCTTCACCTCCGCTTTGACTTTCGACTTAGAGGTATATTCCAAGGCCCAACAACGTTGGCTGGAAGTCAGCTCCGTTTCCAACTTCGAGAGCTTCCAGGCTAACCGCCTCAAACTGAGATTCAAAGACGAGGCCACCGGCAAAATGCGACTGGCTCACACCCTGAACGGAAGTGCTTTGGCATTGCCACGCGTACTGGCCGCCCTTTTGGAAAACAACCAAACCGACAAAGGTATTATCGTTCCCGAAGTCCTGCGAAAATATACGGGATTCGACATGATTGACTAATGATCTCCATGCGCCGGTTTCTACTCACTTGTCTGCTTTTTTGCTTGTCCTTACTGGTGTTTGCCCAACAAACCCCTGAGGAACAGTTGGCTATTCAATATTATAGAGACGGAGAATACGAAAAAGCCAGCGAATTGTTCGAGAAAATACCGCTGACCAAGAAAAACTCCTACCTATATTATTATAATTTCCAGACACTATACGAACTACATGATTTGGACAAGCTGGAAAAATTAGCAAAAAAACAGTGCAAATTATTCCCCGAACAACAACGTTACCGCATTGACCTGGGTTTTGTATACGAAATGGGCAATCAAATCGGCAAAGCCGAAAAGGAATACCAAGGTGCGCTCAAGGATATGCCAGCCAAAGAATACAACATCAAGGATGTTTACAGCGCTTTCTTATCCAAAGGGAAAAGAGAATATGCGCTTGATGCCCTGTTAAAAGGTCGTAATCTTCTGAATAACAACAAATTATTCAGTAAAGAAATTACCGGTATATACAGCCAATTAGGCCGAAGCGACAAACTTTTTGAGGAAGCAATTGCCTTAATCAGCGATAATGACGCCAAATATCTTCCACAAGCCGAAGAAATCATCCAAAATGCCCTTGCGGATGATGAAAACCAGCTGAAATATCAAACCATCAAGACCTTGCTGCAGAAGAACATGCAGAAATATCCTGAAAATGATTGCTATACCCTGCTGTTAACATGGGTATACCAAGTCAACAAAGATTTTCCGGAAGCTTTGATTTTGGCCAAGGCTTTGGATAAAAAGAATCAGGAAGACGGAGCGCGTTTGGTGCAATTGGCCACTACTGCCCAATATGCCCGAAACTATGACGTCGCTATTGAAGCCTTGGAATATGTCATTGCCAAAGGCAATGAGTCGCCCCAATATGACAACGCTTTCAACAAAATTCTGGACATCAAATACCAGAAGATTTCCAATACTTTTCCTGTAAAAAAACAGGAACTTACCTCTTTGGAAAACGATTATCGCCACTTTGTCGAAGAGAAAGGTTTAGGAGCTTGTTCAACCAATATGGTGTTGAATTATGCCTCACTTCTGGCATTCTATTTGGACAAGCCCCAAGAAGCCACTACACTGCTGGAAGAAGCCATCAAAAATAGCAGTCGAGATGCCAAACAGCTCAATGAATACAAGGTCAAACTTGCCGATATCCTACTGTATATGAACAATGTATGGGATGCTACCCTCCTTTATTCACAAGTGGATAAAGACATGCCTAACGATGAGATCGGCCAGACCGCAAAATTCAAAAATGCCAAACTCTCATTTTATATCGGCGAGTTCGCCTGGGCCAAAAGCCAGCTGGACGTGTTGCGTGCCGCCACATCCAAGCTGATTGCCAATGACGCCATGTATTTCTCCCTGCTCATTTCTGACAATGAGGATGAAGACGAAGAGGAGGAAGAGGGAGAAGAAGAAGATAGTCTGCTGTTTGCCCAGACTTTAACCAACATTCCTTTACAATACTACGCCAAAGCGGATTTTCTACTGTTTCAGAACAAAGTGGAAGAGGCTTATACCATGTTTGACTCTGTGATCATGATGTCGCCCTTTGGCACGTTAGTGGATGATGCACTGTACCAGCAAGCTTTGATTTTGATAAAAAAGAAAGATTATCTTACAGCTGAGCAACTGTTACAAAAAATAGAAGAATCTCATTCCACGGAATTGTTGGCCGACGACGCTATTTTCAAACTGGGAGAACTCTATGAATATTACATTCATGATCCTAACAAGGCAATGGACTATTACCGCAAACTGATGAGAGATTTCCCCTCCAGCCTGTATGTTACCGAAGCCCGTACACGATTCAGAGCCCTGCGTGGCGACCAATAACAGCTATATATGACCCTTGTCAAACCCAAAAAGAACCTAGGACAGCATTTTCTGCGCAATGAGGACATTGCCCGGCAAATCGCCGAAAGCATCGTCACAAGTCCCGAAAACGTGCTTGAAATCGGTCCCGGAATGGGGGTGCTGACCAAATATCTGATTCAACAAAATTATAAGAATTTCAATGTCGTGGAAATCGACCGCGAGTCGGTTGCCTACCTGCAGGAGCACTACCCTGCTTTACGGGAGCATATCTGGTCGAAGGACTTTCTGGCTTTGAATATAGACCAGCTTTTTGAAAAGCAATTAACCATTATCGGGAATTTTCCTTACAACATTTCTTCCCAAATTTTATTTAAAGTATTAGATTATAAAGAATTAGTGAATGAAGTAGTAGGAATGTTCCAGAAAGAGGTTGCGGAAAGAGTGGCTGCCAAGCCTGGCAACAGGCAATATGGTATTCTCAGCGTGCTTTTACAGACTTTTTATGATATTGAATATCTTTTCACAGTTGATGAGCATCAGTTTTTCCCGCCACCCAAGGTAAAATCCGCCGTCATCCGGCTCATCTGCAATCCCGAGAAAAAACTGAGTTGTGACGAAAAGCTATTCAAGCAAGTAGTGAAAGCCGCCTTTAACCAGCGTCGCAAAACCTTGCGCAATTCGTTAAATCAATTTAATTTCCCAATAGAATATCGGCAAGATGCTCTTTTTACCAAACGTCCGGAGCAACTGAGTGTGCAGGAATTTGAACAAATATGTCTCCATATAATAGACGACAAACAATAGAAATAACCATAATCTTGACAGCATAAAAAAAACCGGAACCAATCAGCTCCGGTTTTTTTTTTTGCTTAGTTCTATATCAGGATTATCTGACAACGAACTTTTGAATAGTTCTGCCAGTAGGAGTAACCAAGTTCATGAAATAGATACCGCTGGACAATTCTGACACCGGGATTCTATAAATCTGATTACCACCACCATGATTAATCACATCGGTGTATAAAACTTTTCCGCTCATATCCACAATATTCATATTGACATTCTGAGCTTCGGAAGTCATACTGATATTCACGTAATCGGTAGCAGGGTTAGGATAAATGCGAACATCTGAGAGACCGCTTCCCTGATTGATACCGGTATTGTTCAATGCCCAGTATTCCAATTCGAAACCAGATCCTTCCTGCCAATGGTCGGTAACAAAGCGAACTCTGATTCTATTTTGATCAACAATGTAATTATTATTGCTTTGTGGCCAGTTAAACACATCAAATACATACAACAATTCGGGATTACTGCCCATCGTTGTGATTTCAACAAAATCGCCAGCTCTCAGGTCGAATTTCGGGAAATTGATGGAATAGCGTGTGGTTGACAAACCTGTTGCGGTACTATCTGCTCTCACAGTCCAAGTACATACATTCTGAGCTTTATACGGCGCATCACTGCTCACGATGGAGTTAACGGCTGAATTAGGGAGAACGGTTGTAGTGGTATCAGTAATAATGTAATGATAATTTCTGATAGTAATATTTTCGCAAGAGGGAACCTCATCCAAAGTAGTGGAATCAGCAATAAAATCCAATACAAAACCATAATCCTCGATAGAATCATTGGATGTGAAGGTAATCAAAACCTTATCTGAATGAACGAAGATAGGATCGGGTAAGAAAGACATTGACGAATCAATTGCGGGGGCACCGGGATCTGAAATATAGCATGAATAATGCTGACCTGAGAAAGATTGTATCAGATTGGCGGCAACAGCTTCTTCACCTGCATAAATAGAAACAACGTCATTGATGTCGGTATTCAAACGCTTAAATGTCAACTTGTAGTTTGTGGCATGCGGAGCGGCAAGTGTCCATTTTCTATTGGAGTTGCTGGCATATTTCATATTACCGGCACCATCACTGACTGATCCGGACAAAGCGGTGATTTCTTTTTCGCTGGTTACAGGCTTCTCTATACTCAAGTCTGAAGGCGCTAAGAATCTGATTACAGCTTGTTGTTGTTTGTGAGTGAAGTTTGTGAACAAGTAGTATGCTTTTTTCATCTCACTGGCACCTGAAACAGAGGAGGTATAGTTTACATGGAGGTAGGACAATGTGTGACCTGAGACTGAAACATACTTATATCCGTCCAATACAAGACTAAGATTATTGATTTTTTGAGGTTCCGTGTAAGCAGAATAGAAAACGGGGTGTCTTTGATTCAATTCACGGACAATATATTCCGCAATCCAAACACTGTCATCCTGAATTTCAGTAGGTCTGTAGTACAACTGTGCATCACTTGAATATCCCCAGTACTGTTTCAATGCATTAAGTACTTCGAGGGGGTCGGTAGTGGTTCTATTGTTAGTGGTTCTTTCCGCGCTATAGGTTGTCAGCGCTGTAGCTCCGGTATGGAACAACAACTTGGCCACTTCACCATTGTAATTCGAGATTGTAGAGGGCATAGCATCAAAATCATACGTTACCTCATTCAAGTTAATGAAGAAACGGGGATATTCTTCCACGTATGTTCCCCAGTCACGACGGGAAATATAGCTGACACCACCATGAGCTTGAGTCGGATAACGATAATAGTTGATAATGGAGGCCATTGCCAGTCCTGCACAACCTACTGTAGTTCTTCTGTCTCTATCGGCAGGAGCATGACCATCATAAGGACAGTATTGATTATAATAAATATTCTGGCCCCAGTTGGAAGTCAACAAAGGTTGGCACTCGTTGGAAGTTGCGTCTTTTGCAGGAGAAAAATTCTCCACATTATAGCGATTCCATGCACTGGTCACTGCTGTGCCAACAGGAGCTTGAACACGCTTGGCATCTTGGATATTCTCTCTATAATCCGCGCAAAAAGAAGCATTTTCATCATTTGCCTCATAATCGGACTCAAAAGAGAAAGCCAGAATCGGATAATAGAACTGACTTGCTGATACGATCACGAAGCCACGATTATTCAACTTAAAGCGATAGAACAGAGGCTCTCCATTTTCGTCCATCTCTGTATGCTGCAACGTCAAATGAATAGTGGCAGCATTAAAATGGCACTGCTCGGCCAGAAAATTGGTGGCTGTTTGCTTGGCATCATTAACTGTGACAACCGGATTCACAGCGAATGACCAAGTAAATAAAGAAACCAAAATGAATAAAAGAATAGATTTTTTCATAGCTATGTTTTTTATTTGCATTATATTTCTATATTAAGATGGCAAAAATACAAAAAAAAATCATATACTCTGCACGTTTGCGAAAAAAAATAAAAGTCTTTTAATCATGATGATAGGGTTCATGGTGCAAAATCGTAAAAGCCCTGTACAGCTGTTCCGCAAAAATAAGGCGGGTCATCAAGTGCGGAAAAGTAAGTTTTGACAGTGACATCTTCGCATTTTGTCGCAGATAAACCGCCTCTGAAAAACCATACGCTCCCCCGATGACGAAGATGAGTTTTTTCACCCCGCTATTCATCTTTTGTTGAAGAAATTCGGAAAAAACCACCGAGGTCATCTCCTTGCCTCGCTCGTCGAGCAGAACAACGCAATCTGAAGGGGCGATTTTTTTCAACAGCAACTCTCCTTCTTTCCGCTTCTGCTCTTCGAAGGACATGGATTTGGTGTTTTTCAGATAAGGAATAACAACAATTTCGAAATTATTGTACAGCTTGATTTTCTTGACATATTGGCCTAATGCTTCCTCAAAAGCATCCGCATTCTCCTTGCCAATACACAAAAGCTCGATATTCATACGGGCCTAAATCTTACTCAAATCAATCTTGAACGAAAAGTTTTTCTCCTCGCCGCAAGGAAAGGCACAATGGGTGCATGCCGACAACTCACCACTCAAACGTTTCTGAGTCATCTCTAATAAACGCTCACGAAGAGAATCAATCTCCACAAAATTCACAATTTCATTAGCAAACGCATACATCAGCAAAGCCCGGGCATTACGCTCGCAAATACCCCTGGACTTAAGGTAAAACATAGCCTCCTCGTCTAATTGACCGATGGTAGCACCATGACTACATTTCACATCGTCGGCATAGATTTCCAAAAACGGCTTGGTGGTAATTCTTGCCTCGTCAGTCAATGCAATATTCTTGTTGGTCTGGAATGCGGAAGTACGCTGGGCTTGCGGACGGACAACAATATGCCCGTTGAAATTGGCCCGCGACTCATCATCAGCAATACCCTTATACAACTGATAACTGGTACAATCGGGCACGGCATGATTCACATATACCTGATTGTCAACAAATTGCTTTTTATCAACCAAATACAAACCGTACAGTTTAGCATCCGCAAAATGCTCCGCCAGATTCACATGGATCATATTGCGGAGAAAACCGGCATTGAATGTGATGGCATTGGAACGGAAGACCGAATAGGCTTTCTGGTGCACAAAAATATGGTTCAACTCCATGGACTGCGCGTCTTTGTTCTCCATCTTATAATAATGAAGCCGCGAACTCTCATCCATCACGATTTCGATCACATTGTTGGCAAAACTCTGGTCGCTCTGTAACGAGTCATCGCATTGTACCAACGACAGCGTGGCCTGTTTGCCTAAAATAATGAGGCTGTGACTGTTAATCATCAGTTTACGCTGGCTGTTCACAATAGAAACAAACTGCATCGGTTTCTCCACCGACACCTGGTCAGGTACATAGACAAAGAAGCCGTCATTGAAAAACAACTCATTCAGGCGAACAAATTTATCTGCCTTGTCGGAATAAAACTTGGTAAGATGCGAAAAAACCAACTCCGGATACTGTTCAATGGCAGCCATAATACTCCCCACTATCACTCCGTTGGGGAAGGTGGTCAATGGAGCATTTTTATGTGCATACCAACCATTCAGCATGGTGAACATATCGGTATTGATATCATGAACACTGCATTTAAAATACTGATCCAAAGGCTGATATGGATCCGCTTCCATTTGAACATCATATTGGGAGAATAGTTGTTTCTCCACCGGATAATGCCTCCACAACTCATCTTTGGAAGTAGGCAGTCCCTCGGCTATGATGGTTTTCAAAGCCTGAGTACGCATAGCCTCCAATTTGGCATCCTTGTCATTGGGCAGTTTTGCACTCAGTTCGGCAAACTTTTGCTGCAAATATTCAATAAAATTCTCCATATCAGTTCAGTTTGCCAGCGTTATATTCCTCTTTGATCCACTCATATCCTTTGACTTCCAGTTCTTTAGCCAATTCTTTGGGACCGGATTTCACAATTTTTCCATCAAAAAGAATATGCACGATATCTGGCACAATATAATCCAACAAACGCTGATAATGGGTAATCACCACCGTTGCGTTATCTTTGGTTTTCAGCTGATTAACCCCATTAGCCACGATACGTAGCGCATCAATATCCAGCCCTGAGTCGGTCTCGTCCAGGATAGCCAGTTGCGGTTCGAGCATGGCCATCTGGAAAATCTCGTTTTTCTTCTTCTCACCGCCTGAAAAACCCTCGTTCACCGAGCGGTTGCTCAGTTTGGCGGTCAGTTCCACCACTTTTTTCTTTTCCTCCATCAACTTGAGGAACTGGGCACCTGACAGAGGTTCCTGACCGCGATACTGGCGAATTTCGTTCAAAGCGGTACGCATAAAGTTGGAGATGCTGACCCCTGGAATTTCAACAGGATATTGGAAACCGATAAAAATGCCTTCGCGGGCACGTTGCTCCACTGGCATTGCCAACAAATTTTTGCCCTTATACGTGATACTGCCTTCGGTCACCTCAAAAATCTCCTTGCCGGCAATCACTGAGGCCAAGGTACTTTTGCCTGTGCCGTTAGGACCCATGATAGCATGGACTTCTCCAGGATTAATTTCAAGGTTTACCCCTTTTAATATTTCTTTTCCCTTAATGGAAACATGTAAATTTTCAATTTTCAGCATAGTTAAATTTTTGGAGTGCAAAGTTACGGATTTTTTTTGATTTACCGCTTGATGATTTTTGCTGTGCGAACCGTGTTCTGACCCTTGGCACGAATGATATAGAAACCTGGTTGCAGTTGATGAACTGGCAGCTGAATCAACGATTGATGACAATCGTCGAAACTGCATAGCTGTTTGCCGCTCACATCGAAAATCTCCACTTGGGAGATAGATAAGTCGGTATTGGACAGAATCAACTTATCTATACAAGGATTAGGGTATACCATAAGCTGTTGCGGAGTCTCCTTCGCTTTTACTTCAGTTTGGACATTATCGAGATAAGCCTGATACATATCCGGAATACCGTACCCCATAATAGTATCGGGAGTAGCGTATTGATGTCCGTGACGACGGACAATATCCGTGATTTCCATGGCATTTTTCTGGGGCAAGGCCTGGCGCAGACACGCCACCAAACCCGCCAACACGGGACTGGCGAAACTGGTTCCGTTGCCGGGGCCAATATATCCATTCGCATTTACCACGTAGGTATTCCAGCCCACGCTCACCACGTCGGGTTTCACACGGCCATCATAGCTTGGACCATACGAGGAAAAATAAGCCATAGCGCTATCCACAACTCTGGCAGCCCCCACGCTCAACACATCCACGGCATCGGCTGGGTGTGAAATATAATGCCACGGCCTGCTACCCTCATTGCCAGCGGAGACACACACCGCAATACCTTTGCGGCAGGCAATACTGGCATTACGGGAAGCGATGCTGGCCACCCCGTCACAATCGGCGTAGGTGAAATCTCCCTGGTGAAAATCATCGAAAGTGGAATATCCCAAAGAAGAATTAATGACATCGGCTCCCAAACTGTCCGCAATTTCAACCCCCTGTGCCCAGAAATCCTCCTCTATCAGCTCTTCCGAATATGGATTTTCAGATAAAATAAAGAAATAACTGGCATGGGGAGCGGTACCGATAAGCTGTCCATTAACTGCTGTAGCCATGGTAGAAGTTACACAAGTACCATGTGTGCCACCGTCTTGTACATTATTGTGACCTGGAATAAGGTCACGCACCCCGACTATCTGCCCGTTCTCATACAAATTTTGAAAAACAGAAAGGGTATCAAAGCCCTCCCAGCCGCCATCCAATACAACAATCAACATCCCATCGCCATAAAAACCCAATTCATGCAGACGTTGTCCATTATGAAAAGCGATTTGATCCCAGCCTGGGCCGTAATCGTATAATGAGTCAAACAATAAATCATTTTGTAACATCAGATGATCATTATCGGGAACCACCTCGCGATGGCCTTGATAAGGCACCAAAAGGTATGATGCCACGGGAATGACAGCAGTATCGGTAAATGGCAATGCCTTCACTGCTTCTAATGCCAATGAATCAGGACAATAAATCACCACCGTATTTTGCCATTTCGACTCCGCCAAAATCTGGATTGTGTCGTCAAGGGCACAAATCTGTTGTTTGTATTGCGGATTCACAGGAAGATCCTCTTCTGTAATAGGAATATTAAATCTTGCCTTATTGCTGATAGCCCTTTGCGACAAGAATTCTTCCGGACGGTTGACAGAATATGGACTTTGGTTTTTATCATTCAACTGTATACGGAAACACGTTGCCGGATTTTGTGCCGGCAGCTGAAGCATTAAGGCGGAGAAGATTATCAGAAAAATGATGTTTTTTGTTTTCATGTGGCGGGTAATGATTTTCTGGATGTGAAAACGTTTCATGAAGCGTCTCTACCGAATTATGCGAAAATTTTTGGAGAGTTCATCAATCTTTTTTGAAAAAAAAAGAGACCTACAAGAAGTCTCTTTTATAACCATTAAGTGATAAAGATTACTGCAAAGTGAAACGGATAGGAAGGTTGAAGTAGCATCTTACGGCCTTACCCATTTGCTTGCCAGGTTTCCACTTCGGCATTTTCTTCACCACACGGATAGCTTCGGCGTCGCATTCAGGGAAAAGGGAAACCAAAGGTTTCACATTGCTGACGCTACCGTCTCTCTCTACCACGAATTCCAACAGAACTGTACCCTGGATACCATTGTTACGAGCCACTTCAGGATATTGCAGCTCATTTCTGAGGAATGCATACATGGCTTCCATACCGCCAACATATTCCGGCATTTCTTCTGCGAAACGTACGGGAGGAGCCTCTTCCACTTCATCTTCAACGATTTCAATGGGAACATATTCCTCAATTTCCAGGTTTTCGTCGAAATCCTGACTGAAATCAAAGTCAGTATTCACTTTGATATTGTCTTCCACAATGTTCAAGACAATTTCCTGCTGTTGGGCCACTGGTGGTGGTGGCGGGGGAGGAGTCTGGTCAGTTGCTATAACGTCTTCATCCATTACTTCGATGAATTCGTCATCATCAAGGGCCAGCACCTGCCCTTTGTCACGGGAGGCGAACAGTTCGAAACTTACATACGTAAGCGCGAGAACAACGGCAAAACCTATCAGAAGGAAAGAACTTTTCCTTTTTTCAAGATTGCCTTTATCTGACTTTTTCTCTATCATGGCGATAAATTTTTGATTCTTTTATTTGTAACGGCAAAAATACGAAAAATATTGTAACAATTTCCATTTTCCCCTCATTTTTTTATAATTATTTTTTCTTGTTGATTTTCTGACACATAAGGATGTGGTGGTGAGCCTTCGGCACTTTTTGGTTTAAACCTGTAAAAATATCAACAATCCAAACTATTTTGTAAATTTGCACGTTCATATAGAAATTATAAGAATATGAAAAGAACCACGCTTATCGTTTCATTTTTTTTCCTTTGCAACATGGTAACTTTTGCACAACAAAGTCCCAAGGATATCCAGCGGCAACTGAAACTGTATGAAAAACAAATGATGCAGTATGACAACGCCTTTGATACCATATATCTATCAATCAATCAGCAGATTGAACAACAAAAGAATAACCCTGCCAACGTGGCAATTTGGCAAAGCTGCATGGCCCAGCTGCTATCGACTTACTATCAGCAGAACCGCTGGCGCATTATGGACCGCACCGTCCTTGCTGACGAAGAGGCCAATGCCTCTGATTTCAACACCTGGGACGCGCAACGCTTCGCAAAGGAAATCATCAAACATTATCTGCTTTCTTTTGAAAATAAAGAAGCACTCAGCAAAATTCCCATCCGAGAGTACGCTGTTTTGTTAGATTCGGTGACTTCGGAAACCTACCGCCCCACTCTGTACGACTTTTTAGCCTTCCGTTTTTTGGATTTCCTACAGAATGAAATTTATGAACTGCCGATACCCGAAGTTCCTTTTGATGTAAATGATGAGCGATACTGGGCTGAACCTCAACAATTTGCCAACATTGACATTCCCTATGACGACGAGCTGGCGTTTTCGTATCTGACGCTGAGCACCCTGCAAATGCTGACCGACCTTCACCTGAATGAGGCAAATAACAAAGCATTAATCGATGCCACACTCCGCCGTTTTGAGTATCTCGGCTCACATAGTACCTTGGACAATGCCTCGGATTTGCAATTGGCGGCACTCACCAGCATGGAAAAACAATATCAAGGCAAAGAAGGATATGAAATGATCACTAATGCTATGGGTAATTTCTATCAGAAAAGAGGCAGTCAATATGATAAAAACACCCATCCAGAGTACAAAAACGACTATATCATCGCTATTGACTGGTTCAACAAAACCATTGCGGCGGCACCGAAATCCATAGAAGCCCGTAATGCCAAAAATGACATTAAAGAAATCAAAAGTTCTGAAGTGAAATTCAGCAGCAACAAAATCATTCCCGCCAACCAAGCCAACCTCATCACTTTCTCCTATAAAAATTGTGAAAACCTGTATTTCCGTGTTGTTTCTTGCACAAAAGAAGACTTTGAATTGAAAAGAATTTCGGATAACAAAAAATTTTATGCCTGGCTGATACAACAGAAAGAAATCTATGACACCGAACTCAACGCTCCCAACGAAAAAGACTATCGCGGCGTGAGTGGACATTTTCTGCTACCCTCATTAGACGCAGGCTTTTATGTACTATTAGCTTCCGATGCCGCCTTCACCAATGAGAATAACAAAGGCTACTCCTTTTCCGCCTTGCAAGTGACCAATATTGACGCACAATACCGGCAAAACGGCAAAAAATTGGAGTTTTTCGTGTTCGACCGCACCACAGGCCAACCCCTCAAAGGAGCGGAAGTAAAAGTTTCCCTCTACCCGAATTACAATGCCAGCAAAGCCTCCAAAAGCATTCAGCTCATTTGCGATGCCGATGGCAGATGTTCCTGTGAAATTACAGATAATGCTTATACGCTAAGGGCCTCAGCCTCGTGGCAACAGGATAAATACCAGATTATCGAGCACCAGTATTGGGGCAGATATCATGATGACCCAAAGGTCAATATTGCTGAGAAAGCCTATACATTCACTGACCGAAGCATATACAGACCCGGACAAACGGTCTATTTCAAGACGATTTTGGTGGAAACAACAAGCGTAGGAAACACTATTCTTCAGCAAAAGACGAACAATGGTCAAAAAATTACCGTTGAATTATATGATGCCAACCATCAAAAAGTTGCTGAACAACAACTTACTTCAAATGAATATGGTTCTGCATCAGGAAGTTTTGTTTTGCCTAACCAAGGGTTGACAGGGAGCTTTCATCTTCAGATTAAATTGGAATCAAAATATTTAGACAACCATTATTTCTCGGTAGAAGAATACAAACGCCCCACCTTTGAAATCACGATGGACCAACCCACCGAAGAGTTCAAAATCGGGCAAAATGTAAGCGTGGACGGCCATGTGAAAGCCTACGCTGGCTATGGTATCGGTGGGGCAAGTGTAAAATATCATGTGGTACGCAAGGCCTCCTTCCCCTGGTGGCGCTGGTGGTGGTGGCAACCCGCAGGAAAATCCCAGGAAATAGCCCATGGCGAGACGACCAGCGACAATGAGGGTAATTTCCATATCGATTTCATTGCCCAGCCCGACTTGGAGTCACAACGCTACAACCCTCTCTACACCTACGAAATCAGTGTGGATGTGACCGACATCACAGGCGAAACCCACAGCGGCTCCACCCGTGTCTTGGTGAGCAAAATCGGACTGCTGATCAATGCGGAATTCCCCGAAAGCATTGCCTTGAACGGGGAAAACCAGTTCCCCGTAAAAATCACCAACTTGGCTGGTGAGGCCCAAAAAGGGACAATCCATTACCGCATCGAAGCCTTGCAAACTCCTGAAAATTACAAATACAGTTGCTCGGAAGCCAATTATTATCTGTCTGATTCTATCCAGATGATTCAAAAACTGCATTATCTGGACTTCCAAAACGAGGCTCAAAAGAGCAATTGGAAAGTCCTAAAAACTGTTAAACATGACGATTTTGTGACCGATGGCCAAAATCCTTTCATCATTCAGGATATGAAAAATCTTCAGGAAGCTTATTACAAAATCAGCTTAAGCACTTACGACAAAGATAATAATCAGATCCAAGAAGAGTATTATGTATTGATTTATGACGAAAAAAGTAAAAAATGCGCGAATTACGAAGCTATTTGGCTGACAACATCTAACAAAAACACGGTAGAAGTCGGTGAAACTATTCATTTTACCTTGGGAAGTTATCTGAAAAATGCCATGGTACTATGCGAAATCGTCTCTAATGATGAATTAGTGGAGTCAAAATGGGTGAAACTCAATCAAGGCAAAGCCGATTTCAGTTATATTGTGACCGAAAAAGACCTTGACAAAGTGGTTGTCCATGCCTTCGTCACGCAGAACAACAAACAATATGAAAAAAACTTAAATTTCAATATTCCCTTCAGTCACAAAAAAATCGACTTTGATTTTTTGACTTTCCGTGACAAGACTCTGCCGGGCAGTCAGGAACAATATCAAATTCGGCTGAAAGACAAAAACGGGGACAAGGTGGCGGCGGAATTGCTCTGCTCCATGTACGACGCTTCCTTAGACGCTTTAGCCTCGCCAAACTCTTGGATTTCAAGCATATTTAACACCAGCAAACCTATTTTCAATTATTATTTCCGTATCTCTTCAAACTTTGGAAACAGCTATTACCGGAATTTTCAGAAAACTTCCTATGATTTCATTAGCCGGAACTATCCGCAACTGTTATGGGAAATCAATAGCTGGCGTAGAAACCGCCTGATGATGAGTAAAGCCGCTGGCGCCTATACCGCCAATGGTGTGGAGGTAAGCATGGAAATGGATATGGATATGGCCGCTAATCATACTGTAGCGACAGGAGAAGCCATAGAAGTGGTTGAAGACAATATCCAAGTCGACATAGATTTAAATCTTGATGAAAATCTGGAAAA
This sequence comes from uncultured Bacteroidales bacterium, assembly GCA_905233625.1. Lineage (GTDB taxonomy): Bacteria > Bacteroidota > Bacteroidia > Bacteroidales > WCHB1-69 > RUG11690. Next base: position 4,885 of record CAJOFJ010000012.1, on the reverse strand, counting down.
AGGAACAGGATCTACGGATATTCAAATCCGCACCAATTTCAACGAAACCGCATTCTTCTTCCCGCATCTGCAAACGGACAAAGAGGGCAATGTGCTGGTATCCTTTACCATACCCGAATCGCTCACCCGCTGGAAACTGCAAGGTTTTGCTCATAACAACGAGCTGATGAGCGGCTATTTCGAGAAATTTGTGCAGACCCAAAAACCGCTGATGGTGGTGCCCAATGTGCCGAGATTCCTGCGGGAAGGCGACCTGGTGGTGCTGTCCGCCAAGGTGGTCAATATGGGCGAGGTACAACAAAGCGGACAGGTGAAACTGACTTTGACCAATCCTTTCAACGGGGAAAAATTAGACTTGACCAACGGCATCTCTGCCCAGAGTTTCACCGTTGAGGCAGGACAAAGCAAGGAAGTGCACTTCACCCTGACGGTTCCCAAAGACTTGGGTGCGGTAACCTACCGCATAGAAGCGCAAAATGACCAGAGTCCCGCGTATGCCGACGGGGAAGAAGCCACCCTGCCCATCCTTACCAACCGCATTCTGGTGACCGAGAGCCTGCCGCTTCATATTTCAGGGAAAGGAAGCAAAACATTCACTTTCAGTAAATTGAAAAACAGTTTCGGCATCGCCAACTCCACCTTGAGCACCCAATCCTATACTTTGGAATTCACTCCCAACCCCATCTGGTACGCCATCCAGGCCCTGCCCTATCTGATGGAATATCCCCATGAATGCAACGAACAAACTTTCAGCCGTTTGTATGCCAACACTTTGGCGGCTCACCTCGTCAACTCGCATCCCCGCATCAAAACCGTTTTCGACAGCTGGCTGAATGAATCACCCGATGCTTTTTGCTCACAATTGGAGAAGAATCAGGAACTGAAATCCGTCATTCTGGAAGAAACCCCATGGGTGTTGGATGCCCAGAACGAGTCGATGCGGAAACAGAACATCGCCCTGCTGTTCGACCTGCACCGCATGACCAAAGAGAACAAGGCCGCTGTGACCAAATTGGAGAAAGCCCAGAACAATGACGGCGGTTGGTCGTGGTTCGGCAGCCATGAGAGCAGTCGTTACATCACCCAGCATATTGTAGCGGGCTGCGGTCATTTGCAAGTACTTGGTGTTCAGAATCCTATGAGCGACCAGGTCATCAGGAAAGCGGTTAACTTCATCGACAACAAAGCCCGCGAGATCTACGATAAGTGGTATAGAGGCAAGAAAGCAGACTATGACGTGACGGACATCCACTACCTGTACGCCCGCAGTTTCTTCCTGAAACAGAAAGTCAGCACCACCAACAGCGAGGCCTACAATTATTATTATGCCAATCTGAAAAAGAACTGGAAAAAGCAGTCCATTTACACCCAAGCCATGACGGCTTTGATCTGCTATCGCAATGGTGATACCCAGCTGGCCCAGGAAATTGTGGCGAACATCAAATCAAGGGCACAATATTCAGAAGAAATGGGCATGTTCTGGAAGAAAGAAGGCTACGGCTACTTCTGGTATGAAGCCCCCATTGAGCGCCAGGCCCTGCTGATTGAGGCGTTCAACACCATCACCAAGGACCAGAAATCTGTGGAACAGATGCAACTGTGGCTGCTCAAGCAAAAGCAAACGCAGAACTGGCCCACCACCAAGTCCACCACGGAGGCCGTTTACGCCCTGTTGCTCAACAATACACAACTGGAGAACACCAACGGGGTGATGCTGACCATGGGTGACTGGAGCTACACCGAAGGCGACAAGAGCATGCAGGCCGAGGCCGGCACCGGCTATATCAAAAAAGCTTGGAATGGCAGCGAAGTGACGGAAGACATGGCCACCATCCAAATTGACAAGAGCAGCGACGGTCCTGCTTGGGGAGGATTGTACTGGCAGTACCTGGAAAATCTGGACAAAGTTTCCCACAGCGACGACCAGAACTTCAGCATCCAAAAGAAACTTTACAAGGTAGAAATCGGAGACCGTGGCGAAGTGCTGGTGCCGATTACGGAAAATTCACCGCTGAAAGTCGGTGACAAAGTGCGGGTACGCACCGAAATCCGCTGTGACCGCGACATGGAATATGTCCACCTGAAAGACATGCGTGCGTCCGCTTTCGAACCTGTGAATGTGCTTTCGCAGTACAAACACCAGGACGGTCTGTGGTATTACGAGGCCACCGGCGATGCCGCCACCAACTTCTTCATCGACTATCTGCCCAAGGGCACTTACGTGTTCGAATACACTCTGATTGCCACGATGGCAGGAACTTACAGCAATGGCATCACCACCATCCAGTGCATGTACGCGCCCGAATTCACCTCGCACAGCGAAGGCATTCAAGTTACTGTTCAATAACCCCACACTTACGTGAGGGGTTACTAAGATTCGTCCTCTTCGAGGCCATACCCTAACCCCGTTCGGGTAAATTGATACGAAAAACAAGGATATTTAATACGACAATACTAATCTGAAAAAAATGGAATACTTCTTGGACATGGACGAGCAATACGCTCGCTTGGAAAACGCAAAATACGCCCTCTTGCCCGTTGCCTACGACGGCACCAGCACTTTCGTGAAAGGCGCTGACAAAGGACCGCAAGCCATTATCGACGCCTCCGACAGCATTGAGCTGTACGATGTGCAGTTCGAGATGGAGCCCTATACCGCCGGCATCTACACTGACCGCCACGGCTATGACTTCAGCACACCGGACAAAATGGTGGAATCGGTATATTTGAGAGTTAAGCACTTTATGGACAAGCAGAAACGCATCGGCCTATTGGGTGGAGAGCACTCTGTATCAGTCGGTTCCATCAAGGCGTTCAGCGAAAAATATCCGGATTTGTCGGTTTTGCAGGTAGATGCGCACGCTGACCTGCGTGACGAGTATCACGGCTCGATATACAACCATGCTTGTGTGATGCGCAGAGCCCAAGATTATGCCCGTGTGGTGCAGGTGGGTATCCGCAATGTGTGCACGGAAGAAATGCATAACATCGTGAAAGAGAACATCTTCTATGCCCACAAGATGTATGACAACAGCGACTGGATGCAGCAGGCCATTGACCGCCTCACCGACCATGTATATCTCACCATCGACCTGGATGGTTTAGACCCGTCGGTATTGCCCTCCACGGGCACCCCGCTGCCAGGAGGACTTTCATGGTACACTCTGATTGCCTTTATGGAAAAACTCTTCGCTTCGAAAAAAATTGTCGGTTTCGATGTGGTGGAACTCTGCCCCCAGCCGCATGACAAATCGTCGGATGTGCTCGCCGCGGTGCTGGTGTATAAGGTGATTTGCCTGTGGGAGAAAAGGAGTTAATGTGCTAATTATCAATGTGCTAATGTGCCAATTTCATTGACATTAGCGTGCTGAAAGCACGATATTCCATTAACCCCGCACAACTTGTTGTGTGGGGTACGAGGCTATCTCATCAACCTCTGCGTGCCAAAGGCACGCTACTTTATATGATGTCGTTGTTGTAGCGTGTCTTCGACACGCCGTATGTGATGGCAGATTTCCTACCCCACACTGACGTGCGGGGTTAATAGGATTTTGTGCCTTCGGCACACGACTCAACCAACAGGTGCACAATTTGTATTATTACTCTATATCGAAAATCCCGTAAACCGCGGAGCCGCTGCCGGACATAGAGGCATAAACAGCACCGCGGGAATAAAAGTCATCTTTGATTTCCTGCAATGCAGGGTATTTCAGGAACAAGGAATCCTCAAACTCATTATGGATGCAATGTTTCCATTCCGTTATGGGTCGCTTTATCAGTTCATTTAGACTGATTGCGGGCTGCTGGGGATGCACACCGGCATAAGCCTCTTTGGTGGAAATGGAAAAATCGGGTTTGACCATTTCTATCCTGTAGGCGGACAAATCCAAATCCAGCGGCGTCATGATCTCTCCACGGCCAGTGGCATAAACGGGGCGGTTTTCAATAAAAAACGCCGTATCGCTACCCAACTGGGCGGCCAAATCCCGCAATTCCATTGAAGAAAGTTGCAATTGAAACAGCTCATTGTACATTTTCAGAGCGAAAGCCGCATCGGCAGAACCGCCACCCAAACCAGCACCGAAAGGGATGTTTTTCGACAGTTTAATCTCCACCCCATCGATATCAAAATGCTGCTGTAGCAAACGAAAAGCTTTGACACACAAATTGTCCTCATCGGCGCAAAGATTTTCCACGTTCCGCACCGAAAGTCTCACTCCTTTCTCTATCCTATTGATTTCCAATTCGTCTTTTAGCGTATCTACAGGATAAAACACCGTTTGCAGCTCATGAAAACCGTCGGCACGTTTGGCCACGATATTCAGTCCGATATTGATTTTGAAATTGGGGTAAGTGATCATATTGAAAATCAATATTTTAAATGATTATAGACCGTTTATTCCATTTTCTGTGAGACTTCAATGAGAGGGAGTAGTCATAACAAAATAGGCCGTCATTGCTGACGGCCTTTCGAACTCGCGACCTCCTGCGTGACAGGCAGGCATTCTAACCAAACTGAACTACCGAACCTTCCGTTTGTTTTGAGGATGCAAAGATACAACTTTTTTTAATGCAAAAACAAGTTGGTGAAAATTTTTCTTCTATAATATATAAAATATTCATTTTCAATGATTTATATTTTTGAATTTTGAAAACAAGAAAAAGAAAAAATGGTTTTTCAAAAGATTTCCGTATGAGAATTTGGAAAAAATATGAGGAAAACGCAATTTTTCTATAACTTCATGTGTCAACGGCACGATATTCCATTAACCCCGCACAAGCGCGATGTATTGCACCCCAAAAGTTGGACACTAAATTTTGTTTATATTGTGTTCACTGATAAAATTTATCCGGTATTGGACAGGATTCATTCCTAATCTGAGTT
>CAJOFJ010000011.1 GCA_905233625.1 uncultured Bacteroidales bacterium | reverse complement strand
GCAAATATTATTAATGGAACTGAAAGTGAGGTTACGACTGATTCTGGAGAGTATGTTGTTTCTGTTTTATCAAAGAAAACAATTGTTGACAAATTGAAGTACCTGGATATACCGTTAGCAGAGTTGATTAAAGAAAAGGTGGTAGGTAATCCAGGATTCGATTTTTATAGTGAGAATAAGAACAACATAATGTTGTTTGGGGAGGCAAAGTATGTGGCAAAAACTAATGCGTACAATAAAGCATTAGAGCAAATAGAAAATTTTTCTATTTCGGGCAAGGATATTAATGATATTGCGTCAATCGATCGTTTCTTTTCAGAAGAAGCCCTTGAAAACGCTAACAACGGGGACAAAGGATATATTGCGGCGTTTTCTTCAACCGAAATTGAAACCGAGGAATTGGTAAAACATATTCAGGACAATGTTCATTTCAAAGAATTATCATCTCATAAAGAGTTGATTTGCGTAGCAGTAACGATATGAAAGAGGTAATAAAGAATATTATCAATGGGGATCAAATATCTGAAATATTTGACCATGTCATAAACAACTTTTATATGAGGGGACCTGTTGACGGGACAGATATGGAGATTCTCTCGTATTTGGCATTGTATCGTCCTGATGAATTTGAGATATACAAAGACAGAATATTAAATTATATGGGTGTGTTTTATAAGGATGTAAAACGTAACTCATTGAAAGAAGTGATATTTGGTCAATATAAAAAGTATATCAGGGACACTTATGACGAGTATTACACTCCTGTGCAAGCTGATATTGTTAAGAACATATCAAAAGCAAATTGTTTCAGTTTTTCTGCTCCAACAAGTACTGGGAAATCTTTTGTGTTTAGGAATCTGATAGAGAAAGGTGCCAATGATACGGTTGTTGTTGTGCCGTCAAGAGCTTTAATCAATGAATACTATTTGAGGCTTTGCGATTTAATGCCAGATAAAAGCATCAATATTCTAACTTTTATTGATAAGATTAATACGGCGAAAGCAAAGAGAAATATATTTGTAGTTACACCTGAACGCTGTAGGGATTTGTTTAAGCAGAAGGATAACTTTAATGTTGATTTGTTTTTGTTTGATGAAGCTCAATTGAGTGATGAAGAATCAACTAGAGGCCTGTTTTATGATAGTATTGTTAGAAGATGTTACAAAGCATATCCAGAAGCGAAGTTTGTATTTGCCCATCCATTTATTAATAACCCAGAAGCCCAATTGGTAAAGAATCATTTGAATGATAAAGTGGCAGAGTCAAGATTGTATGAGCAAAAGAATGTTGGACAATTGTATTTTTGCGTGGATAATAACAATGTATTTTACCATTTTGGAATAGATAAAACCATAATGGGAAGACAGAAAATACAGTGCTCATTTGACCCGATTGAGAAATGCATAAAAGATGGTGGTTCGGTATTGTTTTATGTTTCGAAATCAAAGATTTACAACAAAGGTTTCTTGAACGAATATGGACGATACATTGATTTGTGTGAAGAGATAGACAACGATAAAATAAGTTATTACATTAACGAACTGAAATCATTTACCGGAGGGGATACCATCGCTAATAAAGATCATTATTCACAAATGATTTCATTGTTGAAAAGAGGAATAGTTACGCATCACGGTTCCTTGCCACTTCAGTCAAGAAGTATCATGGAGCAATATACTCGAGATGGTTTTTGTAAACTTTGTTTCGCTACTTCTACACTTGAACAAGGCATCAATATGCCATTTGATATTGTTGTGTTGGATAGGTTTGAAGCGAGCAAACCATTGGAGATGAAAAATCTTATTGGACGAGCAGGGCGTTCAACTGAAGATGTGAAATTTGATTATGGTTATGTAATTGTGTTAAGCTCCAACATGAGTAAATTCAGGGATATACTCAAGAAACCCAATGTTTTGGACAATGTTTCTGTATTGGATAAGCACGAAGAAGAGCGTTCTGATTATTCCGATTTTAAGGATGCAATTTTGAATGACACTTTTTCAGACCAGTATAATCTTACAAACAATGATTTAGAAAAGTTTTCTATAGAAGAATCTGATACTATTATTAAGCGAATCATGGATTCTTTTTATGAGAATGGAAGACTGATTACCTTTGAAGATATTAGTAATGATAGGAGCGAAATCTATTACACTTTCGATAGATTATATAGGCTGTATTTAGGAAGGGATTTGTCTGATGGAGAAGAAAATGTGCTTCATACTGCTGTAAAGATTATGCTTTGGCGGATATATGGCAAAACTTTCAAAAATGTATGCTGGTATAGGTATTCTTATGTAAGCCGTTCGTCGGATAGAAAAAGATTGGAAAGATTAGGGAAAAGGACAGATGATTTGGATGCAAAATTTATTACGGGATTTGCAGATCTTCCCCAAAAAGGATTAAGAGCCTATAGTATTTTGGAAAAAGGAACAAAGGCAAAAGATGTCGATTATGATAGAATTGTTTATGACACGTACGACTATATTGACAAATTAATAGGTTTTAAATTAAGTGATATATTTTATGCCGCGTTTTACTTGTATTACGAAAAAACAAATGATGAAAGAGCATTGAGTTTGGCAAAATACGTGAAATATGGAACCGACAATGAGCGGTATATTTGGATGATAAGGTATGGGATGACTTTTGAAGATATTGAGGCGTTGGATGAACATATAGAGAGTATCAATGAAAGGGAAATTGTGTTTAAGCAAAGCATCAATGGAGTCCCAGAGGATAAGAAACAATCAATTATTAGATATTTGTAATTGTGCCCCAACTTCACGAATCCGACATAGAGCAGCTGCTTATCTGCCAATAGTATTTGACAATTGACTATCTATGCAAAACGATTTGAATATGGCGAAAGAATTAGATAATGTGATGTTTACAAACTCGCAAATTCTAATGTAAAATCTTCCAAAAAAGTACTAAGCGAAACTTCAAACGTTCAAATATCAGAATCAAAATATCCTATCCATACTAAATTCAAAAAAAGGACGTGGCAAATATTAGAATTCAAATAAATTTTGTATTTTTGCCACGGTTTTTCTAACCCTTAGTTTTTTGGGAAAAACCAACAAACAACAAACCAAAACAGTATGAAAAAAACTATCGGACGGAATCTCAAAATTCTACGTGAAGACAGCGGGTTTACGCAGGAGAAAGTGGCCGAGTATCTGAATATCGGCCGGTCGGCGTATGCCAACTATGAGTCGGGGGAACGTGAGATGCCATTGGAGGCCCTTGAGAAAGCCGCGGCTCTGTTCGGCTGCGACCTCGCCCTGTTTTTTGAGGAAAATCCGGAACTGTTGCAAGCAGAACTGGCCTGTGCATTCCGCGCCCATGACCTCTCCGCAAGCGATATGCACGAAGTCTCTGCCTTCAAGAACATTGTGCTTCACTATTTGAAAATGGAAAGATTACTGGCAAAATGAAAAAGTTGAACCTTGAAACAGCTGATCTCCTCGCGGCTAAAATGCGTAGTGAATATCTCCGCATATCCAGCAACGAGCCCGTCAATATGAAAACCGCATTGCGGCAGCTGAATATTATGACGGTATATCGGCCCTTGTCTGACAATCTGTTTGGGATGTCACTTGCCTCATCCGACAAAAAGCATCAGTTCATGTTGGTGAACAGCAACTCAACCCGTGGCAGACAGCATTTCACTATTGCCCATGAGTTGTACCACCTGTATTTCGACGATAATCCCAAACCGCATTTTTGCAGCAGAGACAACGATACCGACCCTGCTGAACGATCTGCCAACATGTTCGCCTCTGCATTGTTGATGCCGAAAGAGGGCTTGCTACAGAACATATCCACCGCTGAAATCTCTAACAAGGAGGTTGAAATTGACACATTACTCCGCTTGGAACATCTGTTCGGTATTTCACACCAGACATTGGTCCTGCGCTTAAAGGAATTGCGGGTTATAACTCCAGCATGCGCTGACGAGATGATGAATCGCAGCATTACTACAGAATCCCGGTTGCGAGGATACGACCTTGACCTGTACCAGAAAGGCAATGAAGGTCTGATTATCGGCGACTTCGGTTCCAAAGCCCGTAAACTTTTTGATGAGAACCGCATATCCGAAGGCCACTATCTCGAACTTCTTAATCTTATCGGTTATGGCAAAAGTGAGAATTGTTCTGGATGCTGATGTGCTGATTCACTTTTCAAAGGGTGGTATGCTGAGCCTTTTGCCCGATATTCTCTCAGAATACGAGCATGTGATCCTCAGCTCTGTTTACGAGGAAATTCATTCTATCCGTAATCAGGTGGATAACCAGGTGCATTTCCTGAAAAACATCACGCTAGAACCATTCAATCCCACAGGAGCCATGCTGAAAGAGTATGCCCTTCTTCTCAAGAATTTTGGCAAAGGGGAGAGTTCCTGTATGGCATACTGCAAGTTCACACATCATGTTATTGGAAGCAGTAACCTGAAAGATATTAAAGAATATTGTTGCAGGGAACAAATCAAATACCTGACCACGCTGGATTTTCTGTATTATGCATTTGTCAGGGGAAAGATTTCTTCCGAGGAATGTTCCCAATTTATCTCTACAGTGAATGCTAATGACAGTCATCTGCCTGTTGTAGATATTACCAAATATATTCCTTCTGTTCAATTATAAGTATTATGCCTCCACTCCACGAATCCGACATAGAACAGATGCTTATCGACCTGCTGAAGGCCAAGGGATACAAGTATTTCTATGGTCCCGACATCGCACCCGATGGTGAGAATCCTTTGCGCGAGAGTTTTGAGACCGTGGTGCTTCGCGATAAATTGGAGAAGGCGGTGAAACGGCTCAATCCGGCTTTGCCTTATTCCGTGCAGGATGAGGCCATCAAAACGGTGCTGCGCATCAGTTCTCCTGATGTGCTGGCCAATAATGAGGAATTCCACCGTCTGCTAACAGAAGGTATTCCAGTGTCGGTGTTCAAGGATGGTGTGGAACGTGGCGAAAGGGTTTGGCTCATTGATTTTGATGACCCGTGGAACAACGATTTCACAGTGGTTAACCAGTTTACTATCATCGAAAACGGACATAACCGTCGCCCCGATGTAGTACTGTTTGTGAACGGTTTGCCTTTGGTGGTTTTCGAGTTGAAAAATGCCGCCGATGAAAATGCCACACTGCAAAGTGCCTATCGTCAGATCGAAACTTACAAGCAACAGATTCCGTCGCTGTTCACCTATAACGCTTTGGTTGTTATTTCCGACGGCTTGGAGGCACGAGCAGGTTCGCTTTCGGCGGGTTTTAGCCGTTATACTGCATGGAAAAGTGATGACGGAGAGAGTATTGCTTCACATCTGGTGAGTGAATTGGAGGTGTTGGTCAAAGGCATGATGTGCAAGGATACATTGCTCGATCTTATCAGCTCTTTCACGGTGTTTGAAAAGCAGAAACAGGAGGATTTAAAGACAGGGCTCACCATCATCAAAACGGTTAAGAAGATAGCTGCTTACCACCAATACTACGCTGTGAATAAGGCTGTAGAATCGACCATCCGAGCAACAGGCATCAATCAAATGCCAATGGTGGCGGAATCGCCAGCCCATTACGGATTGGAAACCGTACAACGACAAGAAGTCGGGGACCATCGTGCCGGTGTGGTGTGGCATACGCAGGGCAGTGGCAAGTCACTGACAATGGTTTTCTATGTCGGGAAGATTGTGCAGCAACTCAACAATCCGACTGTCGTGGTCATCACTGACCGCAACGACCTTGATGACCAGTTGTTTGACACCTTCACTGGTTCCAAGCAATTGTTGCGTCAAACACCAGTTCAGGCAGAAAACCGCGAGCATTTGAAACGCTTGCTACAAGTGAAATCGGGTGGTGTGGTTTTCACAACAATACAAAAATTCCAGCCCGAATCGGGTAATGTATATGATCAACTCACGGATCGCAGCAATGTTATTGTGATTGCTGATGAAGCCCACCGAACCCAATATGGTTTCAAGGCCAAAACGGTGGAGGTGAGGAACGAGGCTGATGAGGTGATTGGTTCGGAAATCAAATACGGTTTTGCCAAATATTTGCGAGATGCTCTTCCCAACGCCACGTATCTTGGCTTTACGGGTACGCCCATTGAGAAAGATGATAAAAACACGCCCGCTGTGTTCGGCAATTATATCGATGTATATGATATCGCTCAAGCTGTGGAGGATGGTGCCACGGTGCGCATTTACTATGAAAGTCGTCTCGCCAAAGTGGCGCTGAGCGATGAAGGTCGTCGTTTGGTGGAAGAACTCGACAAAGAGTTGGAAACCGAAAACATGAACGATGTTCAGAAGGCCAAGGCGAAATGGACGCAGTTGGAGGCACTGATTGGCAGCCCGAACCGAATAAAGAACATCGCAAAAGATATTGTGACTCATTTTGAGGAACGCCAGAAGGTGTTTGAGGGCAAGGCTATGATTGTGGCGATGAGTCGTCGTATAGCCGCTGAACTGTATGACGAAATTATCAAACTTCGTCCCGAATGGCATTCCGACGACTTGGCGAAAGGTGCAATCAAAGTAGTGATGACTTCATCTGCTTCCGATGGTGCCAATATCGCTAAACATCATACCACCAAAGAGCAGCGCAGGGCATTGGCAGACCGCATGAAAGACCCAAATGATGAGTTAAAGCTGGTCATTGTGCGCGACATGTGGCTGACTGGTTTTGATGTGCCTTGTTTGCACACGCTTTATATAGATAAACCCATGCAAGGCCATAACCTGATGCAAGCCATAGCCCGTGTGAACCGTGTTTATAAGGATAAGCCCGGTGGTCTGGTGGTTGATTACCTAGGTATTGCGGCAGATTTGAAAAAGGCCTTGTCGTTCTATTCCGATTCGGGCGGCAAGGGTGACCCTACTTTGCAGCAGGAACAGGCCGTTGCCTTGATGCAAGAGAAGTTGGAAGTGGTGGAGCAGATGTTTTTTGGTTTCGACTACAGACAATATTTTACTGCTGACACGTCTGGAAAACTTTCTTGGATTCTGAAAGCCGAAGATTTTATCTTGGGTTTGGACGATGGCAAAAAGCGTTTCGTGAACGAGGTGACCACCTTGGGCAAAGCCTTTGCTTTGGCCATCCCTCAGGATGCAGCCATGGACGTGAAGGATGAGGTGGCTTTCTTCCAAGCCGTGAAAGCCCGCCTTTGCAAATTCGACCAAACGGGATTGGGCCATTCAGATGAAGAAATCGAAACCACTATCCGTCAGGTGATAGACGAGGCATTAGTTTCAGAAAAAGTTATCGATTTATTCGATGCGGCAGGTATCAAAAAGCCCGATATTTCCATTCTTTCAGAAGAATTCCTGATGGAATTGAAAGATATGGAATACAAAAACATTGCATTGGAGGTGCTGAAAAAACTGTTAGAGGGCGAAATCAAATCAAGAGCAAAGTTCAATGTGGTGGAAGGTCGCACTTTGATGGAGATGTTAGATGGTTCCATCACCCGTTATCATAACAAAATTATCACTGCGGCAGAAGTCATTGATGAATTGATCAAGTTGAGCAAGACCATCGTAGAGAAAGACAAAGATGCCGAAAATATGGGCCTTACCACCTACGAGTACGCATTCTATTCCGCTGTTGCCGACAATGAGAGTGCCCAAGAATTAATGGGTAAGGACAAACTCCGTGAGTTGGCAGTCGTGCTGACAGAAACCATTCGGAAAAATTCCTCCATTGATTGGACCATTAAAGAAAATGTACGGGCAAAGATGAAGGTGGCGGTGAAACGCTTGTTGCGTAAATATGGTTATCCTCCCGATATGCAGCATTTGGCTACGGAAACGGTATTGAAACAAGCGGAACTGATAGCGGAAGAGATAACAAATGGTCTGTAACAGTCTTTCTTATGAACAAATGTTAATACAAGAAAAAAATAGACAAATAAATATATCGTAAAAGAAAAAATTATCCCATGAAAAAAAACTTTATCATTTTTTCCATAGCAATGCTCTTTGGTTTTATGCAGCTGCTTTCTGCTGCCCCCATCAACGAAACCACCGCACGCCAAACTGCGGCATCTTTTTTGAATGCCCAGCGAAATATGCGGGACAGGTCAGTTTCGCCAGAGCAGATGAGTCGTATCAATTTGAACTACAACCACTTGTTTGCCTTTAATCTGCAAGGCGGAGGCTTTGTGATTGTAAGTGACGATGACCGTACCATGCCCGTACTGGCTTATTCCTTGACGGGTGAGTTAAATCCTTATGATATGCCCGAAGCTATGGCTTTTCAGTTGCAAATATTTGACAATCAGCTTGATGCTATTGCCAATGGTGCTGCTCCACAGCCATATCATCTGCAGCGGAATCTTCGTAGTGTGGCTCCGCTAATCACATCCACTTGGTCGCAGGCGACATTTGGTGGCTTGGCTTACAATGCCCTGTGTCCTGTCGACACCCTTCTGGGAAATCTTGGTGGGCATCCTACCGTAGGTTGTGTGGCCCTGGCATTGGCACAGGTGATGCGCTATTGGCAATGGCCTGCCCACGGCATCGGTTCCAATTGTTACAGCTATAATGGTACATATGCCTGTTGGCGTTATGACACTTTATGTGCCGATTTTGGTTCTACCTATTATGATTGGCAGAATATGCCGAACAGAATCTATGATACCAGTGCGATTGAAGCGCGCTTGGCAGTGGCCACACTGGCTTATCAGTGCGGGGTGGCGATGAATATGAAATATAATAGTGATTGTCGGGGAAGCAGCAGTAGCAGTGCTAATAATCAATGCTATGCGGCTTTGCGTCATTTTGGCTATTCCCATGATGTTAAGATTGAAAGCCGTTCCAATTATACTGATGAATTATGGATCAATATGTTGAAAGCGGAATTGGATATGAATCGTCCGGTGTTATATACCGGCCAGTCTCTTGCAGATCCGAATGAAGGCACTAATCAGGCAGGTCATGCTTTTATTCTGGATGGCTATGATGAGAATGATATGTTCCACGTTAATTGGGGGTGGGGAGGAAACTGTGACAACTATTTTGCTATCAATGCTTTAACACCGACTTCTTATTACAATTTCTCTCATTCAGAATTGGCGGTTATCAATTTCCATCCTAGTGATATATCCCAAATGTTCGCTTTCGTTGAGTTATTGCATGATGTTACAACGGATACAGACCGTATTCAGATGAATGATGTGATTCACGGCCAGAATGAGTTGGTCAATGTAGGTGATACCACAGCGGATTTGTTCGTGGCGCAGGCGGCTTATACCAATACGGATTATAGTTTTGTGAAATGGCTGGATGTGCAGCATGTTACGATTCCCGCAGGAGATACCTTACAATATAGTTTCTCAGCTCCCGTTGATTTGCCTGTGGGCAGTTATTATGTGGTGATGTTCCAGAGCAATGATTCCATTGATATTCAGTCCACTTCCACTATAGGGGCGATGGAGTTCCTGACCAACAAAAATACCCAGTACGATTTCTGGGTGGTGGACAGCAACCGCTCGGATTTGTATAACCTCGCTATTTTCGTGCGATTTGCCGATGACGAGGAGATTAATCATTCTTTCCAGGACATTGATGATATGTTCAACAAAGAAGAGTCTGGTTATAATAGCGTATATAATTATTACAAAGAAAGCACTTATGATAAAATACATTTTCATACTGTTTATGCGAATCAGATACAGGGTGGACAAATCGTATCGTATGCCACCAGGCAGCCTCGGGCTTATTATCAGCCCTATAGTCCTACCAATCCCATCGGTTACCAAGGAGAACTGCCTTTTATAGGCATTTCCATGCGTGAGGCGGAGCTGATCGCGGAAATCCTCCATGCGGTGGATTCCATGGGCCTTGTGAGCACTTATACTATGTTGGACGGTAATGGCGATGGCAATATCGACAATATCAGCTTTATTGTGAAAGGTGGGGTTGGCGAATGGGCCTCCCTGTTATGGCCTCACATGGAGTTCTTCCCGCAGGATTCCATCGATTTCCCAGTGAGGGTGAATGGTATGAAACCATACGCTTTCAATTTTGAGTTTGAAGGGGCTCCCACGTATTTTACGACACGTACTTTCTGTCACGAAATGGGACATTCCATGGGCTTGCCTGATTTGTACCATTACATTAATTATCAAAATGTTTCTCCCGCAAGTGTTTGGGATTTGATGTGTTCCACCAATAGTTATCAGCAAATTAGTACCATACTGAAATCCAAATATTTGCATGTGGCTGAAGAACCGATACAGATTA
Source organism: uncultured Bacteroidales bacterium (assembly GCA_905233625.1). Classification (GTDB taxonomy): domain Bacteria; phylum Bacteroidota; class Bacteroidia; order Bacteroidales; family WCHB1-69; genus RUG11690. Next base: position 67,856 of record CAJOFJ010000011.1, on the reverse strand, counting down.
CAGAAGATGGCACTTATACCTTGTTGAGCAATGCTTCCAGTTCCTCGCAGAATTGCTATTACATCAAGTCGGCCATCGATAGTACGCAGTGGTTTACCTTCGAGTATCGTAACCGAGCCGATGTGTATGATTTCAATATTCCAGGAACTGGTATGTTGATAGGTCGTTGGAATGATACCGTTCCAATCACTTACGAAGGCATGTTTGCCAACGCATTTTTCGACTTTTATAACCAGGCACACCAATATTGGATTTTCCGCCCCGGCAGTAACTGCGATACTGTCAATGGCCACCCCTATCAAGCTCATTTCAGCTTTGCCTCAGGGCGTACTTCTTTCGGTCCGACCACCAATCCGCACCCATATCTGACAGATGGAACCCCAGAACTTAGTTTTGAAATCACGGATATTCAGGAAACTGGCGATTATCTGACTTTCCATGTGCATTTTCTGACAGATGAGGTTTCGGATGTGGCAACGAATCCATTTTCAGTATATCCCAATCCCGCAGTGCATCAAGTGAATGTGTCGGGAGAAGAAATGCAAAGTGTGGAGCTCTATAATGCATTGGGACAATTGGTTCGTGTCGAACATCCTGCCATAAGCAATTTCTGCACCATTCCGCTAGAAAATCTTTCTTCAGGAATTTATATGTTGAAAGTCATTTCAACCGATGGCACAGCAACAGTACAGAAATTTGTGAAAAGATAGTAGGGACAGCGCGCTTCTGTCTCTCATAAAGACATATTCGGATTGGGAGAGAATGTGCCTTGGCGTATTTCTATCAATATTGCGTTTCTACCGACATCATTGTACTTCGTCCCGCTTCAGCGTAATCCGCATTGTGGTACCGCGATCAATTACGGAGGATTTAACGAACAATTTGCCTTTGTGATATTCTTCAATAATGCGCTTCGCCAGGGTTAAGCCTAAACCCCAGCCACGACTTTTGGAAGTAAAACCTGGCTTGAAGATGGTCTTGAATTTACGTGCCGGAATACCTTTGCCGGTATCGGCAATATCGATATGTACATTATGCGCGTCGGTTAGGATATCAATGACAATCACCCCCTTTCCATCCATGGCATCCACCGCATTTTTACAGATATTCTCAATTACCCACTCGAACAAATAGCGGTTGAGTGGCAAAATGATGGAACCTTCCTTGGGAATGTTGAATTTGATATTCACTCTTGAGGAAATTCGGGTTTGCAGATAGGCCACAAATTCCGCAATGACGGTCACCAGGTCTTCGTCTTTCAATTCCGGAACCGAACCAATTTTGGAAAATCTTTGGGCAATGGTCTCCAAACGGTGCACATCCTTGTCTATCTCCGCAATAATACTCTGATCCACATTCTGCTCTTTTAACAATTCATTCCAAGCCATGAGAGACGAGATGGGGGTTCCCAACTGATGGGCGGTTTCCTTTGACATTCCCACCCATACCTGGTTTTGCTCTGAGCGGCGAGCATAGCTGAATAGCAGATAGGCTACCCCGGCAAAGATAAAGACAATGAAAAACTGGAAAAATGGGAAGAATCTCAGCTGCCGCAATACCGAGGATTCCTCATAAAAAACATAACAAGTGCCTTGTTCAGGAAGATCAACTTTGATGGGATCGTTCTGTCCTTTCATTTTGTTGATTTCCTTCTCCACCAATGCAGGATTATTCAGAAAATCGGCCGTAAACCCACCCGAGGCAATGACTTTCTGCTCGGAGGCGTCTGTCACAATAACGGGCACCGAAGCGGTATTGATGACTACCTCTTGAAAGAATTGTTCTACTAAATTATTGATAACTTCTCTCAAGTTGGTATAAATCTGCGATTCCTTGTAATACATGACATTATAGTGATTCCTGTAATATTGCAAGATCACGCTGTCATATTCATTCTTATTGGGCAACTCGGCAATATTGCTGATATTATTCACTTCAGGTGACACATTGACGGCGATGTTCACATTGCCTTTGTCGTCGGTCAGAATACAGGGAATGGTAGAGTTATAGGACATGATGTCCACATAGAAAGTTACATCCTCGTTAAGCGAGGCCTCATTGACCTTTTGCCAGGCCTTACCCAAAATGGCGGCCCGTTTTCCTTCCTCAATACGTATTTGGTCGAAAAAACTTTCAGTGTGATTGACCAATTCGGCTCTGTAAGAGATGGCGTCAGCCCAAAGGGCCATTCTGCGCCGCTCTTCTTGCGCCATGTTTTTAATGAGTCTGTTGGAATAGAAAATAATCACCAAAAAGATGAGGGCTGCGAATATAAACAGCAACCATTTCCATCGTGTTTTGGTGGCATATAATTCCATTGTAAGAATTATTGGTTCAACAGCTTATCGATAATGTCGTTCACCGTCACACCATCGGCTTCAGCTTTGTAGTTTCTGATGATTCTGTGACGCAGAATATTGTGGGCAACAGCCTTAATATCTTCAATATCAGGAGAATATTTTCCATTAAGCACCGCATGGGTACGGGCTCCTATCACCAGATATTGGGAAGCACGTGGACCAGCGCCCCATGACAAATAGTCGGTAGCCCAGGGATGTGCCATCTCGGTACCGGGACGAGTCATCGTAGCCAGTCTTACTGCATATTCATATACATTCTCCGGAATCGGAATCTTCTGCAACATCTTCTGGTAGAAAATAATCTCATCAATACTCAAAATCTGCTGCGGTTCAACCATATTACCATGGATGGTAGTTTTCACAATATTTACTTCCTGGTCGAAATTCGGATAATCCAAGTAGATGTTGAACATGAAACGGTCCTGTTGAGCTTCGGGAAGCGGATAGGTACCTTCTTGCTCAATGGGGTTCTGGGTAGCTAATACAAAGAAAGGATCGGGCAGCTGGTAAGTGACACCGTTCATACTGACCGAGCGTTCCTGCATGGCTTCCAACAAAGCGGACTGGGTTTTAGGAGGAGTACGGTTAATCTCATCTGCCAGCACAATATTGGCGAAGATAGGGCCTTTGACAAATTTGAACTTACGGTTTTCGTCCAGAATTTCCGTACCCATGATATCCGACGGCATCAAGTCTGGCGTAAACTGAATACGGTTATAAGTCAGGTTGATTGTCTTGGCTATAGTGGTGATCATCAATGTTTTGGCTAATCCAGGAGCACCGATAAGCAAAGCGTGGCTGCGGCTGAACATGGCCATAAGCACATTCTTGACGATGTCGTCTTGTCCAACAATGACTTTGGCGATTTCTTTTCTCAGTTCGGCATATTTTTCAACGAAAGCGTCAATGGCTTCCACGTCGTTCTTGAATTGTAAATCCATAGTAATTAGTTGTGATTAAGGTATTTGCCATTCTTCTACAAAGGGACAGTCTTTATATTCCTCATTCAGCTTGATGCTGGTGACTTTAACTTTATTAACGATCCACTTCTGTATAGTATTGTATTTTTTCTCTTCTAAAGCTGCATTTTTGATAAAATCATAATCCTCGAACATGTTGGGTTGGTGGGCTGCAATACGGCTTTTGAGATACAGCAGACGATAAGTCATGACACCATCTTCGTTGACGTAAGGTACAGGTGAGGAATACTCGCCCGGAATCAATTTGTCAATGGTCAGGAAGGTGGAAGGATCAATAGCGTCTTGCTCAAATTTGTACGAATTGTTATAAGGGTTGACTACCCATCCACCGGCCAATTTGTCGGGAGCGTCGGAAAATTGTTCTGCGGCGGCGCTGAAATCCATTTTGTTGTCCAGAATAACCTGCCGTACACTGTCCAGATATTCAATGGCCTTCACCTGTTCTTCGGCGGAAGGTTTAGGTTGTATCAGAATATGTGCCACATGAATGCTTTCGCCTCGGCGTTCAATCATCTGAATAATATGATAGCCTGCTTGTGTTTTGATCACTGGTGAAATCTCGCCGGTATGCAGGGCAAATGCGGCTGCTTCAAATTCAGGATAAAGTGTGCCGCGGTCTACAAAACCAAGGTCTCCGCCTTTGGAAGCCGTACCCGGGTCGTCGGAATACAAGCGGGCCAGCATGGAGAAACGTTCTCCTCTCAATACCCTTTCCCGGTATCCTTCCAGTTGCTCCTTGATGGCGCTGATCTCATCATCGTTGACAGGAGGAATCTTTACGATATGACCAAATTCGTATGTGGTTTGGATGGTGGGTAAACTGTCGGCAGGAACGCGCTTCATGAAATCTTTCACCTCTGACGGTGTGATGATAATATCTGAGGTGATGTTTTGCTGCACTTGGTCCACCAGCATTTGGTTATAAATATCTTCCCGAATATCTTTTTTGATTTCAGCGATGCTTTTATGGTAGTAATCCTCAATGATTTTCTCGTTGCCCCCCACTTGTTGTATCATCATGGCCATACGGTAGTTGATGGTATTGTCCAGTTCGTCGTTGGTGATGGTGATACTGTCCAAATCCGCTTGATGTATCAGCAATTTCTGAAACACCAATTGCTGCAATAGCTGGCATTTGAGATCATGCTCATCCTCATCCAGACTGTACTGGTAGCTGTATTCCGAATAAACCTTTTCCAAGTCGGATTTCAGAATCACTTCCTTGCCAATGACGCCGATAATGCCGTCCAGAAAATAACCACCTTGTGCCATGCTTGCGGAGCATAACACCATAAAAATCAGGATATATAAGATTCTTTTCATTGTGCAGATAATTGGCTGCGAAATTACAAAAAAAGAAGACACGGCGGTCTTCTTTTTTGCATCATAGAACAAGAAATTCTATATTATTTTTTTCTTCCCAATTCCTCGTCGGAAACGGTTAATTTTTTTCTGCCTTTAGCGCGACGGGCGGCTAATACTCTACGACCGTTGGCTGTGGACATTCTTTCTCTGAAACCATGTTTGTGTTTACGTCTGGTGTTGGACGGTTGGAATGTTCTTTTCATCGCTTATGTTTTTTTATTATTATTTCTAATTAATTTTCTCTCTGAAAATTGGGCTGCAAAAATACAAAAAATTTTTATTCTGACAAATTATTTTTCAACAAAAATTGTTTGATAAGTAAATCGGGCGTTTTGACCGATTTTTGCAGCCATTCCAACAACAATTCTTCCTTTTCGATTTCAGATAATTGCCAGTTTATGGAAGATTTTCTCAATTTTTCGACGAGTTGTGACAGGGTAATGGCCACCGAATTGGAGATATTGAAACTTTCAGTAAAGCCATACATCGGTATCTTGACGTGTATGTCTGCCCCGTCAATGGCTTCCTGGCTCAAGCCTGTCAGTTCTGTGCCGAATAGGAACGCTAATGGGGTGTTGAGGTCCAAATCGTCTAAAAAACAGCTTTTTTCCGACGGCAGAGTGGCTACCACTTGATAGCCTTTCTGATGCAAGTCGCTGATACAATGTTGCATATTGTGCTCTTGGGGTTTGTAATTGTGCAAGGTGAGCCATTTGTTGGAGCCCATTGAGATGGCATTATGTATTTGAAACTCGTATTTCCCTTCCACTACATATACGTCTTGCAAGCCATAGCATTCGCAGCTCCGCATCACCGCACTTATATTCTGGGTTTGGAACAAATCTTCCATCACCACGGTGAAATGACGGGTGCGCAGGTTCAGCACTTCGTTAATTCTGGCAATGCGCTCGTCCGTCAGAAAGGTTTGCAAATATTCACAGACTTGTCGTCTGATTTCACGGTCTTCAAATTTGTATAGTTTTGAGGATGAATGTCTTGTGTAGGTTAGTTCTTCTGAGATCATTTTAGTGCTATAAAAAAAACAAAAAAAGCCCATGGATAGGGCTTTTTTTCATCGTAAAACTAAATTTACTTAATGGTTGCCAATTCTGAACCAGCTTTGAATTTAACGACTTTCTTTGCAGGAATCTTGATTTCTTTCTTAGTCTGAGGATTGCGGCCTTTTCTGGCTGCTCTTTTGACTACGGAGAAGGTACCGAAACCAACCAGTGAAACTTTTTCACCTTTTTTCAAGGCACCCGTGGCGACAGTCAAGAAGGTTTCCAGAGCTTTTTTGGCGTCAACTTTGGTGAAGCCGGCATTCTCGGCAATAGCATTAATTAATTCTGCTTTGTTCATGTTTTTGAATTTAAAAGGGTTAATAAAGAATGAACTGCAAATTTATATAGAATTTTTCAAAAAAAGAGAGTTTTCCTCTCGATTGTTGATAAATTCTTTCAAATTGTTGATAAGTTGTATCATAAATGCTGATGTCAGAAGAGATTAGAGGCGTAATTGTCCATTCTCCAGCCACGAAGAAATTCATTGACTGGCATCCGTTTCTTTCCTTCAAACTGAATGATTTTCAATGAGATACATTTATCTTTTGTGTGTACAAGGAAATTTCCTTTTGCATCAATTTCCCAAAATCCGGCTTCTTTTTTGCTTTGTATTTCAGTAATTTCCGCCTCGTAACATTTAATAATAAATTCTTTCCCGTCTGTATTTTTGATGCGAGTATATGCCCCTGGATAGGGGGAGAGGCCTCGGATTTGGTTAAAAATTATATAAGATTCGCTATCCCAATGGATCAGCATATCTTCTTTTAGGATTTTTGGGGCGGGTTTGACCGCATTTTCATTCGTGATGGCTTGTTTTTTGCAGGTCACAGATCCCTCATCAATTGCTTTGAGCGTTTTGATAATTAGCTCTGCGCCTACTTGCATCAAATGGTCATAAAGCTCGCCTGTCGTTTCGTGTGGTCCGATTTCTACTTCCACTTGGTCGATAATATCGCCGCAATCTACTTGTGGATTCAGGAAGAAGGTGGTGACGCCGGTTTTGGTTTCTCCGTTCATCACGGCCCGTTGGATAGGCGCCGCACCGCGATAATTGGGCAATAGTGAAGCATGCAGATTGAAAGAACCTTTCGGCGGAATCGAATAGACTACCTCTGGCAGAATCCGAAAGGCTACCACGACAAACACGTCGGCGTTATATTGCTTCAGCTGTTCGATAAACTGTTCGTTTTTGAGTTTCTCGGGCTGCAGAATAGGCAGATTATGCTTCATGGCAGTGTTTTTCACTTCGGAAAAACGCAATTGCTGACCGCGTCCGGCAGGTTTGTCGGGTACAGTGACCACAGCCACCACCTCGGCGAAATCGGAGGCGATAATGGCTTCCAGGCCCGCACAGGCGAACTCTGGAGTTCCCATGAAAACAACTCTTAGCATATCGATTTTTGAAAGTCAATCATTTGCAGGCAGCTGACTGCTGCTTCTGTTCCTTTGTTGCCGTGTTTGCCGCCCGAGCGGTCAATGGCCTGTTGCATATCGTTGCAGGTCAATACGCCAAAAATAACGGGGGTGGCATAGTCAATGCCGGCTTTCATGATGCCGTCGGCCACTGCTTGGGCAATGAATTCGAAGTGGCGAGTTTCGCCTTGGATAATGCAGCCCAGACATATCACAGCGTCCATCTTTTCATCGGCCTCCAGCATCATCACTGCGGCAGAGGGTAATTCAAAACTACCAGGTACCCGGCGCACAGTAATATTGGCTTTGGGTACTTGGTATTCCTGTAATGCATTCAGTGCACCTTCTAACAAGGCGTCGGTAATTTGGCTGTTCCACTGGCTCACTACAACGCCAATTCTCACCTGTTGGGGTGAGAATTGCTTATGGGGAGTGAATGAAATTTCCGACAGATTTTTCTTTTTGTCCGTCATGTTTTATTATAATTTGCTTTTTACGTTTTCAGCAAATTTGGCTACGCCCATGTTCTGGTATTGGTCATAATAATCGTTCTCGATGCGCTGGTAGGCGTTGGCAGCTTCTTTCCAGTTCTCGCTTCTTTCGTACATCTGACCTAATTTGAACAGATTGATGGGGGTAAAATAAGGATCGTCGTTCTTAACAGCTTTCTTATAATAGCTGATAGCCTTGCTTTCATCGCCCTGCTCATCATACAGGTCACCAATCAAAGCCTGGCATGCATACCACAGCACATCTTCTTTTTTCTTGAACTGAAGCAGATAGTTCAAAGCCTCTTCCTTGTCATTCAGTTTCAGGTAGCTTAAACCTGCATAAAATTTGGCGGTATTGGCGGTCTTGGTCATCTTGTAATCAGAGATGATGGTCAAAAAACCGTCGTTTTCGTCATCGCCTTCCAATGCCAAGCTCAAAGAAAGAGAGTCGCCAGCCATATAATGGGTCATAGGAGCTAACATAGCGGCGGAAGCCTTTTCGTTTTTCGGGGTGAAATAGAACTTGTTCAAGGCGATGATAGCGGCGATTACCAATAAAATAGCAATAATGACGCCGTAAATTACATTTTGATACTTTGCAAAGAAGTTGATGAAACGAGTGCCGAAATTTTCTGTTTCTTGTACATTTTCAGCTTTTTTCGCACCTAATTGTTCGTTATTTGCCATGTCTTTATTCATTTAAATTTTTAGGCGGCAAAGATACAAAAAAATACTATTGTATTACACAATAAAATTTAAAACGTATTTTACCAATCCTCTTCGTCCTGTTCGGTTCGGAGCATATCGTTAATCCAGTTGGCAAAAATCAAGATGTAGGCCTTGCTGTAAATGTTTTTGAACATAAATCTGTCAGCCTTGTGGTCCACTTCGATTTTTTCGGGATGTTTCAGGGGCAGAATAGGGTATGCTTTTTTGATCAATCTTCTGAATTTCCGTTTCGACCCTTGGGGGTGTACTCCTACATTAGTTACCAGATTAAGGGTAGGGGAGATGGCCACACCGGAGTGTAACCATATATGAAAATTGTATAGGTAATCCCATACCGGCAGCTGGTTTTTCCTCATGATGGTGTAGCGGCGATGCCAGTAGCGGCGCTCCTTTGGGCGACTGGTGTAGTTTTTCACCAGCTGGTTGAAGTTGATTTGTTCCAGTTCTTCCAGGTCCATGTTGAAATCCTCCCAGCGGTCGGCCCAGGTGGCAAACCCCCAGGTGGTGGTATAGGCTGAAAAATAGTAGGAGCAGTCGCCATGTTTTTTCAATTTGCGCTTCAATGCCTTCTGATGCTTGCGGAAATTGGAAGCACCGATATGATAGACGCGCTTGTCATCCCTGTATCGCTCCAGTAATTCTTCACAATAAGTGAAAAAATCCGGATGGGGCATGCAATCCTCGAACAGCACAATCCCTTCTTTTTCTTGCTCGAAAAACCATTTCATGGCGGTATGGATAGCCCGTGATTTGCCGAGGTGCTCCTCATGATGCAGCGTGTGCAGCTCACAGGGCCATTCGGGCATGATGACCGTCCGGGTGCGGAAGCAGTCGGCACTGTCCTGCTGGTTACCGCAATAAGGTCCGTCGGCGGCTACATATAGTTTTTGGGGTTGCACTTCCCTGATGACTTGAAACAGGTTGTGGGTCTCAAACATCCGGTTATATACAATCAGCAGTATAGGTACATTGAACATACGCACGAAATTTTCGGCAAAAGTACTAAAATTTTTACTACCTTTGCACATTTAATCGCAAAACGGAATGTACTTAATTATAGATATTGGTAACACCTTGCATAAAACAGCGGTTTTTTCCGAGGCAGGAGAACTGGTTGAAGTGAGCAGATATCGCCAGTTGACGCTCAACAGGCTGGGGGAACTCTTCAGACAATACAAAATCACCCATGCCATTTTGTCTTCAGTGGGCAAGTATCAACTGTCCAGTGATAGTTTTATCCGCCAGCACTGTCCGCTGATAGTGTTATCTGCTTCAACTCCCTTGCCTTTTTCACTTTGTTACCATACTCCCAATTCCTTGGGACCCGACAGAATTGCCAATGCGGCTGGGGCATACAGACTATATCCGGGACAAAATGTGCTGTCCATCCAGCTGGGTACTTGTATGGTATGCGATTTTATCAATGATAAAAAAGAATATATGGGTGGTTCCATCGCTCCGGGTATCGATATGAGATTCAAGGCGTTGAAACATTATACCCGAAAATTGCCGGAAGTGCGTAAACAGATGCCGGAACAATGGTTGGGCGATGACACCGAAAGTTCTATCCGCTGTGGTGTGATGAACGGGATAGTATGTGAAATCAATGGCATTATTGCGGAATACAGCCGGCAAAATCCGATGCTTAAAGTCCTGTTGACAGGGGGTGATGCGGAGCTATTGCAAAATTCAATAAAATTTCCGATATTTGCAGCCCCAAATCTTGTGCTTTGGGGTTTATATGAAATTTTGCGCTTTAATGTTGATAAATAAAAGAATTATATTAATTATTGTAGGTTTGCTCATCGCATTGTCGGTGGACTGTTTTGCGCAAAATGAAATCAGTTCTCCGTATTCCCGTTATGGAGTGGGCTTGGTTAATAATACTTCCAATGCTACATTGGCGGCTATGGGAGGAGTATCCTATGCCATGCAGTCCAATAACTACATCAATTTCCGGAATCCCGCTTCGTATGTGGCTTTTGATTCCTTGACTTTTGTGGGTGATATAGGTTTTAATGTAAATAATATCTTTCTTAAAACCAGTGAATTGTCTCAAAACGGAACGTTGGCAAGATTGGATTATATCGCCATTGGTTTGCCGTTGACAAAACATTGGAGAACCAGTGTGGGTTTCCTCCCTTTCAGTGACAGGGGCTATAATATCATCGATTCCAGGACTATTACGAATATAGGTGCTGTAAACTATGAATACTCCGGCGAAGGGGGACTGATGCAGTTGTATTGGGGCAATGCTTTCAAACTTTATAAGGGATTGTCTATTGGTTTGAATGTGTCCTATTTGTTTGGTACTTTGTCTTCTATACGTTATGAGGAGTTCAGCGGAGAATATCTTTACAATTTTCGTATCGCCCAAAAAGATTATGCTGATGGTATCTACTTGCAAGCAGGTTTGCAGTATATTGCCAACATTGGCGAATCTCACAAACTGGGTGTCGGTGCTGTATATGAAAATGCCGCATACGTGTGGATGAAACGTAATTTGCTGGTTAACAGATACACCAACGACTATAGCAGTGTGGTTAGTTATGATACGGCATATTCGGTCTTGAATAAGAAAGGGAATATGCGCATGCCGCATTATGTGGGCTTGGGTATGATGTATTCTTTCAAAGACAAACTTACGGTAGGGGTTGATGTGACATGGCAGAATTGGTCGAGGTATACCTGCATGGGAAGTTCTGACTCGTTGAAAGACGCCTTGGTGGCAAACGTCGGTTTGCAATATGTTCCTGATCCCAACTCGGGTAAGTTCAGTAAGAATATCGCCATTCGCGCAGGAGCGAAATATTCCACGGGCTACCTGCAAATCAGAAACACGACCATCTCCGAGTTCTCGGTAAGTGTGGGCTTGGGCCTTCCATTCAGAACCTTTAACTCGAAGTGTAACCTGAATCTGATGCTGGAGTACGGTGGTATGGGAAGTCTGAAAAATGATCTTATCAGACAGAGTTATTTCAAGGTGGGTCTTAACCTTATTTTGGTTGAAAGCTGGTATCAGCGGGTGAAGTTGGATTAGTTTTTAAACTTCTGGAGAGAATTTGAATCAAAAAATCAATACTAAAACTCAATAAAAATGAAAAAGCTGTTTTTTGTAAGTTTGCTTTGCTTTATGACCAGTCTGGCCTTTTCGCAGGGCTGCAATTTTAAGTATGGCGCTACTGAGGAAGATTCCTTGAAGTGCTTGGAGGAGGTGAACTCTTTCAGAATTTTTTATAACAACAAGCAATATTCAGATGCCTTGACACCATGGCATTATGTGGTCAACAACTGCCCCTGCGCTTGGGATGGTGTATACACCTATGCTCAGACCATGTTCGACAATCTGATCAAGGCTGAGACGGATTCCGCAAAAAGAGAAGCTCTGATTGACGATTTGGTGAATTCTTACAAAGTCCGTCATCAGTATTTCCCCAACAAATTTACAGAGGGTAATGGTCTGGGTTTTATGGCGTTCAATAATGCTCGCTATAGAATGAAAGATTATGCGGCAACCAGAAATTATACGGCTATTGAGGACATATATAACATGTTCGTGAGATCTGTGGATATGGAAAAGGAGAATACTCAGCCGAATATCTGGGACTCCTATTTCAAATTGGCTGAAACCATGACCCAGATTAAGAAAGACACCACCATCATTATTGAGGCTTATGAAAGAGCCACCGACTATATTGATGTGGCTATCGTGAACGCATACGTGAAATATGAGAAACAATTGCCGAATTTCGAAAATCTGGACTCTGCCTTTGCCAAGGGTCAGATTGACAAAATGGAATACGACAAGCGTTTCAACCAGCTGTCTGCCGATACTGCCCGTCAGATGAAGTTTGTGAGCAACTACCGTAAGACCCTTTCCAATATAGAAGGCAAGTTCCAGCCGTATGCTCCTTGCAATGTCCTCGAGCAGGTTTATACAAAAAAGTTTGACCAGAACAAGAATAACATGAAGGCTCTGAAAAAAATGGTGTTGACTATGAGCAAGGGCAACTGCATCACTTCTCCTGTTTTCAAGGATGCATTGGAGTTGGTTCATGCTGCGGAACCCGGTGCCCAGAGCGCCTATTTGATGGGTAACCTTTCTTTGAGAAATGGTGAGACTGCCAAGGCTATCGACTACTTCAACGAGGCTATATCTTTGTATGAGACCCAAGAGCAGAAAGTGGATTGCTATTATATGTTAGGTTTGGCTTATCAGCTTGAACAGAAATATTCGGAAGCCCGTAACGCCGCATTACAGGCTATCAAAATCCACCCGAACTGCGGTAAAGCCTATATCCTGATTGGTGATTTGTATGCTTCTTCAGGTAACCGTTGTGGTGGTGACGATTTCTTGCCCCGTTGCTATAACTGGGCAGCTGCCGACAAGTATGCCAAAGCTGCTGCGGTTGACCCCAGCTGCGCTGAGACTGCCAATGCCAAGAGAGCAAAACTGGCATTCCCCTCCAAACAGGATCGTTTTGTGAGAGGTCTGCAAGATGGACAGTCCTTCCACGTGGGCTGCTGGATCCAGGAAAACACCACCATCCGCTAATCTGAATAATTAGCCAGTTTTGGCCGATATTACAATGAAAAATACCCGTAACAGTACCATAATAGCACTTGCCATTGTGGTACTGTTTTTTTCGTGTGGCAAGAACAGGGAGCCGGTTGTGGCCAAAGAGTGCCACGGAAAATACCCCGACGAGTCGGCCACCGAAATACACATGATATTCAGCGATGCCGGCATTACCTCCTTCGAATTGTATGCCCCTACCTTAAATAAATACCTCGGCGATACGGTTTATATGGATTGTCCTGACGGAATTATTATATATGCATACGACGAATGGGGGGAGAAACAGTCCATGTTGACTGCGGATTACGCTATAAGCGCGGAAATACCTCCCCGTATGGAAGCATCTAAAAATGTGGTTATCAAGGATCTGGTAAAAAATGAAACCATAGAGACAGAACAATTGATTTGGGATAAAAATAGGCAAGTCATTTATTCTGTCGTGCCTGTAAAACAGACAAAAGCCGATGGAACTGTCAATTATGGCGACGGTTTTGAGGCGGATGAGCATTTTTCAAAGTACAGGGTTTTTAACCCCAGAGGTGAAATGTTGATGGAAGAATTGTAGTTTTAAAAAAATAATGTATCTTTGCACTTTGGTTTGAAAAAATTTTAGTTATGAAAAAGTCTTTGCTTTTGATACCCGTTATAGCAGTGGTCCTTCTGCTGACCATGACACAGTGTAAGAAGAATTATAATTGTGGCATGAAGGTGATATGCTATTTTTCGACAAATGGATTAGATACAGGAGAGGTCGTTCCCGGTGCCGTTTTGGATATATATCCAGGATCGGTGGCTCCGGGGAGAACTGTTCACTCCGCTATTGAAGCGGGAAAAGCGGGAGTTACAGGGAATGATGGTTCGTATGAACATACTTATCCGTATGAGGCTTTGCTGAATATTACCGCGACCTATACCGACGAGGAGACCAATATTGACTATAGAGGCACCGCTCAAATCAAGTTGCAAGAAGGCGAAAAAGTGGAAAAAGCTATTCTGATGATGCCAGGTATCTAATGGTATCATTTTTTGAATAAACGAAAACTTTTCGTTTTGAAAAGAGATCTTGTCAGTTATTCTGTATTAATTGTCTTAAGCATTGTTTTGATGGTTTTTGTCATTTTTTGTGACAAAAAATCCAATCTTTCATTTAAAGAAAACCATTTTGTAGAGGAAAATGAGAGCGATACGATACACGCTTTGTTGTTCTGTCATGCATCGGATTATTTTGTGTATAGAGGATCCCCGATAGGATTTCAGTATGACCTGCTTAAGCAAATGGCTCAGGATCTTGGCAAAAAGGTTGAGGTGACAGTGGAAAGTGATCCGGAAAAAGCCTTTTTCACGTGTTTTAAAAACGAATATGATTTGGTGGCCATGGATGTCAATAAAGGCCAGATATTTACTCATTATCTTGTTTTTTCAGAACCCCATTCATATTCCTATCCTGTATTGATTTCCCGTAAAAACACGCATATCAGCGATACATTGGTCAATGAATTATATATTCCAGCCCAGTTCCCGGTGGATGTCACCTTGGTGGATGTTCATCAACATTCAGAATGGGAAATGATTTATTCTGAACATAATAGGACGGAAGACCTTTTCGAGATGCTGGCCGAAAAGGAGATAGATTTTATCGCGTCTGATTATAATTTGGCCGTTACCCTGCTTCCCTTTTATCCTAATTTGAAGATTGTGGGCCGTATTGGCAGTGATTTTAACCGTGAGTGGGTGCTGAATCCGCATCACCCGTCGTTGAATGACAGGATTAATGCATGGATTGTGGAATTCAAACGTACAAAAAAATACGAGGCGCTATGCAAACGTTATCTGACTACGGGTTCTCAGGTGATTCAGCAGTCGTTCGGAAAAAGCAGTCGCCGCTCCATCTCTGTCTATGATGCCCTTATCAAAAAATATTGCCAAAAGTATAATCTGGACTGGCGTTTTGTGTCGTCTATCATTTTCCAGGAAACGAAATTCAACACGGATTTGGTGGGCATGGGTGGCAGTTTTGGTATTATGCAACTGATGCCGGAAACCGCACAACATTATGGATTGACCGACACCTCCTCTGTTGAAGAGCAAATCCAGGCCGGGGTCAAGCATATCGCCTCACTTTACAAAAGGTATCCAAGTATCAGTGGAGAAGATGACCGCTTGTATGTGACGGCAGCGGCCTACAATGCGGGTAGTGGGCATTTGCAGGATGCGATGGCTCTTTGCGCCAAATACGAAACCGACAGTGTGGACAATTGGCGGATGATATTCAAGTACCTGGAACTGAAATCACAACGCAAATATTACAATGATCCTGTGGTACGCTGCGGCTATTATCCAGGTGGGCATTCCATCAAATATGCCAAAGAGGTGATGGATCGATATTTCGCCTATAAACACGTGTACAAATAATCAAAAAAATACAAACATGAAAGTTTTAGTCATCGGCAGAGGCGGTCGTGAACACGCCATTGCATGGAAAATCGCCCAATCAGCATTAGTGGAACAAGTTTTTGTCGCTCCCGGCAATGATGGTATCGGGCAGCAGTTCACCACCGTTCCCATCGACGAGAAGGACAATGCCGCCGTCGTGAAATGGTCGAAAGAAAATGGCATAGGACTGGTAATTATCGGACCCGAAGCCGCTTTGCAGAATGGTTTGGCCGATGAGCTGACACAGCATGGTATCCGGGTGTTCGGTCCCACCAAGGCAGCCGCGCAAATTGAGGCCAGCAAGGAGTTTGCTAAGGAATTGATGAAAAAATACCATATCGCTACAGCTGATTTTGCCACTTTCTCGGATTATGACAGCGCCAAGAAATACTTGGATGAGAAGGGTGCCCCTATCGTGATTAAATACGATGGTCTGGCCGCTGGCAAAGGCGTGGTAGTGGCCATGACAAAGGAAGAAGCTGATGAGGCGCTGAAAGACATGTTGCTGAATGCTAAATTCGGTGAAGGCAAGGTAGTGATGGAAGAATATCTGGAAGGACCGGAATTTTCGCTGCTGACATTGGTCAACGGCCGTCAGGTGGTGCCATTGGTAATCGCCCAAGACCACAAGAGAGCCTTTGATGGTGACAAAGGTCCCAATACCGGAGGCATGGGAGCATATTCCCCCGTACCTATTATTCCCCAAGCCGCTATAGACAAAGCCGTTGAGGAAATCATGAAGCCTGTGGCAGCAGCCATGGTGGAAGAAGGCAAGCCTTTCTGTGGTGTATTATATGGTGGATTGATGCTGACGAAAGACGGTCCCAAAGTGATTGAGTTCAACGCCCGTTTCGGCGACCCCGAAACAGAAGTGGTGCTGCCGAAAATCAAAAGTGACCTGTTGCAGCATATTCTGGATGTTTTGGACAACAAGGAGACTAAGGTGGAATTTGAGGAAGATACCTTCCTCGGTGTGGTGCTAAGCTCAAAGGGTTATCCAGGAAGCTATCCCAAAGGACAGCCCATCAATGGTTTGGAAAATGTTAAACAGCTGGTATTTCACATGGGAACAGCCTTGAAAGAGGGCCAATGGGTTACCGCCGGCGGACGCGTGCTTTTTGTGGTAGGCCGTGGCCGCACTATCCTGGAAGCACAAAGCGACGCCTACGCAGGGGTAAAGCAAATCCAAAGTGACGCGTTGTTCTACCGCAACGATATCGGACACCAGGCAATGAACAGTTAACAATTAATAATAACAGTTAAAGAAGTAGGGCTGTCATATTATGGCAGCCTTACTGCGTATATATAACCTGGTTGTGCACATTGTCCCGTAAAGACAATCATCCTTTAACATCAAAAGATTCTCCATCGGCGGATGAGCCGCAGCAGGCCTGTCGGCAATAGCGCCACCAAGAAAATCAACACATGGTTGAGAAAACCTGGGGTGACCTGTGCCCTTTTATTGAAAAGTGCCCGGACACCTCGTCGTGCCAGCTTTTCGGGAGTGGTAATATAACCGACAAACATTCCGATTTTGGTGGCTGTCTTGCTGATGCTGTATAAACCGGTATCCACCGCGCCAGGACGGACTGCCGTCACATACACCCCTTTGTGAAACAACTCGATATGCAGTGAGCGGGAGAAATTCTTCAGAAACGCTTTGGTGGAGCTGTAGCTCGCCAGTCGCTGCACTGCAATTTCCGAAGTGATGGAACTCATGTTGAGGATGTATCCTTTGTGTTTTTCCACCATGTCTTGTCCGAAATAATAGCAAAGCATGGCCGGGGTGAAGGCGTGAAGATTGATGATCATCTCGTTAAAAGCTTCGGTATCAACCAAAAAATCCCGGTCGTGATATACCCCAGCATTATTGATAAGTACTTCGACATTAATATTTTGCGTTTTACACCAATCGTACAGTTCCTTGGCAGCTTCGGAGGTGCCGAGGTTACGGGTCAAGGCTTTCACCTCCACTGGGAAATCCTGTTCCAACAATTTTTTCTTTTCTGCTAATTCATCTTCTACATTACTGATAATAAGAAGGTTATAGCCTTTCTCCGCCAAAACTCTGGCGTATTGGTAACCAATCCCTGAACTGGCACCCGTCACTAATGCGTATGCTTGCGATGTTGTCATCAAATATCCATTAAATTCAAGGCGCAAAAATACTATTTAATTGGCAAATTAGCAAATTAGTTAATGTATTTTGACAATAGCAATGGGCTATGAGCTATGGGCTATGAGCTATGAGCTGTGAGCTGTGAGCTGTGAGCAATAGGCTGTGTAATTTTAATTTTGTAACAAAAATGCTCATCGCGGAAAGCCCATCGCTCATCACATTTTACCTATAACAAACTCCAAATAAAATTAGGATAAAAAAATATCGATAATTCAAAAAAAAGTACTAACTTTGCAGATTAGTGTAATTTGTTGGAATCTATTGTATAAGACAATGAAAAACATTACTTTAATCAGTGATTGGAAACTGCGGGACCCTTACGTGGCCATGCTGAAAGGGCAGTTATGGAAGGCTATTCCCGATGCCAACATCATTGACATCACGCATGCCATCGACGCATTCAGTATTGAGCAAACCGCTTTCATCCTGAAAAGCAGTTACAAGTCATTTCCAGAGCATACTCTTCATTTTATTTTGACGGGCATCACCCTGTCGCATACCGCCATGCCCGTGATGGTGGAATATGATGGGCATTACTTCATTGGCGAGGACAACGGCATATTTTCTTTGATGTTTGGCGATGACCCCAATGTGAAGGCTGTCACACTGAATTTATCTGACGAGAAAACCACAGTCCTGGATAAATTTGTCAGCATGGCCCAGTTGCATTTTTCCAACAATCTTAAAGACAATACTTTACCATACGATACCTTTATCCGGAAAATTAAATATGAGCCAGAACACGACACGGTAAACCGTATTATTACTGGCCATGTGGCTTATATTGACACTTGTTGCAACGCCGTGACAGATATTCCGGTGAAAATGTTCAAGGATGCGGTGAAAAAAGGCAATTTCTCTCTTATGCTTTCTTCCACCAAACACATCACCATCACCCATTTCCAGGAATTCTACAACCCCAAGGAAGAGGAAGTGTATGTGTTGAGTAACAGACTGGGTTACATGGAAGTAGCGCTTAACAACAGCCGCATCGCGGTGTTGGCGGATTTGCATATTGGCGACAAGGTGGAGATTCACTATTAATCATTTTCAAACTGAAAAAACTAACGGAATACTGATGAAAAACAAAATCACAGCATCGATTTTTGCCTATTGCAGAAGATGGATGAAACAGAAGTTGGGCATACCGGCTACTATATTGGTGCTGAGTTTTTTTGTCGGTATTTTCGGGGCTACAGCAGCTATCATTGTTAAAAACCTGATGCATTTGACGGTGTCTTTTCTGAACAATACCTTCCCCAATGCGCAGGTCAACTACTACTATTTGGCGTTCCCCATTATCGGTATTGTGCTGACGGTTATCTATACACGAAGAATCATCAAGGACCATATCGGACATGGCGTATCCATTGTGCTGAAATCCATTTTCAAAAGCGAGGGCAAACTCAGGCGTCACAACATGTACTCGTCGATGGTGGCCAGTACGCTGACGGTCGGTTTTGGCGGTTCGGTGGGACTGGAAGCCCCGATGGTGTTGACCGGCTCGGCCATCGGCTCCAATCTGGCGCGATTGTTCAATCTCAACGCCAAGTCCACTACCTTACTGCTGGCATGTGGTTCAACGGCGGCGGTCGCGGCCATCTTCAAGGCTCCCATCATGGCCATTGTTTTCGCCATCGAGGTGCTGATGCTCGACCTGACCAGCGCCGCTCTGCTCCCTCTGCTGATTTCAGCGGCTACAGGTACGGTTTTGTCTCTGCTGTTCTTGGGAGACACTTTGACCTTCGACATTGCCAGCACCCAGTCATTCTTCCTGAAGAATATTCCGTTTTATATCATTTTAGGCATACTTACAGGTTTTATCTCCATCTATTTCCTGAGATTGCTGAGGTTTATTGAAAGAACCTTCCAGAAAATCAAGTGGATACAGCTCAAAATTGTCATTGGCGGTGTAGCCTTGGGAGCCTTGATTTTGCTTTTACCGGTGCTTTTCGGTGAAGGTTACGAAAGCATCAACGCCTTGTTGAAGGGAGATGTGATGGAATTGTTTGAAAGATCCCCCCTGTTCTTGCTTTCGCAGCAGCACTGGATGTTGATTATTTTCCTGATACTCATTATCTTCCTGAAAGTTATCGCCACAGCAGTGACTACCTCTGCCGGTGGTATCGGTGGTGTGTTTGCTCCCACGCTGTTTGTAGGTGCGTTCACGGGCTATTTGGTGGCGGAAATCGCCAATTATTACTTGGGCTTTAACTTGCCGCATATCAACTTTGTGCTGGCAGGCATGGCGGGTGTGATGTCTGGCGTGATGCTTGCTCCGCTGACTTCTATCTTTCTAATTGCTGAAATATCAGCTGGTTATTCATTATTGATTCCGCTGATGATTACCTCACTGATTTCCTACCTTTGTGTATCACCCATTGAGAAATATTCGGTTTATACCCGTCAGTTGGCGGAAAAAGGACATCTGAAAACGCACAATAAAGACAAATTCGCCTTGAAAAAAATCAACTGGGGCAGAATTATCGATCATAATATCACTACGTTACCCTTGCACAGCACCTTGAGGGAATACACCCATTATATCGCCCAAAGCAAGAGAAATCTCTTTGTGGTGTTGGATGACAATCAGAAATTCGCCGGTTTGTTAGTCATGGACGACCACCGTGACAAGATTTTCAATCAAGAGTTGTATGACAAAGTGCTGGTGGATGAATTGATGATAGAGCCAGAGGAATTCATATACGATACCGATAGCGGCGAGGAGATGCTGGAGAAATTCAACCGGACACAAAACTTTAATATGCCGGTAATTACACAGGAAAGGGACTATATTGGCTTCCTTTCCAAAGCCAAAGTGTTGAACCTGTACCGTGATTTCATTGCAGCAGATTCAGAAGACTAAATTTAGAACTAAGAATTAAAAACTAAGAACTAAGAACTGGAAAACTACCAACTACTTATCCCTATTCACTAACTCCTATAACCTATAATAACATGGAAATCATAAAAACTGAAATTGAAGGATTGATACTCGTCAAACCCGATGTGTATTACGACGAGCGAGGCTATTTTTTTGAAAATTACAATGAAAAACGCTTCAGAGAAGCAGGAATTACGGATGTGTTTGTGCAGGACAACCAATCGTTTTCCAAAAGAGGCGTGATTCGCGGATTGCATTTCCAATGTCCGCCGTACGCGCAGTCGAAATTGGTACGTGTCATTAAAGGGTGTGTATTAGATGTGGCGGTGGATATTCGTAAAGGCAGTCCGACTTACGGTCAGCACTATGCGGTGGAATTGAGCGATAAGAATTTCATGCAATTTTATATTCCCACAGGCTTCGCCCATGGTTTTGTGGCACTTGAGGATGATACGATTTTCGCATACAAGTGCGGAGCGTTTTATAACAAAGCTTCCGAAGCCTCCATTTTATTCAATGATCCTGATTTGAATATTGATTGGAAGACGGATCCGTCGGTGATCTCCGAAAAAGATTTGGTAGGTGTCCGGTTTAAAGATTTCGATACTCCCTTCTCAATATGATAAAGCTGGTGATTTTTGATTTGGATGGCACTTTGCTCAATTCGTTGGAGGATTTGGCAGATTCCTGTAATTATTTGATGCGGGAATATGGCTTTCCAGAGCATCCGTTGGACAGTTACCGCTATTTTGTCGGGGATGGCATCCATAAATTGGTGGAGCGCATTTTGCCGGAGGATAAAAGGCAGAAGGACTTTGTGGAGAAGGTATTTCAAGAGATGGTGGCCTATTATGATATTCATAAAGCGGACAAGACTATGCCATATTGTGGCATAGTGGAAACTTTGGAAGTATTGCAAAGGGAGGGTGTGATGTTGGCGGTGGCGTCTAACAAAGTGAACAAGGCGATGATGCCCTTGATGGAGCATTATTTCCCGACCATCAAATTCACAGCGGTGTTGGGCCAAAGAGAGGGCATTCCCGTAAAACCTCACCCGCAGATTGTGTTTGACATTCTGGAGATGACGAAGGTGAGCGCTGAAGAGTGCCTGTATGTGGGAGACACCGGTGTAGATATGGATACGGCGCATCGTGCAGGTATAAAAGCAGTGGGAGCGCTTTGGGGCTACCGCGACCGCCAGGAGCTGACCGAACACCAAGCAGAATACATTATAGCCCAACCGACAGAACTAATAAAGTTGATAGTTGATAATTGACAATTACTATAAAGTCCTTAAAGACCTTAAACTCTTTATACTCAATCCTCTGAAAACAACAACAAAAACAAAATAAACAACAACACTATGGAAATTTTATCAGACAGAATTTTAGCGATGGGTGAATCGGAAACCTTAGCGATGACCCAGATTGCCCGCGAACTGAAAGAACAGGGCAAAGACATTATCAGCTTGAGTATTGGCGAACCCGACTTCAACACTCCGGAATGTGTGAAGGAATTTGCCAAACAGGCCATCGACGACAACTACACTCACTATCCGCCAGTTCCAGGTTATGCAGATTTACTGAAGGCTATCAGCCACAAATTCAAAAGAGATAACAACTTGGATTACGATACCAACCAGATTGTGGTGTCAACCGGTGGCAAGCAGTCCATCTACCAGGTGGTAATGGCTTTGGTGAACCCTGGCGATGAGGTGATTATCCCCACCCCTTACTGGGTGTCCTATCGCGAAATTGCCAAGGTGGCCGGAGGCAAATGTGTGTTCATTCCCGCCAAGCTGGAAAACGATTTCAAAATCACTGCTGAGCAGTTAAGAGAAGCTATCACCCCCAAGACCAAACTCATCATGTTCAGCAGTCCCTCCAACCCGACAGGTATGCTGTACAGCAAAGAAGAATTGCGCAGTTTGGCCGAGGTGGTGAAAGAGCATCCACAGGTGGTGGTCATGTCTGACGAAATTTACGAGCACATCAATTTCCAGGGCAAACACGAGAGTATCGCCCAATTTGACTTTGTCAAAGACCAAGTGGTAACGGTTAATGGTGTGGCCAAGGGCTTTGCCATGACCGGTTGGCGTATCGGTTTCATTGGTGCTCCGTTGAAAATTGCCAAGGCTTGCAAGAAGCTGCAGGGTCAGGTAACTTCAGCCACTTGCTCTATCGCCCAGCGTGCCACTCTCAAGGCCATGGAGATGGATCCAACCACTTCCAAGGATATCATTGACATGCGCAACACTTTCAAGGCCCGCCGCGACATGGTATTTGCCCTGTTGAATGAAATTCCTGGTTTCAAACAGCGTATGCCGCAGGGTGCTTTCTATTTCTTCCCCGACGTATCAGCACTGTACGGCAAGCACGTGCCCGCAGACTCCCAGTTCGCAGCCACTTATAAGAAAACGGCTATTGAGAACTCAACCGACTTATGCATGTACTTGCTGTACGATGCCAATGTAGCGTTAGTGCAGGGTTCTGCCTTCGGTGACGACAACTGTATCCGTCTGTCTTACGCCACCTCGGAAGCCAATCTGAAAGAAGCCTGCCGCCGTATCAAAGCCGCGGTAGAGGCAATGAAATAATAGTTAAGCCTTGATACTTGTAGAGACGTGCCGTGGCGCGTCTCTACAAGAAAAAGGGCTACACGGAATTTCTGTAGAGACACGATTTATCGCGTCTCTACTGTTTTAAAATGGCTATGTGCAACGGTGTGTAAATAGGCCCTGTCGGTTGCAGTCGGCTTTGGTATAATGTGATTTCTGTGATAGGGAATGACTGTGTGAAATCGGGTTTGTTTTTCTCGATGACCTGCCAGAAATATTTCTTGCTCTGAGTCTCCTTGATGCGCCCCAAGGTGATATGGGGCACAAGGTTGCCGTGGTTGGGTTCGAAACCAAGATCAAGGATACGTTCTTCCATGTTTTCAAACAGCATTTTATAAGCTTCAAACTCTGAAAAACCCAGCCAAATAACGGAGGGGGCGTATTTGCTGCCGAAGATACCCAACTTGTCCATGTTGAGGGTGAAAGCCTGCGTTTGGTTAGCCACCTCGTTCATCGCTTTCTTCAATTTCGGGATTTGACTATCCGGTGTTTGTCCTAAAAAGCGCAGGGTCAAATGTTGCAGCTGGCTGTCCACCCACACGATCCTGTCGCCCGACAGTTGTCGTTGCAACTGCCGCAACATGCTCATATATTGCTCGTTCAGTTCGATTTTTGTGGCGATAAAGAGGCGTTTCATAATGCTTGCAAAGATACGAAAAACAAATGCATAGCACAAAAAAATCGATATAATTACTTTTTTAGTTGTATAATTAAAAAATAAATTGTACTTTTGCAGCGTTGTTATGAGTGAATGTTGGGGAGTAAATGTTATTGAGTAAATGTTATTGAGTGAATGTTATTGAGTGAATGTTATAGAAGTGAATGTTGGGGAGTAAATGTTTGGAGTGTAAGCCTCGAAGAGGCGAAATCTTAATAACCCCAGACGTCAGTCTGGGGAATATAAAAATATCATAATACAATATGAAAGAACTAACCAAAGCAGAAGAACAAGTAATGCAGGTGCTGTGGAAAATCGGACAAGGATTTGCCGCTGACCTGAGCGCCAATTTCCCTGAACCCAAACCGGCTTACAACACCGTGCTGACCGTTGTGCGAATCCTGGAGAAGAAAGGCTTCATAGGCCATGAGACCTTCGGGAAAACCCATCGCTACTACCCGCTCATCAGCAAAGAAGAATATTCAGCATCGTTCATGCAGAACTTTGTGCAGAATTATTTTGACAACTCTTTCAAGTCGATGATTTCCTTTTTCGCCAATAACAAGGACATCTCGTTAGAGGAGCTGGATGAAATCCGTAATATGATTGACAAAACCGAATAACCATGAAAACATTACTTTTTTCAGCCGTGGCTCTAGCCCTGTTTTTCGGGCTGTATGTCGCCACATTGCGCAGGAGTAACCTGCTGCGTTTGCGCCGTTATTATCTCGTTGGAACATTGATGGTCGCAATGGTCATCCCTTTCGTTTCCATCGAGACCAAAGCTCCCCAAGCTGCCCGTGTGAGTGCTTACATGCAGCAAATTCAAATGTCCGATGAAATTCCGGCATTGCAAATTGAGGGCCAAGAGGCTACAATTGAAAATGTGCAAGCTGTGACTCCACCCAACTCCGTCGCAGTGCCAGTATCATGGACTTGGAAAGATCTGTTGGCATTGGTATATCTCACCGGTTGTGGGATAACGTTTATTCTATTAATTATCAAACTGGTACGTACTTTTTGCTATTATCGTCGCAGCAGCCTGTCCGAGTCGCTTTCCACTTGGGAGATGCGTGTACGCATATTGGCTGAACCCGATGGGAATCTCCCCTTTTCGTTCCTTCGTTCGGTGTTTGTCAATCCTGAAGTCTTCACGGACAGTGAGTTGCGACAGGTGCTGAGCCACGAGCGTGCGCATATCCGTCAGCACCATACCGTAGATTTGCTCTTGTTGGAAGTCGTAAAAGTGTTGCAGTGGTTCAATCCTCTCATATATTTGTATTTGAGAGAGTTGAAGTCTGTTCATGAGTATCTGGCAGACGAAGAGGTGCTGGCTCAAGGTGCTGTAAAACGTGACTATTTAGAGCTGCTCTACAAGCAGTTGTGCGTGGGCAAGTTTGCACCCGTGGGCAACAGTTTCCGTCATTTCCTCACCAAAAAGCGGATTCAGATGATGAACCAGAAGGTAAAGAACAAAGTATCCGCGTGGTGGTTGCTGCTCCTTATCCCCATTATGACCGGATTGCTACTGGTGAACTGCCATCCGAAAACAGACAATTTGCCAGAGGAAGTGGCGGCTGATGAGGAAGTGTGCGAAAACCCGGATGTGATGCCTGAGTTTCCTGGCGGTATTCAACAGTATTTGGACAATCTTTTCGATAGCATGCAATATCCAGAAATCTCCAAAAAGTATAAGATGCAAGGCTTTTACACTATCCGTTTCATTGTAGAGAAGGATGGCAAGATTAATATTACCAAATTGGATACGGCGTATGTCAAATGGCAACCCTTGAATGGGAAAGAGAGCAAGATGGTGGCTTATTCAGTAAACATGGATATGCGCTGTGCCGATTTAAGCGAGGCCTTATCATCGGATCAAGATGAACCAGCCATGGAGGACAGTCAGTCCGTTCGTTGTGCATTGCAACAGATTGAAGAGGCCAATATGGCGGAGATTAACCGCGCTTTCCGTGCCGCCCCCGCATGCGAACCAGCCATGAAGGATGGTCAGCCCGTGCGCTGCGAGCTCCGTCTGCCAGTTTTCTTTGTTTTTGAAATGTTAGCTCCTCTCGGAGAAAGCATAACTCCCGAAAAAAAACTTCCCCATATCGCACACTACACCATCGATACCATCCCTAGCGACAAGCTTGTTATAGAATACTGATTTGCATCGAAAGTGTAAATCTTAAAAAACTAAAAATATGAAAAAACTTTTGGTCACCATCGCTGTGATGGCGGTGGTAGGAGGGCTTTATGCGCAACAAAACGACACGATTGCGAGTGCCAAAGTGGACACTGTCAACCCCAAGCAGACAATGGAATTGCAAGAAGTGGGCATCACCGCCAAGAAGCCCGTGTATATGACGGACGGGGAGAAGACCCTGTATAATGTCTCGGAAGACCCTGTTGTCCAGACAGGTACGGCAGCTGATGCTTTGCAGAATGCGCCTGGTGTGGAAGTGGACGTGGAGGGCAATGTAAGTTTGCGAGGGGTTTCCTCCGTGGAAATCTGGCTCAACAACAAGCCTGCCAACATGAATGCCGAGGCGCTGAAACTCCTTCTGCAACAGATGCCCGCCAGCGATATCGAAAAAATCGAAGTTATCACTAACCCGTCGGCAAGATACAGTGCGCAAGGAACTGGCGGCATCATCAACATTGTCACGGTTTCCAACATCAAGAAGAACAGCTTCTTGAGTTTCGGGGCGAAAGGTTCCTCCTCGCCCGATGTCACTCCCTTCATTTCCTATGTTTATGCCGACCGCAAGTTCTCTATCAGCACCTACCTGCATTATTGGTATAGTACTTCTCGCCATGACACACACGGTGAATCAAGCTATTATGACAATGACGGCAGCTTGTCCTCGCATAGCCAATACAAAACCGTGCGGCGTTTCAAAGAAAACCAGATCGGACTGTTTGTCAATGCCTCCTATACGCCCGACACGGCCAATATCATTTATGTTTATGGTGGATTCTTTCCCATGTCAAACAAATTTACCCAACAGGATTCCACTTGGCGAAATGAATATATTTATCAGCCTGGAAACTATTCTTATACAGAGGATTATATACTCAATTCCAGAAATTTTGGAGGCTACATCGGCTTATGGTATGAGCATCAATTCAATCCCAAAGGACACACAATCAGCGCAAGCGCTTTCTATCAGGCTTCCGCTTACAAATCGCAAGCGACAAAGGACCGGGCTTATCTGCTTTTGCCGCTATCGGATTGGATTCGGCAGGAAAACTGGCGTTATAACTCCCATTATCTGACTATGGAGCTGGATTATACTTTCCCCTATCATGCCAATGGTATCCTGGAGTTGGGGGTGTCGGGCTCTGCCAATCCCAAGTACCAATGGGGAAATATAGACTCTTTGGTACACTCATCCACAGCAGATTACTATGTGAAAGACAAATTGCGTTCCTACACTTTGTATGACAATCCTGTGGATTTGGCAAGCTATGTGACGGTGCAGCACCAGTTTGGCCGTTTCACCATAAAAGGGGGATTGCGGGCCGAGTATGCTTTGCGCGGCATACGCTATCCTGGTGCCCCTGGCTACAATTTCCAGCGCCATTTCTGGGGGCTCTTCCCCTCGCTGCATCTGAGCTACCGCACCAAAAACATGCACAATTTCAAACTGAGTTACACCCGTAGGGTGAACAATCCGCAGCCCTCCGACCTGACCGCCTATTGCACCTATTCAGACGACAGTTTCAGCACAGGCAATCCTGATTTAAAGCAGGCGTTTACCAACTCCGTGGAGGCTGGCTGGACTAAGTATATCAGGAAATTCGGCAATGTGGGCATCAATGCGTGGTTCAAAAATACGAAAGACGAATTCTCCCCCTTGACAGATGTCTGCTACGACCCGTTTTTCGGGCGGATTGTTCCATTTACGGAACCCATCAATGCGGGACGCACCCTGAATACGGGTGCGGAAGTGAATGTCACCTACCAGCTCAAAACCTTCATGAGCATCCGCTTTTACGGCAATGTTTATTACATGAAGTCGGCTTTCCAGTTCCGCAACGAGGAACAGCCTTACATCGTGGACAATTTGGGCTACAGTTTCCGGCTGAACTTCTGGGCAAAGTTATGGAAAGTACTGGAAATCAATGCGGCGGCCAACTACCAGTCCCAAACTGTGTCGCTGTTCACCACCGTGAAACCGCGTTACAGCATTGACCTTGGCCTGAAAGCGGAGTTCTGGAAGCACCGCATCGCAATATGGGTGAATGTGGATGACCTTTTCGACTGGAACCGCAGCACAAGTGTGAGTAGCAATCCCTATTATCTGGACAGCAGCTCGAAGCGTGTGAACTGGCAAGCACGGACCATACGCTTCGGCCTCTCGTTCAAATTTGGCAAAATGGAGTTGGAGTCCGTGCAGGCCGGCCAGGGGCAAGGGGAACGGAGATAAGTCTTAAATTATTTTTAAAAAATTTGCCATTGTGATGCTTTGTATTATTTTTTTGTGTACTTTTGCAATGACGATTCTGCGGATTCATCGCCAGAAGGAGGAGTGCATTGTCATTCCTCTAACTTTTATCAGCGGCTATTATGTGAATTTTGATAAGAGGAAGGGGGGATATCCGATGGGGGAAGTGCATTAATGGTAGAATGTGCCGAAGGCACAATATCCTATTAACCCCGCACAAGCGACGAAGGAGCGCAGTGTGGGGTATCGAGGCCGAATGTGTGATATGCGTGCTGAAGGCACGCTACAACGACACTCATAGTTGCGTACCTTCGGCACGCTGCATTCCACCACAAGTATCACCACCCCAAACTGCGGCCTACGGACTTGTTAGGGGTTAATAGGATACCGTGCTTTCAGCACGCAACAATACAAAAATCAATAATATGAAAAAACAGTATTAACCATGAAACGAATCATAACCACCTTAACTGTGCTGATGGGATGCGCCAACTTCGTTGCGCAAGCCCAAAATACAGCGTATTCGCAAAGTAGTAGCGGCATCTGGTTTGAAGTGAGAAATGACAGCTTGAATCCCTGCCGCAATCCTTTCCCGTATATCCAATACCCCATCACAAAAGGGAAGACTTGGAAATGGCGACTTACCATCGGCAGCCAGTGGGGTGACGAACGTTGGAAAACCTGGACCGGCGGCATCGTCAACAAGTACAAATACAAGATTACTGATACTAATTGCGAAGTCGTCACACCCATGGGTACGCTTTCGTGCGTAAAGGTTGAGGCCATAGCCAAAAGCCGCATCGGAAAAACCCGCCTCACCGCATACTATAACGACACTTACGGCTTTGTGAAAATGGACAACACCAATATTGACGGCTCCCGAATTGAAATCAAGCTGGTGGAAACGAATTTCTGAAAGTGTGATTACGAAATGTAATTATATATGGCCTGTGGATATAGAAAAAACCAAAGCCAATATTGTGGAGTACGAATAAAAGACGTGTTTTTGTTTGAAAAATACCTTGCAACATGTGTGGCAAATGTATCAACTTTTTGTTTAAATTTGCAAGCTTAAAATAAAAACGCAAAAAAGCAGTTATAAAGTATATATTATATAGCTATGAAAAGACATAACATGCTGATTATCTTATTGTCCACTTTGTTGATGCTGGCCTGCCAACCAAGCAGCAAGGCCGATGCCACCACCGTGGGAAGTGATAATCAGGAACAGAAAAATCCGACGAAAAAGAAAAAACCAGCACAAATGACAAAAGTATTACTGAAAACCTCGATGGGCGACATCGTCATTGCTCTGTACGACGAGACCCCCCTGCACAAGGAGAATTTTATCAAGTTGGTAAACGACAAGTATTATGACGGTGTATTGTTCCATCGTATCATCCAGAATTTTATGATTCAGACGGGTGACCCTGAATCCAAAAACGCCAAACCTGGACAGATGTTGGGCAATGGTGGTCCCGGCTACACCATCCCCGCTGAATTTGTTCCCGGTCTGTACCACAAGCGTGGCGCTGTGGCCGCTGCACGTATGGGCGACAATGTCAATCCCAAAAAGGAGTCGTCAGGTTCGCAGTTCTATATCGTGGATGGCAGAGTATTCAATACCAATGAGATAAACCGTGTGATTCAGATGACAGGCAAGGTCTTTAGCCAGGAACAAATCAATGCCTACACGTCCATTGGCGGAGCACCCCATCTGGATGGTGACTATACCGTTTTCGGTGAAGTGGTGTCCGGTATGGAAATCGTGGACAAGATTGCCGCCCAGCAGAAAGACGGCCGCGACAGACCTCTGGAAGATATCAAAATCATCTCCGCAGAAATAATGAAATAAACGTGAAGACGTTTAGACGTGAAGACGTGGAGAATGTTTTTAACGTCTTAACGCCTTGACGTCTTAACGTATAACCGAATAAACAAATCAACTAAAATGACCTCTATCGACAAAATAAAATCCCAGCTGGAACAATTCGGCATCAACAGTATGGAGACTTTAGAGCAGTTTCGTCTGCAATTTCTCACCAAGAAAAGTGAATTGCAGGAACTTCTATCCGAAATCAAGAATGTGGCTCCCGAAGAGCGAAAAAGCTTCGGCCAGCAGGTGAATGAACTGAAACAGAAAGCCCAACAACTATATGAAGAGGCTAAATCGAAGATGGAATTCCAGGCTGTGCAGGCTGGGAGTGATCTTGATGTGACCCGTCCCTCTACCGCTATCAGCGTAGGTTCAATGCACCCCATTTCTATCATGATGAACGAGGTATGCGACATCTTCGAGAAGATTGGATTCAGCACGGTTTCCGGTCCCGATGTGGAAGACGACTGGCATGTGTTCACTGCCTTGAATTTCCCGGAAGAGCATCCGGCACGTGATATGCAGGACACCTTCTTCATCGAACTGCATCCCGACATTCTGCTTCGTACCCACACGTCTTCTTTGCAGGTGCGTACTATGGAGAAACAGCAGCCCCCTATCCGTGTGATTTGTCCGGGTCGTGTTTTCCGCAACGAGGCCATTACTTCGCGTGCCCACTGTATCTTCCATCAGGTGGAGGGTCTATATATTGCTGAGAATGTGTCATTTGCGGAAATGAAGCAGACGTTGCTCTACTTTGCACAGCAAATGTTCGGCAAGGAGACCAAAATCCGTCTTCGTCCTTCTTACTTCCCCTTCACAGAACCATCAGCGGAAATGGATATTTCCTGCAATATCTGCGGTGGTAGCGGTTGCGCTTTGTGCAAGCACACCGGCTGGGTGGAGATTTTAGGCTGCGGCATGGTGGATCCCAGCGTTCTTGAGAATTGCGGCATCGACAGCAAGAAATATACCGGTTATGCATTCGGTCTGGGTATTGAGCGTATGACTATGCTGAAATACAGAACCAACGACATCAGATTGTATTTTGAGAATGATGTCCGCTTCTTGCGCCAGTTCAAAGCCGCCGGCAATTAAAAACGTTTAGACGTGGAGACGTTTAGACGTGGAGATATTTATTCTTTCGTCTTAACGCCTTGACGCCTTAACGTCTTAACGCCTTAACGAAATAAATCAAATAATCAATTAAACAAATAAAACATGTCTAAAAAATTCAAGTTAATCAATAATATAATCGGCTGGGCGATAGGTATTTTGGCCTCCGCCGTTTATATTATGACCGCTGAACCTACTGCTTCATGGTGGGACTGTGGCGAGTACATTGCTACTACCTACAAACTTTTAATCGGTCACCCGCCTGGAGCACCTACTTTCCAGCTGATAGGTCGTTTCTTCACCCTTTTCGCTGGAGGTGATGTTACCAAAGCCGCTTTTTGTGTCAACTGTATGTCCGCCATCTGTAGCGGTTTGACCATCATGTTCCTGTATTGGACCATTGTGCGCTTGGGACGTAAGATGGTGATGAAGCTGGGTGAAATGACACCTGGCAGAATTGTGGCCGTTGTGGGTTCCGCCATCGTAGGTGCATTAACTTATACATTTACAGACACTTTCTGGTTTTCCGCTGTAGAGGGCGAGGTATATGCTATGTCGTCGTTCTTTACTGCCTTGGTGTTCTGGTGCATTTTGAAATGGGATGAAGAATATGACAATCCCAAATCCAATACTAATCCCAACCGCTGGATTGTGTTAATTGCTTATCTCATAGGACTTTCCATTGGTGTTCACTTGCTGAACTTGTTGACTCTGCCGGCAATTGTGCTCATCATTTATTTCAAGCTGTCAAAAAATGCCAGCTATATGGGCATTGTGCAGTCGTTGGCGGTAATTTCATTTTTCTTAGGTTTTGTGCTGAATACAGGATGGATGTGGTTTGTATGGATTTTCGTCACCATTCCGTTGTTTGTTCTTTGTGTGAAGAAAGGTACCATCAAATCTTTGCCTGAATGGGGCGTTTTTCTGTCATTAATCCTTTCTTTCGTATTATTGGGTGCAATATTGTATATCATCATCCCACAAATTGTCAATTTGGCAGGTAAATTTGAAATTTTTTCTGTTAATACCATTGGTTTACCTTTCCATTCAGGATCTATCATTTTCTTTATCCTTTTGGCAGCATTGTTGTGCTGGGCCTTGTATTATGGCTACAAAAAGCAGAAGGCCAATTGGTTAGCAGGCATTTATTGTTTCATATTCATATTAGTAGGTTATTCCACTTTCTTCACTTTGGTGATCCGTTCCAACGCTAATCCAACTATTGACGAGAACAATCCTGAAGATGCTGTGGCCTTGTTAGCCTATTTGAATCGTGAGCAATATGGTTCAAAACCAATTATTTACGGACAGTGCTATAATTCAAGATATGTGGGTGTCAAGGATGGTACTCCAGTTTATACACGTGACGATGCATCTGGAAAATATATCATTTCAGATTATAGAAGAGAAGAAAAACCGATTTATAATCCGTCTGACATGATGTTTTTCCCGAGATTGTGGTCAAGCACCCATAGACAGAATTATATCAATTGGTTGAAAGCACAATATAATAGCAACAGTGCTTCGGATAAGGAGAATCGCCGCGATTTGGACAGAGGCAAACTGCCGACGTATCAGCAGAATCTGAAATTCATGCACACCTATCAGTTTGACTATATGTATTTCCGCTATTTCATGTGGAATTTCTCAGGTCGTCAGAATGACATACAGGGTCGCAACGATATTGACAAAGGCAATTGGATTACCGGTATTCCCGCTCTGGATAAGATCCGTTTGGGCGTGAAAGGCAATGATTTGCCCACAAGCATGGAGCGTCCGGGTCATAACAAATATTACATGTTGCCGTTGATTCTGGGTCTTATCGGTCTGATTGTGTATTCCATGAAGGATCCCAAAGGCTCTTATGTGGTTTTGTGGCTGTTCCTGATGACGGGTCTGGCCATTGCCTTCTATCTGAACATGGAACCTTTCCAGCCGCGTGAACGTGACTATGCTTTTGCAGCCTCTTTCTATGCCTTCTCTATATGGGTGGGTTTTGGAGTGTATGGCATTTATTCTCTCTTTGAAAATATCAAAAACAATAAGGTGCAAGTGGCTGGTGCATTGTTGGTTACATTGATTTGTCTGGGTTTGGTGCCTGGCGTTCTGGCCAAAGAAAACTGGCACGATCACGACCGCTCCAACCGTTATACCGCTTTGGCAATGGCCAAAAACTATCTGGATTCTTGTGCCCCCAACGCCATCCTCTTTACCTTGGGTGATAATGATACTTTCCCCTTGTGGTATGCACAGGAGGTTGAGGGTTACCGTACTGACGTGCGTGTGTGCAACCTCAGTTTGTTAAGCACCAGTTGGTATGTGGATCAGATGAAGCGTCAGGCATATAATTCTGCTCCGCTGCCCATCTCCATGACTTGGAACCAGTATAAGGACGGTACCCGCGACATGATGCATCTCGGACCTGCCGCCAATCAGTTTGTCAACTTGAAAGATATCATTGAATATGTGAAACAGCCTCAGTTTGATAATCAAAGAGCGCTTTATTTCCTGCCTTCAGACAAATATAAAAGCACTGGTGTAGCTATCCCAGGCAGCTTCTCACTGGATGTTGACAAGGAAAAAGTGTTGGCCAATGGAACTGTGGATCCCAAAGATGCTGATTTGATTGTGGATAAGTTGCGTTGGAATATGGAAACTGGCGGGGTGAACACCTACGTGAAAGCATACATCATCATGATGGACATTCTGGCCAACAACAACTGGGAGCGTCCGATTTACTATGCATCTACCACTGGTCCGGAAGCTTATCTCGGTCTGGAGGAATATTTCCAGCTGGAAGGTATGGCTTACCGCCTGGTGCCTATCAAATCGGCGAAAAGAAGCTATTATGACGCTGGCCGTATCAATTCTGAAATTCTGTACAACAACTTGATGAATGTGTTTAACGATCATAGTCGTATTGACAGGGTGAATAATCCGGATGCTACGGCAAAAGAGGCTTATCCGTATGCATGGGGTGGTTTCAATGATCCGCGTGTTTACCATTCAGAAGATAATGTAAGATTGGTGAGTCTGATTCGCAAGATACACCAGCGTTTGGCCGAACAACTGATGGTGGAAGGCAAGATTGACTCGGCAGAGAAAGTGCTTGACCATTGCAACGAGGTGCTTCCGAACGTTAATTTCCCGTATATGCTTGATCATCAGTTGGGTTATTCGCAAACTTGCGTGTTCTTTATTCGTGATTATTTTATGCTGAATACGGAAACTGGTCGCCAGAAAGGTTTGCAAATGGCCATAGATTACTGGAATTTGTTTGTAGAGGAAATGGCATGGCTGGATAGAAATTACGATGAAAAGATGGCAGATGGTTATGCTGAACTGATTAATTATAATATTCTATTCACGCAGCAACTATTCGGTATTATGAAAGATTATAATGTCCAGATGCCGGAACAGGAGCTGAAGAAACTGCAGTTTGACAAGTTTGCAAACGCCTATATCGACAAGCAAAATAGCATTATTACGCGTTGTTTGAATGATTTGGAAAAGAGTCAGGAGCAATTGACGCTGGCATTCCAGTCACTGAAGAATATTACGCAGTTAGCTCAGCAAACCAATAACGAGGTAATTGCCCAAAAGGGGTTACAAGTTGCTGAAAATCAATTAAATATATTTTCACAAATGGACCCGGGTTTTGGCCGCAGCTACAGAAACTTCTTTTACGATAACAAATAATAATAGTGAATTAAACTAAGAACTAAGAGTTAAGAACTGAAAATGAAAATTTTATTCTTAGTTCTTAGTTTTTAGTTTTTAATTTTATTTGTCTCAATAAACGATTAATAGCAGATATGAATAACAACAATTACTGCGTCATCATGGCGGGAGGTATCGGAGCCAGATTTTGGCCCATGAGCCGCTCCAATACTCCCAAGCAGTTTATCGATATCATGGGAGACGGAAGTACTCTCATTCAGAAAACTTTCAACAGATTCAGCAGAGTCTGCCCGAAGGAGAATATTTATATTGTCGCTAGTGAGCAATACAAGGATATTGTGAAGGAACAGTTGCCGGATGTTACCGACGAGCAGTTGGTGTTGGAGCCGGCAAGACGTAACACGGCACCGTGTATTGCCTATGCCAACTATAAAATCAAGCAGAAAAATCCTGATGCGGTGGTGGTGGTAGCCCCATCTGACCATCTGATTGTCAAGGAGGATGTTTTTGTTGATGTGGTGGAGAAAGGACTTAAGGCAGTGAGCGAAAATGACAGCCTGCTAACCATTGGTATCAAGCCCTCCCATCCGAATACAGGTTATGGCTATATTCAGTTTAATGATGAAAAAAGCCTGCCGGACAATCCTTCCATTTACGATGTGAAAATGTTCACGGAGAAACCGGAGCTGGAAATGGCCAAGCAGTTTATCGAAAGTGGTGATTTTTTGTGGAATGCCGGTATCTTTATGTGGTCGCTGAAATCTATTTTCGCTGCTTTTGAAAAATATTTGCCTGAT
This sequence comes from uncultured Bacteroidales bacterium, assembly GCA_905233625.1. GTDB lineage: Bacteria > Bacteroidota > Bacteroidia > Bacteroidales > WCHB1-69 > RUG11690. Next base: position 32,189 of record CAJOFJ010000011.1, on the reverse strand, counting down.
GTGAATGATTTGTTCAAGCAAGGGGAAGGTTTGTACAACACCTCTGGAGAACACTCTTTTATCAAGCAGATATATCAGGTGTGCCGGAATATTTCCATCGACTATGGTGTGATGGAGAAGGCCACCAATGTGAAGGTTTATGCTGCTGATTTCGGCTGGTCGGACTTGGGAACCTGGGGCTCGCTGTTCAACCTGCGCGAAAAAGATGAAGACAACAACGCCATCACAGGCAAAAAAGTGAAGATGTACAATAGTCAGAATTGCATTGTGAACATGCCGAAAAACAAAGTGGTGGTGATTCAGGGACTGCAGGATTATATTGTGGTAGAGAATGACGATGTACTGCTGATTTGCAAAAAGGAAGACGAACAGCAGATCCGCCAGTATGTAACTGATGTACAAGTCGAATTCGGCAACAAATACGTGTAAAATTAGCAAATTTTTGCTGTGAGCAATGGGCTATGAGCAATGGAGCAATCCAGTTAATATCATAGCTCACAGCTCACAGCTCATAGCAAAAAAATTATGGCATATCTTATCAAAAACATCAAAAAGTTAGTGCAGGTGGAGACCAAGCCTGTGCTGTTGCGTGCCGGCAAAGACATGCAGACGGTAAAATGTATTGACAACGCTTTCCTGCTGACCGATGGCGATAAAATCGTGGATTTCGGCAAGATGAGCAAGCTGACCGATGAGGTGCTGAGTCAATGCAAACATAAGGTACAGGAAATTGACGCGACTGGACGAATGGTGTTCCCTTCATTCTGCGATTCGCACACGCACATTGTGTATAAAGGCAGCCGTGAAATTGAATACAACGATAAGATCAAAGGCTTGAGCTATGAGGAAATCGCCAAGCGTGGCGGCGGTATTCTGAACAGTGTCCAGAAACTGCGTAAAGCCTCTGAGGAGGAGCTGTTTGACGAAGCCTGGCAGCGCTTGGAAGAGATTATCTCTTTCGGCACTGGCGCAGTGGAAATCAAGAGCGGTTATGGTTTGTCCACAGAGGATGAGCTGAAATCGTTGCGTGTTATCCGTCGTTTGAGAGAAAAGTCACCGCTGACCATCCGTGCCACTTTCTTGGGTGCGCATGGGGTGCCGGAAGAGTACAAAGGTCGTCAGGGAGAGTATGTGGATTTGATTATCAATGAGATGATTCCGATGGTAGCCGCTGAGGATTTGGCCGATTATATTGATGTATTTTGCGATAGAGGATTCTTCACCCCCGAAGAGACTGAACGCATACTGATGCAGGGTATCAAATATGGCATGAGACCCAAAATCCATGCCAATGAGCTGGCCAATTCAGGCGGTATTCAGGTGGGTGTCAAGTATAACAGCCTGTCGGTTGACCATCTGGAACATACGGGCCCCAAGGAGATTGAGTGTCTGCTTGGTTCTGAAACCATGCCGACCTTCCTGCCGGGAGCCGCTTTCTTCCTGAATATGGTGTATGGTCCCGCCCGCCAGATGATTGACGCGGGTTTGCCAGTGGCTTTGGCTTCTGACTACAATCCTGGTTCGTCACCCTCAGGCAATATGCAATTCATTTTGTCGATGGGTTGTGTCAATTACCGTATGACCTGCGAGGAGTCTATTAATGCCACCACACTGAATACGGCATACGCTATGGGTGTAAGTCAGACGCACGGCAGTATCGCCAAAGGCAAGGTGGCCAATTTCTACATCACCAAACCCATTCCCACCATCGAGTTTATGCCTTACAGCTTCGGCAGCAACAAGGTGGAACAGGTGTTCTTGAATGGCAAAAAGGTGAAATAAGTATTTAGAATGAGAGTTATGAAGAAGCTGATAATCATAGTTTTGGCGTTTCTGCTGGTAGGGACGCTTCGTGAAACGTCTCTGCAAGCGCAGGATTTGGAGCACTACAAGCAAGTGGTCAAGGAACTGAGTTCCGCAAAATACCAGGGACGCGGCTATGCTTACGGCGGTGCCAACAAGGCGGGAAAATACCTGAAAAAGGAGTTCACCAAGGCCGGAGTTGACGAAGTTACATGCCAGCCGTTTACCATTGACATCAATACTTTCCCAGGCAAGATGGAAATGTCGGTGGATGGTCGCGAATTGACCCCAGGTGTGGATTTCTCCATGCGTGAGTACTCTCCCGGTGTGAAGGGCACATACAAGCTGTATTTTGTTGATACGGCCAATTATGATGCGGATAAAATGTTCGCTGACTTGGCAAAACCTGAATATAAGGACTGCTTTGTGGTATGCGATTTCTGGTTCTCCTACAAGCATTACAAGGATTTCCAGCGGTTGTGGGGTGGTACAAGTTGCGCCAATGCAGGGTTGATTCAGACCTGGGAGCCTTTGCTGAAGTTCTACAAAGCTTATGGTGAGAAGGTGACAGGAAAGCCTGTTATTTGGGTTACAACCGATTTTCCGAAAGATGCCAAAAGCATTACCGTCAATATCGAAAACAAGTTCCTGAAAGATTACGAACTTTTCAATGTGATTGCCAAAGTGGAAGGCCGGAAACATGACAGCTGCTATGTGTTTACCGCGCATTACGACCATCTCGGCAATCTCGGCAAGAAAGTGTTTTATGCTGGTGCCAACGACAATGCTTCAGGTACCGCGGCCATCGTGACGTTGGCCAAGTATTACGCCCAGAACCGCCCCGAATACGACATGTACTTCATTGCCTTCTCGGGTGAAGATGCCAATTTACGCGGCTCAGAGTATTATGCGGAGCATCCTATGGTACCTTTGACACAGATCAAGTATCTGTTCAACATTGATATGATTGGCGACAACAATCCCGTGCAGTACTGCGAGGTGAGCGATGAGGGAATGCGGGGTTATGCCCTGTTTGAGAAACTTAACGACGGGAAACATTATTTCAAGAGCTTGAACCGCGGCGAGTTGGCTGGCAACAGCGACCACTATCCTTTCGCTGTCCGCCATGTGCCCTGCATCTTCTTCGAAAATGAGGAAGGCGATGCTTTCAAGTATTATCACACTATTTTTGACACCTACGACACTTTCCTCATCGACGCTTACGAGCCGATTTTCAAGTTAGTGAAGGATTTTGTGGAGAAGTATTGATAGGAGGGTTTATCAAGCTGGCAGGTTATAACATCATCACTCACCACATTGTCGTGTGGTGTAACAATTGTTATGCTAACTCCGGCAGTGAGGCAAAGTACAGAAAAGGACGAAATGACTGCTATTCGGATTTTATTGGTGACCAAACGCAACGAACCCTGTTATTTTCATCTATATCTTCATCGTCAATTTTCCCGTTTTTGAAATTGAGATTATAATATTTGTCACTATTTATCTTTTGGTCATAAGCCCAATAATATCCCTTTTTGAAATTTCCAATCAGTTCTTTGTAACCATACATAGTTTGCAATTCTACTATAGTAGGAAGTCTCCAGCCACTTCCTAAACATGCACATGCACTTTTAGCAACATCCCAAGGCATACGCGTGACTTCGTCAACCTTATTGACATAAATTTCTCTGCCAGGAATTTTCACAGTGTTTTTGGGAGCATTGGGATCCCTTTGTTCTTGGTTGTCATTTTGAGAAAAAACTAGTGATATTACACAAAACATTAGAAAGGAAACACTGAAGATTTTTTTCATTTTCTTTTAGCCGTGTTATACCCCATTCGGCACCATCGGTTTTTTGAGATTAATCTGATCAATAATGTGCTACGTCGTATTTTGTTTTTCAATCAGCAAAGATACAAATTTTACCATTCACCGAGGCTATGATTTAGTTTCATCAGATAAAAATTATAAAAAATTAATAGACAGATTGAAATGTTCCTTTTTTGTATATTTGCAAAGTCATTTTAGGAAATCAATCAGAAAGTTATGAAAAACATCGTCTTTATTGTGGGCTCGTTGCGCAAACAGTCCTTTAACCGTCAGTTGGCCGCTTTGGCCGAGAAAATGCTGTCCGACCAGTTCAATATCAAATATCTTGAATTTGATGATGTTCCGCTGATGAATCAGGACTTGGAAGCTTCGGTTCCCGCCCCTGTGGCTCGTGTTCGCAAGGAAATTTTGGCTGCCGATGGTATCTGGATTTTCACCCCCGAATATAACTTCAGCTATCCTGGTCTGCTCAAGAACCTGCTAGACTGGCTTTCTCGTCCGATGGACATGAGTAACTTCACCAATCCCAGTGCAGTGGTGGGCAAAAAGGTTACCGCCAGCGGTGCCGGTGGTGCCAACAAGACCGCTTCGTGCCGTGCCAAACTGAACGAGCTGTTAGAGTTCATTAAGATGCAGGTGATGACAGAAGCGCAAACGGGTATTGCTTTGGGTGTAGAGGCTTGGACCAAAGGTGAATTCAATCTCACTGACGAGCAAATTGCACAGCTGAAAACGCAAGCCGAAAAGTTCGCAGCTTTCGTCAATGCGTAAGAATAAGCATTTATAGTTTTGCCATAAACTTCTTGCTCTCCACTACGAAGCGTTCGTGGATGCCTTCGCCGATGAGGTTTTCGCCTTCGAAGCATTGAACTTTGAATACCAGGCGGCGACGGTCCACCTCGGTGAGTTCGGCTTCGCAGCGGATGGTGGTACCCACAGGACTTGCTTTCAAATGTTTGATATTGACGGCAATACCGACGGTGGTGTTGCCCTCACCAATCTTGTTGCATACGCTCATGAGGCAGGTTTTCTCCATCAGGGCAATCATAGCCGGGGTGGCGAACACTTCCAATGCGCCGGAGCCATACACAGCGGCGGTGTCTTTATGCTCCACCACCAACTGTTCGCTGTGACGGAGGCCTTTTAATGTGTCGTAATCCATCATATTCAAATGATTTATTTTCAAATGGCAAAGGTACGGAAAAATAATGGTTGCAGGTTTCAAATTATAAAATTCACCACCCCGAAAATCAAATGGCACACCGCAAATGCTGTGGCGAATAACACCGCCGGGAGGTTTTTCCGGTCGGCGGCGAAAAGGATGAACGACAAGCACGGTGGGATGGTCAGCAGAAGAATTACCCACGGATTAGTGATACCGACATAGTACAATATCCAGCCAAGGTAATAGGCTGAAACACAGATGACTGTAGCAATGATTAACGGCGAGAAACGCAATTTGCTTCTTTTTTCGTTGATGAGAAAGCAGAGGCACGAGACAGTAAGGACTTGGAAAACCGAAGCAATGACATCCACCATCGGCGTGACGGATTCCGTACGCAGAATATCATTTGTCGCGGGGACGGCAAACCAGATGAAGTTTGGAAGCATCACCAACAGGAAAAGGAGGAGTCCCCAAAAGTCAAAGCCGAAACGGTATTGTTTGAACAGCTTCATATAGAGAGGATTGTTTGTTGTAACCGCTCTAAAAACCGTGCCGCATCGCCGCCGTCCATCTGCACGTGATGGAACTGGAAGGATACGGGCAACAGCGTTTTAAACCAGCTTTTGCGGTACTTGCCCCACATCACCATCGGGTTGAGGAACTTGTCAGTATATTGGTTCACCACGCAGTCGAGTTCCGTCTGGATCATGGCCGAAGTGCCTACGATCATGTAACCGTCAAGAAAACTGCTCTGGCACTCCGCCGCCACCTTGGTGGTCAGCTCCATGTAGTCGCGGTTGAACTGCTGCATGTCTTCGGAATAGGGGATGTCGCAGGAGTTGATGCCGCCTTTGCGGTTGCGCACCACCACGTTGATGGCAATCTGGTCGTACTGGTACAGTTTCCCGTTCTCTGGCAGCAAATGCAATTCTTCGGTCTTACTGGATGTTTTGCCGATACACCAGCACATCAGGGTATTGAACTTCACACCGGTTTTCTTGCTGAGTCGCGCCAAACGACTCACATCCATCGTCTTCACTAATGTCACCATCGGCATCGGCGCGGTCATCCACATATCAAAGGCAAAAGCCCGCTTGGTTTCTTTGGGGTTGATTTCGGTTTTCATAACATTTTCTCCTATTTATTTTTGGCTATAAGTATATAAAAAATACGAGTTGTAGCCAAAAATAATTTATTATTCAAATAATTCTGAAAGAATTATATTGCTTGTTATCAAGCTATTATAATAATTATTTTGTCTTGGTAATCGATTTGAAACAAGCGTAATAAGCACCTGATTTTGTGCACGAAAAAAACTGCTTAATTCCTCTGCTCTGTGATGTAATTTTTCAGCTTCTTGTTTGGTGACAACGTAGGGTTGGGCAGTATATTTCATTTCACACAAGGTGGTCACTTTGTCTGCCCGTTCAATCACCATGTCCATTTGTGCATTAGGCGTTAGCAAAGGATATGTTTTTGTCGCAATACCAGTGATGCCAAGTGCCTTTTGAATGGCATAAACATGTGCGAAGCAAAGTTTTTCAAAACTTAAGCCAAGCCATGTGCTATGTCGAGGTGTAGCTTGCAAGTGCAGCCATGCATCTCGGTCGAAATGTCGCATTTTATTGATAAACTGAAAGTAAAACAGACTGTAAAAATCAGCGAGTTGATATATGGGTGTTTTCCCTTTTATAGGACTATATCGACGAATAAAATTGCACTGTTCTAATTCGTCTAATCTCCGTGTCAATCCTCCTCCGTTTGTCAAACCAGTAGCTTTCACGATGTCGTCACGCGTATATCCGCTACTTTTTGTGCTCAAAGCAGATATGATTTTGACATAATCCTCTGATTTCTTGAAGAGTGATTCATAAAGATTTCTGAATTCATTTTTTAGCAGTGCGTTGGGAGCAAAGAACAGACGGTCAACGTTTTGGGCAAGACTCAGAGAACGATCCAATAAATGCAAATAGTAAGGGATGCCACCCATAATCATGTAACATTCGGCTATCAAGTCATTATTCCAGCGAATTCCCTGGGCATGAAGATAAGTCTTGGTTTCCGCAAGAGTATAGGGATTAAGATGTAGATGACAGGTTAGTCTATTATGTAATCCTCCTTTGTTTCGAATGATATTTTTCACCATCCAAGATGCGGCACTACCACATACAATAAAAAGTAAGTTTTTTTGCATACATCCCCAGCTGTTCCAAAATAAATCAACGGCTTTTAGAAATTCTGATTTTTGGGTATCCATCCAGGGCAATTCATCCAAAAACACCACTTTTCTTCGCTGTCGCGATCTTTTAATCACATTTTTGAGCAAATCAAAGGTTTCATACCAATCTTTAGGTTGTTGGGGATTTGACTTGCTGTAAGAACATATTGATTTATAGAAATTTTGCAATTGTTCTTGACGGGAACCCCGTGCTATGCCTGTGGCGTAAAAAGTAAATTGATCATGGAAAAAGCTCCGTACCAACCAAGTTTTGCCCACTCGACGCCGGCCATATACCGCAACGAACTCTGCTTGTTTTGACTCTTTCAGTCTTATTAATTCTTTTATTTCTTGCTTTCTACCAATGATTTGCATAAAAATTTGCGTATTTATTTTTGGCTACAAATATACAAAAAATATGAGTTGTAGCCAAAAATAATATCTTATTCTCTTCTTTTAAATATCACCAATTCAGCATCTACACCATCCTTGCCGTATTCACTTACGAGGATGTGATGTTCGTCGCAGGCGATGCCGAAGCAGCGGCCTTCAACGCCTTGTTTCTCCACTTGATTGCCCCAGTAGCTGGCGTTATCATCGAGGAACTTTACTTTGTTGCCGTTGATGGGGTACTCCATGTTGATGAAAGAGCCTTGCAGCACAAAAAGGTTGTCAATTTTGGGCATACCGCAGATGTCCATAGCATTGATTTCGTCGATGAGCTGCTGTTTGATAGGCGAAGTGGCATGGGGCAGCTGGTCAGCGGGCAGTTGCCAGCGTTTGAGTTTCGGATAAAACTGCCGGAGCACGTCTTTGTATTCCTCTCTGTTGAGGTTCTGTCCAGTGTTTTTATTGTACTCGTCCACAAACTGCGAGCAGAATTCCACCATTTCTTCCATGGTGAAATCGCCAGTGAACGCACCATCTTTATAGCAGTATATGCAGTATTCTTCATTTTTGCTTCCGTCGGCATTGGTGCCGAGGAGATCTTCCGTTAGCGGCATTCCGCAGCTTTGACAAAATTTCTGTTCCATATATTTTTTTATCTGATATGCGGACGCATGCGGTGCGTCCCTACAATTTTGTTGTCAAACGGACGTATGCGATGCGTCCTTATAAATAATCTTTTTCTAATTTCATCACCTTTACCGGCCTGTCGTTGCCGACTTGAAGTTGGCTGCAGTAGTTGATTTCGCCAGTATCGCGGAAACTGCATTTCTCCATCACACGGCCTGAGGCGGGATTGTCGGGAAAGTAGTCGCTCCAAAGGGTGTGAAAACCTTTCTCGTTGAAGCAGTAGTCAATCAACAAGCGCAGCGCTTCGGTGCAGATACCTTGGTTCCAGTAAGGCCGCGCCACCCAGTAGCCTGCTTCCGCATCGTTCTCGCCAATATTGATATTGCTTTCGCCGTAGGCGTAGTAGCCAATACAGCCGATAGGCTCTTCCGTTTCCTTCAACTCAATAGCCCAGATATGGTCGCTGTTGAACACAGTGCGTATAATCTCCAAACTTTCCTCCACGCTTTTATGTGGCGGCCAGCCCGCACGGGGACCCACTTCCGGGTCGGAGGCATATTTGTATAGCGTCTCGGCATCGCTCTCTTGCCAGGGACGAAGTATCAATCTATTGCTTTCCATAATTTTACTTTTTATGGGTGACTAAAACCTACGGGTACGTCGGCAGTAGTCGGTGTACTCTTTGCCGAAGTCGCGCCGAAGTCTGCGCTCCTCGCTGATTACTTGTATCAACATGATGGCAAAGAAGATCACCCAAACCAGTAATGCCTGCCATGTCCACAGCCACACCATAACGCCAGCAAGGTAAGTCAGTGTGCCGGTGAGCATAGGGTTGCGGTTAAGACGGTAGGGACCATCGGTCATCAGATGCTTTGTGCGCGGTGCCACCTCATGTCCGAAGGCGTCCATCGGGTTTCCCTTACCGCGCTGTTTCATATATATGATAGTCCAGATGCTTAGTGACAGGCCACCAAGCATCAGAAAAATAGCGACAATCATTTTCGTTGTACTTACAGGCCATATATCAGGCCTTCCCGATGCCAGCCACATGACAGTTGGCATCAATGCCACAAAGAGCAATCCACCAAGCAAATAACCTATAAATTCCCGTAGTTTTTTCATAGTCTTTGTTTATTATTTTCAAACTCTAATTGTCTCTAGGAAAATCTACTGCAAAAATACAATCTTCTTTTGATATGTGTTTTCAATTTTCAGAAAAATTTTTAGACGGTTTTGTGGAAAGTCTAAGGCATGGAAACTAAAATATTCTGAAAAATTCTTCCTAAAATAATGATAGATTCACGTTAATTATGTACCTTTGCATCATCAAAATGATATCATGGATTTTTTCTGGCAAGTGAAAAGTTGATGGTCTATAACTTGCAGATTTTAAGTTACTAATATTACGCGATATGAAAAAGAAAGGAAATTGGTGGCAGTCGTTACATGCACGCAGCAGCTTGGCTATGCTTATCATCGCAGCGGTGATGATACAAGTGAGCGGGGTAGTGCAGTTTTACTATTCCCGCAATGGAATTCGCAAGGAAGTGGACGTGCGTGCCCAGTCGGAGATGGAGTTGAAAAGCCTCAAGATACAGCAGATGGCGTCGCGTGTGGAGTCGGCGGTGGACAATATCGACAAAATGCTGGAATGGGCGGTTGAACGGCCGGAGAGCATATACTCCATTATGGATGAATTTGTTACAAGCAATCCCGATGTCCAAGGCTGTGCTTTAGCTTTCGAACCTTATTACTTTCCTGATAAAGGACGCTGGTATGAGCCTTATGTTTTGCACGATACCAATGGCTCGTTGGCTCACATGCAGATTGCCGATTCTACGCACAATTATTTCAATATGGCATGGTATCAAGAGGGCTTGGAGGCTGATAATGGGCGATGGACTGAACCTTATATTGACAATGAGGGTGCACATGGTGTGATTTGTACCTACACTTTTCCTGTCCGCAATTCGAAAGGCGAAGTGGTGGCTGTCTTCGGTGCCGATGTTTCGCTCAACTGGTTGACCGACGAGTTCCTGACGGAACAGGACACACAATTTTATTCTTTTATCGTCAGCCGTGAGGGCCGTATCCTGGCTTGTCCCGACAAGTCGATGATCATGAACTACACCCTTGACGATGCTGAAATTGAGTATCAAGACTCTACGGTAAAGTCGGTGAGCAGAGCTATGCTTGCCGGTGAAAGCGGCAAAGTCGAGGTGAAGAACAACGACGGCGAAATGGCCTATATGTATTATTCTCCTGTAGGAGGAAAAACCGGCTGGTCGATGGCCATCCTGTTCCCTGACCGAGAAATTTACAAGGGGCTGCGTAGCATCGCCTTAAAGCTTGGGATTCTGATGCTTTTTGGCTTGGCCCTCATGGTGTATATCATGTGGCGTACTATTAGAGGATTCAAGCGTTTGGAGGTTGTCAGTGCCGAGAAAGAGCGTATCGGCAGCGAGCTGCGCATTGCCAGCAACATCCAGAATGGTATGCTTCCTAAGACCTTCCCGCCTTATCCCGACCTCGATGAACTTGTGTTATACGGCTCCCTCTCTTCTGCCAAGGAGGTCGGGGGCGACCTATACGACTTTTATGTGCGCGACTACAAATTATTCTTCTGCATAGGTGATGTTAGCGGCAAGGGGGTTCCCGCCTCACTGATGATGGCAGTTACCCGTAGTCTTTTCCGCTCAATTTCTGCCCGTACCAATAATCCTGGTGAAATTATGTCGCAAATCAACAGCGCCATGTCGGAAATGAATGAAAACATGCTGTTTGTCACCCTTTTTATCGGTGTTTTGGATCTTCATAATGGCAAAATGGAATACAGCAACGCCGGTCACTGTGCCCCTGTGGTGCTGGGTGGAGAGCCTACCACCATCGAGATGGATGCCAATGTCCCTGTAGGCATCATGCCCAATTGGCAGTACAATATCCAATACATCACCCTCAAGCCCGGTCAGACACTCTTCCTTTATACCGATGGTCTTGTTGAAGCGGAGAACGCTACTCTCGAACAGTTTGGTGAAGAGCGCATGATGAGGACTCTTGCTCAATCGGATATTACTCCGCGTCCCTTGATTGAAAATATTCTTCAGGAGGTACACTCTTTTGTGGGTCACAGAGAACAGAGCGACGACCTTACCATGCTTGCCGTCCATTATGCCAAGCCTCGTGTTTGATAATAGGTGAGGAATTGATGGACGATGTGCTGTTATAATCGTTAATGTTCCAAAATGTTGTATTTTTCCCCTGATAAATTTAATTACGAATATGAAAATCCCCATCAGGCCACCAAAAGTTAATATGAACGTCTTAAAAGGCGGATTCTGAAGACAGATTGTCATGATTGTCATCGCAACTACCATCTCCTTGTTGTTTACTATCGCGGCAGCCCAGCTGTTGGAGAACCACCACCGCGCCAAGGATCGCCGTCTCTCAGCTATGATGGTGATGAGCAATATCGAGAAATTCTCCCGAAACTTGGAGGAAATCTCAGAATACATGGCTTCCACCGACAGTGTGGCCACATGGTTACTCAGCAAACCCGTTGAAGAACTTGAACTCTTGCCCGATGAAGAACTGGATATGCTGTTATCCCAAGCCTCCAATTTGCTGTTTCTGACGTACGATAAATCGGCGGAAAGTATTTTCTCTAACAATATTGAAACATGGGGAATGTGCAATTCATTGACAGGGTTGGGCAGTGTTTTTCAGCCATGAACATGACCGAGGAGCGATGGAACAATTGGGTAACTGAGGTGGAAAGAACTATACGCGACATCAAAGACCACCCGGAGGAATACGAGGGCAGTACCATACCCATAAAATGCATACGTTCCGAGAAAGTACGGCATACGCTCAAAGGCATCCACTATTGGAGGGCATGGCTCTCTTACATGGCCGCTACCATGCGTTACCACAATCGGTACAATATGGAAGCTATCGGCATAACGGAACAGGAGGTGATGGAATATACCGATGCCCGCGAATAAGGAGCATTAAACATGAATAAAGCCCCTGATTTCAGCGAATTTTATTCAGAGCCCATCAACCCCGACAAGCTGTCAACATTAAAAGAATTCGACGAGGAATTGGAAAAGTTGAAAGTGGAGAGTGAAACAATAAGCACGTCAAATTAAGCTAATGTGCCTATCGCATAAACTCTAAACCCTAAACATTAAACATTAAACCTTTAACCTTAAACATATAATCGCCACCACAGCCTCTGCCAACCCGAACACAAAATAGATGTTACTGATGGCGTTGAAGCCCCAAACACACCATTCGAGGACAATCCAGAGCATCAGGATGATACCGCAAGCGAGGACAGTCCATTGTGCGAGAGGATGCTTCTTAAAGAGCAGAAATGCCGCTATAAATTGGGTGATTCCGTTCAGGATAAGCAACACAAAGCCCGATGGGATGAAGTTCTGGAAGAAGATGTCCGGCCAAGGCATCTTCGCCCGCAACAGCTCTAACAATGGCTCGCCGCCCCACGCTACGCCCGTAGGGTCAGTCCACATCATCACGGCACCAGCTACTGCGCCAATGCCGATGAAAAGGGTCAGGATTTTTTCGAGTTTGATCATACAGCAGGATTTTTAACAAAACAGCCATGCATAAATTCCAGCGCCAATTAGGCACGGAATTAGCCCGATGAGCATACCCCAAAGGGATTGCACGAAGTGGTACTTCTTTTGATGGTAGGCTGCGTCCATGTGTTCGGTGCCGGGCAGGCGCACGGACTTCATATTGGCGAAGAGTACCCAGTCGAGGAAGAAGCAGTCATACCAGTCGATGACGAGCCAGATGCCGTAGCTCAGTGCGAAGGCCGACCAGAAATTGTAGGCACCAGCCAGCTTCATCAGTCCGAGCATCACGGCAAGGGTGACGAGTAGCGCAAAGCCTTTCTTGAGCAGTACGGTCTTGGTGAAAAACTTTGACGGTATGCGTTCGTGCGTTTTGAAGTATTCTTCTTGTATGTCTTCTGGATAGTCGTGAATCCACCACACAGGGTTCTTTACAAGCGGAATCAATATCATGGCCATGAATGCGGCGGTCATAACAATCGTTTCGATAATAATGATGGTCCAGTTCATAATTATTCCTCAAATGCTTTTTTATACTTAGGCAATAGCAACTTCCATAATACTAGAATGTGTAGTACGAAAAGGAGGCCGAAGATGACGCAGGCGATGGTCTCTGGCATCAGCAGACGGATGCCGTTCATGTCGCCGCCACCGACAAAGCGATAAAGAACGGACAAGTACAGCGGGTCGAGCAGGAGCAGGATGATGGAGGTGTACCAACAGCAGGCTAAAAACAGGGGCGAAGACTTTGTGGACTTCGTGCCAAAAGTGGTGCAGAGGCGTTGGCTGAGTAGCACCATCAGCCAAGCGGCCACAAAGGTGGCTATAGGTCCCGCCAGACAGAACCAACCTAACTGCGCATCAGTCATCTGGTCACGGAAAATGTCAATCTGTACTCCCAGCGCCGTGAAGTTCACTTGCTTGAACACCCCGTGAGTGAGGGCGTACAGCAGGTGCGCCCCTTCGTGAACAACGTAATACATCACCAAAGCGGTTAAAATGCCCACATATTGTCTGATTCGTTTAGTCATTGTCTGTTAGTTGTTTGTCAGTTTCAGAAATTCAAATTTTTCTGATGGCAAATATACGAATAAAATCGAATTTCAGAAAAAATGTTTACTTTTGCAAAAGATTCTGTAATCATGTAAAACCCAAAAAACAACGTACCATGAAAGATTTAGCCATTGCGGAAACATTTTATTCCGCCAGCAAAGCGCACATCGCACAATCCCTTCTGGAAGAAGAGGGCATCGAATCCATGATTTTGGATGAAACCGCGGCACAGGTCCAGGGTTTCACTATTGGTTTGGGCGGCATCCGCCTTATGGTGAATGAGGAGGATTTGGCTAGGGCTCAGGAACTGATTGCGAAAATGGAACTGTAATTTTTAATTCAAAATTCAGAATTCAGAATCCAAAATGATGAACAAAGTATAATTGAATTTTGAACTTTGAATTTTGAATTCATTAATCAGCACATTTGCTAATTAACGAATTTTATGAAGTTCTCGGTGATGTAGTGCAGCTGCTCCTCATCCAATTCGGTGTGCATAGGCAGGGAGACCACGCAGTCGCACAGCGCCTCGGTCACGGGGAAGTCGCCTTTGTGATAACCCAGGTGGGCGAAGGCTTTCTGCAAATGCAAAGGAACGGGATAGTATATCATCACGGGAACACCCAACTCTTTCATGTGCTCAATCAGGCGGTAGCGGTCCACATTCTTCAGCTTCAAAGTGTATTGATGGAAAACGTGGGTGCTATAGCTGGCTGTGGCAGGGGTGACTATATTGGGATGGTTGGCGAAGGCCTTGTTGTAATACAGGGCAGCCTGCTGACGGGCAGCGATATATTCGTCCAAGTATTTCAGTTTCACATCCAGAATGGCGGCCTGGATGGAGTCGAGGCGTGAGTTGACGCCAATCATGTCGTGATAGTAGCGGGTGAACATACCGTGGTTCACAATACCTCTGATCTTTTCATCCAAGGCGTCGTCGTTGGTGAACAAAGCACCGCCGTCACCGTAACAACCCAGATTTTTGGAGGGGAAGAAAGAGGTGCAGCCGATAGTGCCCAGCGTGCCGCTTTTCTGCAAGGGATAGTTGTCAATCATCACCTCGGCGCCGATGGCCTGGCAGTTGTCCTCGATGACCGCCACACCATGTTTGTTGGCAATTTTGAGGATTTCCTGCATGTTGCAGCACTGTCCAAACAGATGAACCGGCACAATGGCTTTGGTTTTGGGCGTGATAGCCGCTTCCAGCTGTCTCACATCCATGTTGAAGGTGTCTTCCTCCACATCCACGAAAACGGGGGTCAGTCCTAGAAGACCGATAACTTCAACGGTGGCGATGAAAGTGAAGGGGGTGGAAATCACCTCGTCGCCGGGTTTCAGGTCCAGCGCCATCATGGCCACCAAGAGGGCGTCGGTGCCGTTGCCGCAGGGAATCACATGCTTCACATGCAGGTACTCTTCCAGGTGTTGCTGGAAATCCTTGACGGCAGGACCGTTGATATAAGCGGATGATTCGATGACATTGAGCACGCGGCTGTCGATTTCCTCTTTGATTTTGTGGTATTGACTCTTCAGGTCAACCATTTGTATCGGTTTCATAGCTGTTGATTTTTGATTTATTTATATCCCCCACACTGCGGCCTTCGGCCTTATGTGGTTTTCTTTGATTTGCCAATCCCCACACTGCGGCCTTCGGCCTTATGTGGTTTTGCGGCCTTCGGCCTTATGTGGTTTTCTTTGATTTGCCGATCCCCACATTGCGGCCTTCGGCCTTATGTGGGGTTATTGAAATTTCACCTCTTCGAGGTTGTTAGGTATAATTTCGATACTTCCAACGTCTTAGTTCTTAGTTCTTAATTCTTAGCTCATAGCCCATAGCTCATAGCTCATAGCCCATAGCTTCTTTCTCAATGTATTCCTTCAGATAATGTGCGGTGTAACCTACGCCTTTGGCCATGAGCTGTTCGGGGGTGCCTTTGGCCACAATCACTCCGCCTTCACGGCCGCCTTCAGGTCCCATGTCGATAATATAGTCCGCCATCTTGATGACATCCATATTGTGCTCAATGACTACCACTGTGTTGCCTTTGTCCACCAGCTGGTTCAGCACGTCCATCAGGATGGAAATGTCCTGAAAATGGAGTCCGGTGGTGGGCTCGTCCAGAATGTATAGCGTCTTGCCGGTGTCTTTCTTGGACAACTCGGTGGCCAATTTCACACGCTGGGCCTCGCCGCCGGAGAGGGTGGTGGACGACTGTCCCAAACGCAGATAACCCAAACCTACATCATTCAAGGTTTTGATTTTCTGTAAGATGGATGGGATTTTGTCGAAGAATTCCAAAGCTTGCTCAATGTCCATTTCCAGCACGTCGCTGATGGATTTTCCCCGGTAGCGTATCTCAAGGGTCTCATCATTGTAGCGTTTGCCGTTGCAGGCATCGCATTTGACGTAGATATCCGGCAGGAAGTTCATTTCGATGACTTTCATGCCCGCACCCTTGCATTCCTCGCAGCGGCCCCCGGACACATTGAATGAGAAACGTCCCGATTTATAGCCCCTGATTTTGGACTCCTGCAGGTTGGCGTACAGCTGGCGGATATCGTCGAATACACCGACATAGGTGGCAGGGTTGGAACGAGGGGTACGGCCAATGGGCTGCTGGTTGATTTCAATCACCTTGTCGATATGGTTCAGACCGAGTATCTCTTTGTAGGGCAGTGGTTTGCGGTCGGAGCGATAGAAGTGATGGTTGAGAATGGGGTAGAGGGTGTCGGTAATCAGTGAGGACTTGCCACTGCCAGAAACACCGGTTACGCAAATCAGGGTGGACAGCGGAAAATCGACGGTGACATTCTTCAGGTTGTTGCCGCTGGCCCCGACAATAGTCAGCTTTTCGCCATTGCCTTTGCGGCGCTTGGCGGGAATTTGTATTTTTTTCTTGCCGTTCAGATAATCGGCGGTCAGTGAATTGGCTTTCAGGATTTCGGAATAGGAGCCGGCGGCCATCAATTGCCCGCCATGCTCGCCTGCATAAGGCCCGATATCCACAATATAGTCCGCGGCTTCCATCATGTCGCGGTCGTGCTCCACCACAATGACAGTGTTGCCGATATTGCGAAGCTGCTTCAGCGAGTTGATCAGTCGGTGGTTGTCCCTCTGATGCAGGCCGATGCTGGGCTCATCCAGAATATAAAGCACATTCACCAGTTGCGAGCTGATTTGTGTGGCCAGTCGGATGCGCTGCGCCTCGCCGCCGGACAGGCTCTGCGAGGAGCGGTTCAGCGACAGGTAGGAAATGCCCACATCGCACAGGAACTTCAGTCTCAGGCGGATTTCCCGGAGCAACTCGTAGGCGATGGTGTTCTTTCTTTCATCCAGAAAAGAAGGGCACTGGTCAATCCAGCGGGCCAGCTCGTCAATGTCCATCTGGGCCAGGTCGCTGATGCTTTTGTCCCCGATTTTGAAATAGCTGGCTTCTTTTTTCAGACGGCTGCCATGACATTCGGGACATTCTTTCTCGCCGATGAACTGGTTGACCCACTTGCGGATAGAGGCGGGAGCCGTTTCGTAGTCAATATTGCGCAGGAAACTCACCACCCCTTCAAAGCGCACTTTCATGGGCGACAGTCCCGACACATCGCGTTTGACATACAGTGGGTCGTTCATGCCGTACAGAATCTTGTCCATCACTTGCTCAGGGATGCTCGAAATAGGGTCGGAGAGCGAGAATTCGTATTTTTCGGCAATGGCTTCCAGCTGTTTGAAAATAGGGGTGTTCTTGTATGCCCCGATGGGAGCGATACCTCCGGCCTTGATAGACATGGATGGGTCGGGGATGATGCGTGACATCTCTAACTCTGTGATATAGCCCAGCCCGTTGCACTTGGGGCAGGCACCGTAGGGAGAGTTGAACGAGAAGGTGTTCGGTTCTGGCTCCGGATAGGAAATGCCTGTGGTAGGGCACATCAGGAATTTGCTGTAGTTGAAATTTTCGCCGCTTTCGTTGTCCAGCAGTATGATCACGCCTTTGCCGTGTTTCAAGGCTTGCCGCAGACTGTTGACCAGTCGTTGTTTTGAGCTTTCTCGTACCACCAGATGGTCGATTACCAGGTCGATGTCATGAATCTGGTAGCGGTTGAGTTGCATGTTGAATTCCACGCTTTGGATTACCCCGTCGATACGGCATTTGACGAAGCCCTGCTTGCGGATGGTTTCGAACAGCTCTTTGTAATGGCCTTTACGTCCTTTCACCAAAGGAGCCATTAAAGTGATATCTTTGCCCGAAAATTTGTTCAGGATAAGGTCTATCAGTTCTTTTTCCGAGTAGCGCACCATCTTTTCACCGGTGTTGTAGGAGTAGGCATCGGCCACACGGGCATACAGCAATCGCAGGAAGTCATACACTTCGGTGATGGTGCCGACGGTAGAGCGGGGGTTTTTGTTGACCGTTTTCTGCTCGATGGAAATCACAGGGTTCAGTCCGGTGATCTTGTCCACATCGGGGTGTTCCAGGTTGCCGATGAACTGTCGAGCGTAGGAGGAGAAAGTCTCCATATAACGGCGCTGTCCCTCCGCAAAAATCGTGTCGAAAGCCAACGACGACTTGCCGCTGCCACTCAGTCCGGTGATCACTGTAAGCTGGTGCTGTGGAATCGTAAGGGAGATATTTTTCAGGTTGTTGACCCTCGCACCGGTGATAACCAGCTCATCTTCCTTATATTCCTGATTTTTCATTGCGTTCAATTTTAAAAATGCAAATTTACACAAAATCTGCGAAAATTTTATAAGTAACGTTTTTTTGTATGATAAAATTACTTGTCGAATGGGAACTGACGAAAGTTGTATATGCCATTTAATTGTGAATGCATTGTTTCCTCCCCATCATAAATGACAGCAGTTTTTGTAACCTGATCTCCGAATAGTTTCGACACTTTTTTAATATTATCGAAGAATTTTGCATTGAAAGTCTGTGATGACTTGACTTCATAGAAATGCAAATTATTAGCTACAACTTGCACAAGATCAATTTCTGTTCCTCGGCTGTCTCGATAGAAATAGGAATTAGGCATTTTCCCCTTGTTAAGGCGTGACTTCATAAATTCGGACACCACTAGATTCTCGAAAATGGCACCCCGCAATGGATGTGTCTCTAGTTGTTTTACATTTTCTATACCTAACAGGAAACATAATATGCCTGTATCGTAAAAATAGATTTTAGGTGTTTTTACCAAACGTTTGTTAATGTTTGCATGATACGGTTGTAATTTGAAAATGATGTATGAAGCCTCCATAATACTCATCCATTCACGAAGTGTTGGAACCGAAACTCCCGTCTCATTTGTTAATGCCGACAAATTACACTCTGAGCCGACCCTGCCCGCACAAAGTCGTATAAACAATTGAAACAGAGATAAATTCTTAACGTTAATCAATCGATGAAGATCTCTTTCTATGTAAGTATTGTAATAGTTGAAATACAATCTTTCAGGAAATTGGTCTTGAGAATAGGCTGCCGGATATAATCCTTGGAACAATAATTCAAGGGTCGTCATTTCAGAGATTCTCTCCTTAATTTCCTGAATAGAAAAAGGAAGGAGAGTATATAAATCGGCACGCCCGGCAAGTGATTGTGTTATTTGCTGTAGTAGAGCGAAATTACTGCTTCCCGTGAGAATAAAATGCTTTTCCGGATGATTATCCACCTCTACCTGAATGTAGGAGAACAATTCCGGGAGATAATGTGCCTCATCAATAATTACACCTTTCTTTACCCCGCTAATAAAACCCTGTGGATTGCTGCTGATAATTTCTCTCAATGCGCTTTGTTCAAGGTTAACATAATCATAATCTGGGAAAAGATGTCTACAAAGGGTTGTTTTTCCTGACTGTCTAGGTCCTGTAATCACCGTGACACGATAAAATGGAGAATTCTTTTTTATTGATTCAGAGATTATTCTATCAATATATTTCATATTTATGCAATTTTAAGATTCAACTTTAAATTTGTGCAAATATACAAAAATATTGATTCACAAATTTGTGGATTACAAACTCATGTTAAAAAAATTGTAGTAAAAACATTTTATGTCCAAAATTTTATGTATTTTTGCCATTGAATTCCGAAATTACATAAAAATGAACCTTCACTATATCAACAGAGAAATAGAACAAATTATTAATGAATCCGTTGAATATTATTCAGTTATATCTATAACTGGTCCTCGACAATCTGGCAAAAGCACACTATTAGGACATCTTTTTCCGGATTTTAAAGAATACAGCATGAAAGACGTACACATTCGTGAATATGCCCTAAATGACCCTGTTGCTTTTTTACAACAGACCACAGAGGGGATGTTTATTGACGAGATTCAAAAAGCACCTGTTCTCATGGAATATATACAAGGCATTGTGGACCATCATCCTGAACGGAAATTCCTGCTGACGGGCAGTTCTAATTTTGAGCTGATGCGTGACCTTTCGGAGTCACTTGCGGGACGTTCGGGGGTATTCGAACTGCTGCCAATGTCTCTGTCGGAAACTGCACCTCAGCGAGAGGGGAAAAGTCTGGACCATCAGATTTTCAACGGTATGTATCCAGCGGTAATCGCAGGCAAAAATACTGCACGTTTTTTCTATCCTTCGTATGTAAAAACCTATTTGGAAAAGGATGTCCGAGACTTGCTGAACATCCAGAACCAGATGCAGTTTCTGCGTTTTATGAAGTTGTGTGCCGCACGTATTGGTTCCCTGTTTAATGCCTCAGAACTTGCGGCGGAGGTGGGTGTGGATTCCAAGACCATCACCCGATGGCTGTCGGTGCTTGAGGCCTCGTACATAGTAACACTGCTGCCACCATATTACGAAAACATTTCCAAGCGCTTGGTGAAAAGCCCGAAATTATACTTCAACGACACTGGCTTGGCGTGCTATTTGCTGGACATTGAAAGTCCCCGACAACTTGAACGTGACAAAATGCGCGGGGCATTGTTCGAAAACCTGATAGTGATAGAGGTCATTAAGCATCGTTTCAATCAGGGGAAAGGGGATGGGGTGTTCTTTTACCGTGATTCTAACCAGAATGAGGTTGATATTTTACTCAAGCAGGAGGGCGAAATCATTGCCATAGAGGTGAAATCCTCAATGACTTACCATGCCTCATTTGAGAAAACTTTACGAATCCTTCCCGAATGGATTAAAACCCCAGTTATTCGACGTGCTATCGTCTATGCTGGCGAATTTGAAAATGCGGTTAGTGATATTAAATTACTGAATTATAATAATTTAGATGATTTAATAAAAGAATGATAAAATTTATCTGAACACCTTCCACGACAGTTCTGCCTGCGTGTGCAGCATGGACAGACCGTTTTTGATATGGGCTCCGTGCTCACGACCACGGCGCAGAAAAACCGTCTCCTCGGGATTATAGATCAGGTCGAAGAGATAATGTTCACTACTGATAGTTGAATAGTCGAGTGGCAGAGATTCTTCTATGTGAGGGAACATGCCCACAGGGGTGGCATTGATCCATAATTTGTGGCTTGCTGAAAGAGTCTGATTTAAATCAGAATAAGTTATGGTCTGCCCATTACGCCTGTTTCTGGAGACAAAATAAAAGTCGATGTGCAGTTGCCGCAGGGCGTATGCCACCGCTTTTGCCGCACCGCCTGTTCCAAAAACCAAGGCTTTGGAGGGAAGCGTCCACTCCTCTTGCAAACACTGGGCAAAAGCGGGCGCATCGGTGTTATAACCCTTCAAACGGTAGTCCTTCTCAGTAAGTTGACAGTTGATAGTTGACAGTTGATAGTTGACAGTTGACAATTGACAGTTGTCGTTTTTGTCAGTATCTCTCTGTATTTTCACACAATTTACTGCTCCAATTATCGCGGCGGCTTCATCTAATTCATCCAAATAGGGAATAATGGCTTCCTTGTACGGGATGGTTACATTAAAACCGCACAAATCAGGATGTCGCTCCAGGAATTCTGGCAGCAATTCAATAGAGGATAGGGGAAAGGCTTCGTAATGGTAATCCGTCAAGCCTTCCCGCTGGAATTTTTCCTTGAAATACGCCGGGGAGAAGCTGTGTTCGAGGGGATAGCCGATGAGACCGAGACGTTTCATTTTTTTATCGTTTATGCGTTGAGACGGGAAGACATGCACTGCGTGCATTCGAGGAGACGGTGAACTGATATTATCATCTTACCGAGTGAACGAAGTGAACGTCTTGACGAACGAGCGTGGGCGAGTGACTCCACGTCTTACCGTCTTTACGCTTCCTCATTCCCACGTTGTTTCTTCTTCTTCAACCCTTTATAAACCAGATAGATGATGAACAGTACACCCAGTCCCAAAAGCACAAACGACAGCTCGTGGCTGTATTGGTTGATGAGGTCCTGCTGGCCGTGGGCCACATAGCCTAAAACGGCCAATATGATGTTCCAGGAGCCGGAACCCAGAATGGTGTACAGGGTGAATGCCCCGATATTCATCTTGGCCAGACCTGCAGGGATGGAAATAAGCTGGCGGATGCCCGGCACCAGACGGCCGATAAAAGTGGAGGAGTTGCCGTGTTCGATAAAGTAGTCCTCGGCTTTTTTCACTTTCTCGCTGTTCAGGAGCAACAGGTGTCCCAATTTGCTGTCGGCAAACCAATAGACGATGGGACGGCCCAGAAAGCGGGACAGGAAATAGTTGATATAGGCTCCGATCAGGGCTCCCAGGGTGGCAATCAGCACCACCAGAACAATGTTGACAAACGGCGATTCAGTGACGTACAGGGTGGCGTTGTCAGGGTTGCAGGCCTGATAAGCTGCCGGTGGCACCACCACTTCCGAAGGGAAGGGGATAAAAGAGCTCTCGATGGTCATCAACAGGGTAACCGTTACGTAATTCAAATGCTGGTTGTACCAATCCACCACACGGATGACAAACGAGCCCTCCGTCTGCTCTTCCGTTGTGACAACAATAGTGCTGTCAGCAGGATTTGTGCTGGAAATGCCGTTGCTGTTCTGCGCATTCATCTGGCAGAAAATCATTAAAAACAAAATGAAAATGCTGATTTTTTTCATCATGGTTTGTATAGTTCTATTAATTCATTGACTTCGTTAAAAGTTTCCAGAATAGGATCAATGGCCAGAAATTCCTTGTAGCCGTCGTAGTCAATCAGCAGGGCGTTGGACAGGTATTCGCAGCCTTTGCTGATTTTTTGGGAAAGGAAATAGAAAGCGGCCAGATAGTAAGCCACGGTAAAGGTGATGGCCGGGTCGGCCTGATGCTGTTCCAACACTTCGATGGCATAGTCGTACAACTCGTTTTCACAGCAGAAATGCACGAAATAGCGGTAGAAATCCTCTTTGTTCTCCACCTGCTGCATGGTGGTGGTGAAAAACTCCTGCAGTTTGGCCATCTGTTGCGGCTCGTCGTAATAGGACAGTGCCTCGAACAGTAGTTTGAAGCTCTGCGGGTCGTGGGCGATGGCGCGCTCGATGGTGAAGCGGGCGTCTTCTGTCAGTCCTTGCTCGCGGAATACGGAAGCCATGCCCAGCAGGGCCTCCCCTTGGGTGGGATTGAGACTGAGCGCTTTGCGGTAATATAGTAGGGCCTCTTCGTATTTTTCCTGGGCAGCGTAGCAGTCACCCATGCAGCAAAGAGAGTTAAAGTCCTCGGTATCGATACTATATGCCGCTTGATAATGTTCCAAGGCTTTGTCAATTTCCGACAGTTCGAAATAGCAGTTGCCCATGTTGAAGTGGGCAGAGGGCGTGTTTTCGTCGATGCTCAGCACATATTGGTAGGCATCGATGGCCTTTTCGTACTCCTTGAGCCAACTGTATGACAGTGCCAGTCCGAACCAGCAGCCGGGGAACATCGGAAATTCCTCGGTCAGTTTCTCATAGAAAGCGATGCCGTCCTCGTATTGCTGGTTTTCTTCCAGCAGGAAAGAAAAAGTGAAAAGCTGGTCATCGAAGGCCTCGTCCTCCTGCAGTGCGAAAACGGCGTGTTTCAGGGCATGTTGAAGGTCTCTTTTTTTGAGAAATTCGTAAGCCATCAGGAAATGCACCTCGGGGTCGTCATGATCCAGATCCAAAGCTTTTTTCAGCAGCTTGATGGAGTCGGTGTTGCGGCCGGTCATCCGGGCCAGCATCACTTTTTCGAGATACAGTTCAGGGGTAGGAGGGAAGGTGCTTTCAATGACTTCCAGTTCTTGTTCGGCTTTGTCGAACTCCATCTCAAAAATCATCTTCTTGACACGCAGGATTCTGAAAAATGAGTCAGAAGGATACAGGCGGATGGCGTATTCGATGGCTTCGGAGGCCATGGGCATATCCATCTGTCGCATCAGCTCGTCGATGATAATTTCCATTTCTTCCGAGTCAAAAAAGACGGAAGTGCCGGATTCCACCATCGCCTTAAAGCGCTCCGCTAACTCTCTCGCTTCTTTTTCTTCTGCTTCAAAATCTTCCATATCAATAACTTAGCTATTGAAACTACTTCCTAAAATTTAGGGGCGCAAAGGTACAAAAAAATATTGAATTGTGAGAAGGAGGCAAAACAGAATTGTTCGAAGCAAATTTTTGAAAAAAAATGATGAGCAACGATATGACACTTAATTTTTTTTAGTAATTTTGCAAGATAAAGTTCAAAATATTGTTCTGAAACATGTAAATAACTATAAATCAATAAAATAATATTCAACAAAACTAAAAACAAACAACATGAAAAAATTTTTACTTGTTTTGCTTATGCTGCTGACAATGGGCATAAGCGGTTTTGCGCAGAGCACAACCATTACCATTGGGAATGGAACAACCACCTCCTACTATGCGCCTTTTGGAAACTGGTGGGCCAACTCTTGGGTACAGGTGATTTACCCGTCATCCGCTATTACGGAAAGCGGTTTCATCACATCCATTGGTTTTCAAGTTTCGGATGTTCCCACATCTGCTGTTCAATTCAGCGAACTCCATATTTACATGGGCACATCGCAGGATTCAGTTCATGCGTCAACATCTTCATGGCTTCCTACCTCGGAGCTTTCAGAGGTGTTGTCAGTCACTAATATGCCGTTGCCTTCCTCTACGGGCTGGATGACGATTGATTTGGACGATCCTTTCCCGTACGATGGTACAGAGAATCTGGTCATTGTCATCAGCAAAAAAATGAGCTCTTACAACAGTGCCTTGAAATTTAACTACACTGCTGTCACTAATTCCGCCCTGTACCGTGGAAGCGACTCAGACGCAAGTTATGCAAACTATCCGGGAAGCAATACCGGCACACGCGGTTCATATCGTCCCAACCTGCAGCTCACCATTTCCCAAAACTCAGATTTCTGCCGTTCCGTGGCTCATCTTACTGTCTCAGAAATCACAAGTACTGATGCCACTATAACATGGACTGCCCCCGAAGATGCTTACAATTATATTTTGCAATACAAGACTAGCAACGAAGATTGGGAAGACGACAATGTCTTCACGATTAATCTCACCGACACATTCTACACTCTCACAGGACTTGACCCCAACACCAAATACCAAGTGCGTGTCGCCAATTCCTGCTCCGATGAAAACAGTTCATGGAAGAACGTTTCATTCAAGACCGAATGCGAAGCTATTTCAGTAAGCAATGAACCCTATTACGAACAATTTGAAGGATATGCCTCCAACGCTTTTCCGGACTGCTGGACACGTTTGGCCGGGTATAACAGCTATCCATATATTTCCAATGCCTCCGCCACTGCCCATCAGGGTACGGGATATTTCTATTTATACAACAACAATGCCAATCCTATCATCGTTGCTCTTCCTGAATTCGTAGAAGACCTCAACACTCTCCGTTTGAGTTTTTGGATGAAACCCGCGAGCGCCACTGCCGCTTATGGTCAAGTGGATTTGGGTGTTATGAGCGACTTGAGTGACAACACCACTTTCACATTGCTTAAAAGCTGGACCGCCACGGCAATAGGCTCTACCAGCTGGGCTTATTATGAGATGAATTTGGATACTCTCATCACAGACGAAACGGGATATTTGGTAATACGTCGTACCATCCCGAGTTCGAGTACCTCTACCTATGCATGGTACTTTGACGATGTGAAAGTGATGCCCATCCCCACCTGCGAAGCACCAACCGAACTGACATTCCATGGCGCCACTTCCAGCAGCATCACCTTGAAATGGAATCCCGGTGATGTGAGCAATTTTGCCGTTTATTATAAAGAAGCCAACTCTGAAGATGACTATACGAGTGTTTCCGCAAGCTTAGATGCAGACAGTTTATTCATCTTAGACAACCTGATTTCCGCCACCGAATATTCTGTATATGTGGCCAGCGTTTGCAGCGACGGCAGCGAAATCTATTGCGACCCCATCCTTTGCGCCACCACAATGGTTCCCGTGGATTTGCCATATAGTACTGACTTCAGCGAGGAAGCCGATCGGAATTGGCTGCTGAACAACGGAAGCTGCACCAACTATTGGGTTATGGGTCAAATCCCCGACACCACTGCTAGTGCCTTGTATATAACGAACGACGGCACTACTCCCAATTATACACTGTCTTCTGCTATATCCATGGTCTCTGCCGCAAAACTATTCACCATCGGCACTGCCCCTCAAGTACGCATCAGTTTCGATGCCATAATTGGTGGTGAAAGTTCTTACGACTACATCAAATTATTCTTCGCTCCCGAAACGGAAAACTATCCTGCAAAAGCTGGCGTTGTGCCGACCAGCTCTGAGTATGGTTACAACTCATATTCTACATACGCCTTTGACTTCTCGGATTATGCGTCCTTATCCACTTATACCTTCGCAACAACATATCCATACAGATATAATCTGACTGGCGGCAACATAGTACATATTGACGCCCTTATGCCGAACCCGCATGCGAACCCGGATGAGAACTCCACCGCACAAGTGGTATTTGTATGGAGGAACGACAACGGTGGTGGAGCCCAACCCAGCGCTATCATTTCCAACGTTTCCATTGAAGTTCCTTCTTGCCATCGCCCTGAAGATTTAGTCGCTACAAATGTTACTCCTCACACCGCAGATATTACTTGGACGGGTGGGGATGCAACCAACTGGACAGTAGAGTACGGTACACATGGTTTTACATTGGGTAACGGAACCACTGCTGACGTGACCGGAACTCCTTCCATCCAGCTCACCGGATTGGCCGACAATACCGAATATGACGTGTATGTGAAAGCTGTTTGCGGTGACGAAGAATCCCCGTACAAATTTGTCTCTTTCTCCACACCTTGTATAGGTCTCACCACTGTGCCGCAAACTTGGACTATGGAAGATTCCACACTTGTCGGCACTGGCACATACTTGCTGCCTGCTTGCTGGAACAGAATCATCAGCCCCGCTACCACCTATGGGTATCCCTACGCATACAATTCCAGCACCTATGCCCACACTGGCAGCCGCTGTCTCTATTTCTACAACAGTTATTATAATTCCTATGCCGTGATGCCGGGCATTGATGCCTCCGTACTGAATATCCAGAATTTACAAGTCAGCTTTTATGCCAGGACTTCTGCTACCAGCTCATACGCTTTCTTAGAATTGGGTATCATGACCGATCCTACAGACACCAGCACTTTTGTCCTTCTGCAATCTTTCCAACCTGGTTCATCATACACCACCGATCCATTCGTTGTTCCATTGAGCAATTACAACGGTAACGGTAGCTATATCGCATTCCGCAATACTAGAACATCCTCTGTATCAACCTATTTCTATGTGGACGATATCACATTGGAGGTGATTCCGGATTGTAGCAAAGCCAGAATTTTGACAGCTGTACCTTCCACCCATGAAGCTGACCTGTCATGGGCAGCCACAGGCAGCACTTTCGATTTGCACTACAAGACAGCCTCCGAGGCCAATTATACTACTATTCAGGGAGTGACACTGAACGACGGCGTTTATACCCTCAGTAATCTGACCGATGGTACACAGTACAGCTGGTACATCGTCACTAATTGTGATGACAACACCACATTTACCAGCGATGTCGCCACCTTTGTAACCGAATGCGAAGCTATCGACTCTATACCGCAAACGTGGAATTTTGATGACAATCTCTATGCTGGCACTTCTTCTTACCCACTACCAGTATGTTGGAATAGAATTTCCACATCAACCAGCACTTTATATCCCTATTCATACAATTCTTCTACTTATGCCCATAGCGGTAGCCGTTCACTTTACTTCTACAACTCTTATTTAAACTCTTTGGCCATCATGCCGGCTATTGATAATACTATACTGAACATTAATGACTTACAGGTCTCGTTCTACGGCAGATTATCGACTTCCAACGATAATGTGCGTATAGTTGTCGGTGTTATGTCAGATCCAAGCGCAGATTCTACGTTCATCCCTGTGGATACCATTGCTTTCACCAACACACAACCTGTTGACCCATTCGTTGTAAAATTCAATGAATACGAGGGTGAGGGAACATACATCGCTTTTAAAAACATCTCGCTTACAGGCTCTACCGTTGCCAACAGCATATACATTGACGATGTTACTTTGGAAGAAAGTCCTGTCTGTTCAGCCCCCATCAACACTGTCGCTTTCCCCACTCCTAATTCCGTCAATCTGCGTTGGGACGACATGACAGAGGGTTTATACAATATTTATTATAAGGTTGACACTGAGGAAGTGTACATCTCCATTGAAAATGTGATTCCGACCGACGATTATTATTCCGTTGAAGGCTTGGATGCCTCAACAACCTATAATTTCTACATAGAAACAATTTGCGACGACGGTTCTGTATCTGCAACAAACGAATACACCTTCACCACTTTGTGTGAGACATTTACTGCTCCCTTCTCAGAGAACTTTAATGCAGCCAATGTTATTCCCGCATGCTGGGAGAAAAGAATGGGATTGGTCGCAAATGTGTTTGCCGGTTCCATTCCGCAGACTACAACGTCAGGATGGGTTTTCAACAACAACTACGTGTTCGGCCAATATCACCCCAAATTGAACATTTATGGCACAAACTGCAATTACTGGCTCATTTCGCCTGATATTGACCTCAGCGCTATCTCAACCCCCGCACTTACCTTTAACTTGGCGCTATCCGACTACGGTAATGCTGATCCTATTGAGAATCCAACATCCCAAGAAGATGACAAGTTCATGGTGATTATCTCCACCGACCACGGCATGACTTGGAGCGAGTCCAATGCCACCATCTGGAGCAATGCCGCTGGTGCAGAACACGTTTACAATCAGATTCCAAACACAGGCCAAGAAGTTATCATCAATCTGGAGGACTATGCTGGACAAACCGTCCGTATTGCCTTCTATGGCGAATCTACCACGGCAGGTGGCGACAACGACCTGCACATTGACAACGTATTTGTAGGCGAAGCTCCCTCTTGTAGCGCACCTTCACAAATTGTTGTTGACAGTATCTTAGCTGAAACAGTTTATCTGAGCTGGACCGAAAATGGCGATGCCACCTCTTGGGTTGTGGAATATGGTCTTGAAGGTTTCACACTTGGCACTGGCACAACAGTAACGGCCAACACTAACGAATCATTTGGCATCGCAGGTCTTATGGATGCTACCACCTATGATGTATATGTGCGTGCCGTATGCGACGACAACAGTACCTCTAATCCTACATCAGGCACCTTCACAACTGAGTGTCTGCCCATGTCACTGCCATACTCGCAGAACTTCGACGCATTGTCCACTGGCAGCACATCTCCATTCGCCCTCTGCTGGAAACGCAATAACACATACAGCACTTCCACCAACTATCCGTATGTGTCTAGCACTTATTCAGTCAGCGGTAGCAACTCACTCTATTTCTCTTGCTCTTCCACCACCTACTCAATGGCTATACTTCCTCAGATTGATCCAGCCGTCAATCCTATCAATAACTTGCAGCTCTCATTCAGCATGAGAACCAGCTCCGCAACATGTAAGATGGTTGTAGGTGCATTGACCAATCCTTTAGATGCCAACACATTCACTCCGATTGACACGGTGGAGGTTTCTAGCACAAACAGCTTTGAACCTAAGGTCGTCACACTCTCGTCATACACAGGCAATGGCAGCTATGTGGCACTTCGCCAGCTTAACACCAGCAGTACCTATGCCGCATACATTGACGACGTCTATTTGGAGACTATCCCAACATGTCTTCGTCCTAGTGACGTAATCAGTACAGCCGCTACATCTTCTTCCATCACTTTGTCATGGGAAGATAGTGGTGCCGGAAACTCATGGGAAATCAAATATGGAGCTTCTGGTTTTAATCCTGAAACAGAAGGAACTCTTATTACTCCAGTAGGCACTAACCCATATGAAGTTACAGGTTTGTCACATTCCACGACCTATGACTTTTATGTTCGTACCATCTGTGGTGCCGGTGATACTAGCAATTGGAGTAACAGTAGTCAGGCTTCCACCACAATGGTTGCCGAGGCATTGCCTTACCAAACCGACTTTGCCACCGATCAAAGTTGGCTGATGAACAATGGTGCAGCTCCCAACTATTGGATGATGGGAATTCCTTCAGGTGCAACTGAAAGTGCTTTGTTTGTTACTAACAATGGCACTACTGCAACATATACCATCGGTTCAGTTTCTGTTGCCATGGCTGAGAAATTGTTCATTATGCCCACTAACGACTCTATCCATGTAGAATTTGACGTTAAAATCGGTGGAGAGGCCCTGTCATCAGGAACACCGTATGACTATCTGAAGGTCTTCCTGACACCCGCTACTGTTGAATTTACTCCGGGTGCTACTTCAAGCAATACCCAGTCAGGATACTCTTATTCGAACGATGCATTTGATTTCAGTGATTACTTGTCGCAAACAGGTTGTGCTTCTTATCCTTATAAGTTGAATCTAACACAAGGTAATACACTCCATATCAATATGAATGTGATCAATCCGGATCCGAATGGTTCAGCCAAGATTGTGTTCCTGTGGAGAAATGACGGAAGTGGCGGTGACGGACAAGGTGCTACTATCTCTAACTTTTCCATTTCTGCAGTTGGTTCAACTCCCGTTGTGACAGATCCTACTGTAACTACTACTGCTGCATCCGATATCGCTCAGACCTCTGCTACTCTGAACGCAACCATTACAAACCCCGACGGAGTGACCATCACAGCAAAGGGCTTCGAATGGAGAGCTACCGATGGCGGCACTTATACCCAGATTGCAGGTACAGGTACCGGCAACAACTTCACCGCTAACCTTACAGGTCTCTCCGCTAATACCAACTATACCTTCATAGCATTCATCACTTTCAACGGCACTACCGTTACTGGCGACGAAATGACCTTTACCACTCACGAAGAGCCCGTTGATCCATGCGACGCTCCTACCAACTTGCAAGTAAACAGCATCACCCAGACCAGTGCCACTATGACCTGGACCGCTGGCGGTACCGAGACTTCATGGAAAGTTGGTTACAAACTCAGCTCCGCAAGCCAGTGGCAAGAGGCTACCGTTCAGACTACTTCCTACAACATTGAAGGTCTGACCGCTAACAGCACTTACGATGTGCGCGTGAAAGCCATCTGCGCCGCTGACAATGAAAGCGACTTTATCACCAGTAGCTTCACCACTACAGGCGTGGGTATCGACAACATCACGCTGGCCAACAGCATCAGTCTGATGCCGAACCCCGCTGACAATTACATCGACCTGACCATCAACAGCAATGTAGATGTGAAGGAAGCTGTGGTTTATAACGCCTTCGGCCAGATGATCCAGAAAGTTGAACTGAACAACAACCACACCCGTATCGACCTGAGCGATATGGCTGCCGGTATGTACTTCGTACGCGTGAACAGCGACAATGTAAGCGCTACGAAGAAGTTCATCAAACGATAAGACGTGGAGGCGTGGAGACGTGGAGATGCTCACTTCGTTCGCTCGGGGAGTCTCATGCTTCGCATTCGAGGGGAGTCTCGCTACGCTCGAGGGGAGTTTTGCACTTCGTGCTCAAGGGGAGATTTTCTTAACGTCTTGACGAATGAGTGCAGCGAATGACTTAACGCCTTCACGCCTAACCGAATGCACGCAGTGCATGTCTTCACGTCTTGACGCCTAAACGAATAAGTAGGGATGCGCAGCTGCTCGTCCCTACTTTTGTAAACGTAAAACCATAAATTAACCAAATACAATTGACATGAAGAAATTTTTACTTTTTTTTGCTGTTCTACTGATGGGAGTGTCGGTATGGGCACAAACAAATCCACCTGCCGATGTGACGGCTACTGCTCTGGCGTCATCGAAGGTGAAAATCTCATGGAATACGCCAGCAGGCACAACGCAACCAGCGCGTCTGAATTTATTTGACCAATCCCAGATGGTGACTCATCCCGGCTACGGATATAATGGTGCGGATGTCAGTGCATGTTATGGTGGTCAGACACAATGGGGTTCCAATGCCAACGCACATTCTAAATTTTTGTTGGCTGATGATTTCACACTGACAGGTGCTGCCTTAGTGCGTGAGATGGAATTTTATGCTTA
>CAJOFJ010000010.1 GCA_905233625.1 uncultured Bacteroidales bacterium | reverse complement strand
TATATCGCTCTACCACTTCAAGCCGTTCTTCGTTTGAGTGTGTTTTTCTCTTCATGCTGGACTCTTTTTTTTAGTGTCCAACTTTTGGGGTGCAATACATACGCTTATGCGGGGTTAATAGGATTGCGTGCTTTCAGCACGACTGATCGCTTACATTTTAGGCCATTTATAAAACACTTTTATCACCAGCCTAAAATAAGAAAATATCGCAAAACTAGTATTTGTTAATTGAACTCCCGAAAAACAAGCCCTCTGCCATCACTTATTTTCACGGTGAAACGCTCGCCAAGAGCTTTGTTCAGGCTGCCTTCCCAAAGTTGGGCGAAACGGCGGTTGTGGACGGGATATTGTAAGCCTTCGAAAGTGAATACCGCTTGTCCGTCAAAGCTGAAAACCGACACCTCCTGTCCGGAAACAGAAGCAAATGTTGTGTCCTTGTCAATAAAGGAGAAAATGCCGTAATTGCTCACCATGATGAGGTCCATGCGTTCGGCATACATGTTCAATATGGACAGATTGGCTAACTGGTGGTCGTCGCGCAGACCGGAAGCTCCCAGCACAGCGACAGGTCCCAACTTTTGTTCTATGCAATACTTCAGGGCTTTCTGCAGGTCATTGCATTCTTCGTCCTTGTCTTCAATAATGATATCTTTGAATTTTGCCCACGCCTCGTCAGAGAGCGAGTCACAGTCGCCGATGACTATATCGGGTTGGACGCCAATATGCAACAGTTTGTCCAACGCTCCGTCACAGCACACAATGGTACGGGCAAGCAGGAGAAATAGTTGAGGAATTTCTCCTTGCGGAGTCTCGCCATTCCCAACAATGACGGTAGAGTAGTGTGTCAGCTCGTGTGTAAAAAGTTTTTCCATTATTCCTTGGCCAAAAAGTCCTGGTCTTGCAGGGCTTTCTTCAACACCTCTGCAAAAAACTCATTGTCTTTCTTGGTGTATCTTCTTTCTGTAAAGACTTGTGCAAGATTTTCTAATTGATTTTCTTCCAATATTTTTATTGTGTTAGGATGGGCTTCTTTTTCTTTGTATAGTTTATTGATATCGTATTCAGAATAATCTTGATAAACTTCCTGATGAATCATCGCTTCCACAGGCAGTTTGTCGGTCAGTTCGGGTTGCTCGTCGGGATGACCGATAGCAATGCAGGCTACAGGAATGACGTTTTTAGGGAGTTTGAAAAACTCGATAAATTTGTCAATCGGATAAGTGATAGTGCCTAACCAGCAAAGTCCCAGTCCCATAGATTCGGCCGCAACGCATGCGTTCTGGGCGGCGATGATGGCGTCGGTGACCGCCCACTGGTAGGATTGCAGATTGCTGTAGCAGTCGGTGGCGGCGCCGCGGAATTCGCAATAGCGGTTGAAGCGGTGCAGGTCGGCGCAGAAGGTCAGCATCAGCGGGGCATTGGTGGCGATGGGCTGGTTGAAGTGCAGCGGCGCCGCCTTCTCCATCATTTTCTTGTCGGTGGTAACGATAATGCTGAACAGCTGCATGTTGCCCAAGGTAGAGCCGTTGCAAGCACAGCGCAAGATCAATTCCAAGTCTTCTTTGCTGACTTTCTCCGCAGTGAATTTCCGGATGCTGCGGTGCTGTAGTATGGTTTCGATGGTTGGGTTCATGGGGTGTATTGTTGAATTGTTTAGTTGTTGAAGTGTTGATTTGTTTTTTAATTAAGAACTAAGAGTTAAGAGTTAAGAATGTTGAGTTGTTGAACTGTTGATTTGTTTAATCGTTCTTAGTTCTTAATTCTTAATTCTTATTTTTTAACTCTTAGTTCATTCGAAAAGTCATGCTTCCACCGCCGGTGGCTCCACAGCCAGTAGGCAGGCTGCTTGCGGATGCTTTGCTCCAGCAACTGCACATAACGGTCGGTGATATAGCCATGTTCCGTTTCGTTGGGTTTTTCTGTAATTAATTCAAATTCAAGATGATAATGTCCTATGCGGTCTTTTACTACTTCGTAATAAACGACAGGTAAATCGTATTTTTTGGCGAAATGCTCCGCTCCGAAAATAATCCCTGAGCGCTGGTTCAGGAAATCGGTGACATAGCAGCTCTTGGAGTTGCTGGGCGACTGGTCGCTGAGCATCATGTAGCAGCAGGGATGGTGTTCGGACTCATAGCGCTCGAAAACCTGACGTACCGTGTCGGCGAAGACCACCTCTGTGCCGTAGCGGGTGCGCGCTCTGTTGATGAGTTTCTCGAAGTTTTTGTTGCTGTTGGCCTTGCCCACCCCGATGCCGTGGTGCTTGAACTGGCTGTCCAGGCTCAGCACCATCCATTCCCAGTTGTTGTAATGGCTCGACATGATGATGACACTGCGCCCCTCGTCAAAAAAGCGGTTGACAAGCTCCGCATTTTTGCTCCAGTAGCGTTTTTTCACGCCACGGCGGCTGAGGGTCAGCATCTTCAGCATTTCGGCAGCCAACTGGGCCAGATGCCAGTAATATTGCTTTCTGATTTTGGCCAGTTCTTTCTCACTTTTTTCCGGGAAAGAATTCCGCAAATTCTGGTCGATGACTTTTCTTCGGTATCTCACCACATAATTCAAAAAGAAATACATAATACCACCGATGCCGTATAAGATGAACATCGGTAATAATGAGAGTGGATAGAGTACAAACCAAAATAAAAAGTGCATAATCCGTATTTTGCGATGACTTTTTGTGTGATGCTATCAGGGGTGTCACTTGAAGAACGCCCGGACGATATCCATGCCGTTGGCGTATATCAGCAGGATGATCAGCAGGGTGAAACCAATTGTGTTGGCTATACCGATGAACTTGTCGCTGGGCTTGCGGCGGGTAATCATTTCAACAATGATAAATAAAAGATAACCGCCATCCAAGGCTGGGATGGGGATGATGTTCATGAAGGCCAGGATGATACCTAAGAAAGCGGTCATGTTCCAGAAACGCTCCCAATCCCATACTTTCGGGAAGATGCTGCCGATGGTGCCGAAACCACCCAACTGCTGGGCTCCTTCTTTTGTGAATACCAGCTTGAACTGTTTCACGTAGGTGGCCAGGGTTTCGAAGCCTTTGTCAATGCCCACGGGAATGGATTCGAAGAAGCCGTATTTCACAACTTTGGAGGTGAGGAATGAGGCCGGGCTGACGGGATAAACGCCGATGACGCCCTCGTCGCTGACATGGACGGTGGTTTGATACAGCGAGTCACCACGGTAAAAACTCAACTCCACATCCTCGTTTTTGCTTTGGGCAAAGGTGGACTGATAGTCGTAGAAGGAGAAATACTCCTCGCCGTTGATGGCCACCAGGGAGTCGCCGTGCTGCATGCCGGCAGCTGCGGCGGGACGGTCTTCCATCACCATATCCACTACGAAGGGGAAGTTGAACTGGCAGAAACCTGTGTTGTCGCCGGCTGCCAGCACTTGCTGTCCGAAGTTTTTGGGAATTTTGACACTGACGGTCTCTCCATTTCGCTCCACTAACACCTCTTTGACATCGTCAATCAGCAGGGCGGTGGCAAAATCGCCCATGGTTTCGGGAACCTGGCCATCTACAGAGATGATTTTGTCACCATTCTGGAAACCGATGTTTTTGGCGCTTTCGGTAAATTGCAAACCATATTGGGCTTCGGTGACAGGTACATATTCCAATCCATAGTGGTACATGACACCCACATAGATAATCAGGGCGGTGAGGAAGTTCATCAACACGCCGCCGATGATGATGAAAAGACGCTGCCAAGCTGGTTTGGCGCGGAATTCCCAGGGCTGTGGCTCCGCCGGCAGCTCATCGGCCTTGGTGGTCTCGTCCACCATGCCATTGATGGAGCAGTAGCCGCCCAGTGGCAGCCAGCCAATACCCCATTCAGTGTTCTCGGGATAATTCTTCCACTCTTCCGGTGATTCGGAGGAGAAGAAACTGAATTGGTATTGGTCGCCGCATTTTTTCATCCTCATGATGGAAAAACCGGGGTTGAAGAAAAGATAAAATTTATCTACTCTCGTATGGAAAAGCCGGGCGAAAAGATAATGCCCCAATTCGTGTACAAATACCAGTAAGCTTAAACTCGCAACAAGTCCTAAAATCTGCGTTCCAATTCCCATGATCCTATATATTTCAAAAATTCAAAATTCAAAGTCCAAAATTCATGTATTAATTCCCCTTCTGTTAGAAGGGGTGCCCGAAGGGCGGGGTAGTTTAATTCTTAACTTTTAACTCTTAGTTCTTAATTTCATTTGCACATTTGCCAATTAACTAGTTTGCTAATTCATCAGTTCCCTGCAACCTACTACCTACTACCTGCCACCTGCTACCTGCCACCTGCCACCTGTAACCTCCTCCTCACTTCCCGGTCTATCTCCAAATACTCCTCAATGCTGGTAGGGTGCGAGTAGGGCATTTCCGCCAGTTGTTGTTCAATGATGCGGGGAATGTCCATGAAGCCGATGCGGTCGTTGAGGAAAAGCGAGACGGCTACCTCGTTGGCAGCGTTCATCACGCAAGGACGGTCGCCACCTGCCCGTGAAGCTTGGTAGGCGATATTCAGACATCGGAAGGTTGTGGTATCGGGCTTCTCGAAAGTCAAAGACGGGTAGTCGGCGAAGTTTAGCCGGGGCATTTTGTTACTTTCCCGCTGGGGGTAGGTGAGAGCATACTGGATGGGCAGCTTCATGCTGGGTAGTCCCAACTGCGCTTTCACCGAGCCGTCGGCAAATTGTACCATCGAATGGATGATGGACTGCGGGTGCACCACCACCTCAATCTGGTCCAAACCCACTTCGAACAGCCACTTGGCTTCTATTACTTCCAGTCCCTTGTTCATCAGGGTGGCACTGTCGATGGTGATTTTATTGCCCATGCTCCAGTTGGGGTGTCTCAGCGCCTGCTCTTTGGTGACGTGTTCCAAGAAAGCCGCGTCTTTGCCTCTGAACGGA
The DNA here is from genome assembly GCA_905233625.1 of uncultured Bacteroidales bacterium. GTDB lineage: Bacteria > Bacteroidota > Bacteroidia > Bacteroidales > WCHB1-69 > RUG11690. The sequence goes on along the minus strand of CAJOFJ010000010.1, from coordinate 68,105 downwards.
CCTCCCGAGGCGGTGATGATAATCTTTTCAACGGGGTTGTTCCATTCGCCAGCCAAGCACTGGAAGATAGCCGAGTGCTCCGAATCAACGGGCAACAGCGGCACATGGTGCTCAACAGCGGCCTTGGTCATCAGTTCGCCTGCCACCACCAAAGTTTCCTTGTTGGCCAAGGCGATGGGCTTGCCGCAGCAGATGGCGCGGTATACGGGCTTCAGTCCGGCCACGCCCACAATGCACGACAGCACGATATCGATGCTGCTCATCTCCACAATGTCGCACAGCGACGATTCACCGGCAAACACCTTGATGTCGTCGTCCCACAGGGCGTCTTTCACCTGTTGGTACAAATCTTCCTTGATAATGACCACCGCATTGGGTTTGAATTTCTTGGCCTGCTGTACCAGCAGTTCGGCATTGGAATAGCATGCCAGCACCTCCACTTCGAACAAATCGGGCAGAGCCTCAATCACTTCCAGGGACTGAACTCCCATGGAACCCGTAGAACCCAATAAGCAGACTTTCTTTTTCAATGGTCATATTTTAGAATTTGCAAAGATACAAATTTTTTCTTGTTACTTTTTGCTATGATCAAAAAGTAACCAAAAAATCAAGCCGACGGTAAGTGCAGTTTCTTTTCCGTTACTTTTCGCATGATCGAAAAGTAACCAAAAGATCTAGCCGACGGTAAGTGCAGCCGCACAGGCCCGTACGCCCCAACCGTCGGCATGGCCCCCGCACGCGACATCATGGCTAGGATGGTTCAGTACACGTGGCAACAGAAACCGTTCATATTCATTACATAAATTCCATAACGGAAAAGATGAAATTCAAAAATGAAAAAAATAATATTGTTATTGGAACCATGTACGGTAACTGATCTCCCACAATGTGTTGCCTTCACAATCTATCCATCGGTCATTGTGATCGGTGTATTTTCCGTTTTTCTCACTTTTGTATATCGTTGCGACTCCGTGTCTGAATCCATTGGTGGAGTATGCTCTGTGGCCTTTAGGCAAACGAATCACCATTTCACCTTGGTGGTTGATAAAACCTGACGTTTTATCCATTTCTACTACGTATGCCAGTCCTTCTGAGAATGAATCTGCTTTATAAAAATTACGTTCAAACAGCCTCTTCCCTGTAGAGTCAATGAACATGTACTCATTTTTGTCGAGGGTGACTATGCCAATTCCCTCCTGGAATCCCCAAATTTCCATATTGTCTATAACTACTCTTCCTGTGGTATCGATGACACTCCATTGCAGATTGCACGGTGGCAGGTCTTCGTCCCTATTGCCTGCCTTGCAGGGCTCATTGCTTGCCACTGCCACTGAACTCAATCCTCTTGAAAATCCCGTAGCATCGCGGTATTTCCCCCCGAACAATTCGTTGCCTTTAGTATCGATGATCATCACTTTGTCATCATACTGAATGACAGCCCTGCCGCAACAAAAACTCTCATGATTATAATTATTATGACGTATGTTTATTGGGATTACCATTTCGCCTTTGTGGTTGATATAGCCTTTGAGAATTCCGATTTCGAAAAAAAATTCACCAAGTGTTCTGCCGTCGCCTACAGCGGCGAGTCCGTCACTGAAATTGTGGGCGAAGTTCCATTGTGGTCGTATGGTCACTTTGCCAGTACGGTCCACAAACCCCACTTTGTCGCTTATGCTGTCGCGGAACCAACACAGGCCTTCGCTGAAATCGCCAACCTCGCTCACCCCTTTCGGCAGGGTGAACACTTTCTTGCCTGCCGTGTTGATGAACCCCCACCGATAGTTGGCATCCCTGACGGCGGCAAGTCCTTCCGAAAACTCGTGGGCTTTGATATAAATCGGTTTCACCACAATGGTGCCGTTACTCAGGATAAAACCATAATATTGTTGGCTACCCCTGACGTCTTCTATTTTCACGGGTATTGATGCTTGTTGCGCAGACAGGCATGCAAGCAATCCGCAGAAAGCCAAAAATAAAACAATTGATTTTCTCATCATACCAGGACTTTTTTCTAAAACGTATAAAGACTGATAATTATTTTATAATTGGACATCTTTTCTGCATGCTTTCTAAAGATGGAAAGTATGCAGAAAAATTCGTATCTTTGCATATTTAAAATAAGTACTGAAAAATGAGTAACGAAATACGGGCCGGTGGCTTCAGCATCCTGCCAGCGGTGGTTAAAAACCTATTGATAATCAACTGTTTGTTCTTTCTGGCAAAGATAGTCCTTTCCAGCAGGATCGACTTGGACGCCCTTTTGGGTTTGCACTATTTTTCCGCTTCCGATTTCCATGTGTGGCAGATTATCACCTATATGTTCATGCATGGTGATTTCGGACACCTGTTTTTCAACATGTTCGCTCTTTGGATGTTCGGTGCGGCGGTGGAGAACGCATGGGGCGAGCGGCGCTTCCTTTGCTATTATCTGGCCACCGGTATCGGTGCCGCAATGGTGCATTACCTGATTATCTATTTCCAACTCCATCCTTCTTTGGCACTGATTGATGCTTTTCTTGCCAATCCTTCCGTTGACACTTTCAGTCAGCTGTCGAATGTGTCGCGTATCAACCAGGCGGCTATCGCCCAGAATCTGATGTATTTGCAGGCACACCCATCCGCGGTGACGGAGTTCGTGCCCCAAATCGAGGCTTTCCGCGAAACTTTGCTGAATTCATACAATATCATAGGCGCCTCGGGAGCGGTCTTCGGCCTTCTATTGGCTTTCGGTATGATGTTCCCCAACGCCGAGATTTACGTGTACTTCCTCCTGCCCATCAAAGCCAAATGGTTTGTGGTGATTTACGGTGCCATTGAGTTGTTGTACGGTGTGCTGGGCTCTTCCGACGGTGTGGCGCACTTTGCCCATTTGGGCGGTATGCTGGTCGGTTTCTTGCTCATTATGGCATGGCGCAATCACGATCGCAACGACGGTTGGACACAGCCACGCAATCGCAACCGTCGGAGAATCAAATTCGCCACTTCGTATGACGACGAGGAGGAGAGTTATACCCGCCCGATGAGTGACGAGGAATATAATGCGAGGAAAGTCAATGAACAGAAACGCATAGACGAAATTCTGGATAAAATTTCCAAATCAGGTTATGATTCCTTAACCCGGGAAGAGAAGGATATACTTTTCAAGGCTTCGAAAAGATAATGGCACGTATGGCAAAAAGAAATCGTTATCAGAACAAACCAAAAAACAGAAAGCTGACTATTATCGGTAGACTGCTGAAACTGTTGTTGATCATAGTCAACACAGTGGCGGCGCTGTCTCTCCTGCTGGCTTTTTTATCTGCCTATTTCTCTCCATCATTCAGCATGACAGCCAGTTACTGTGGTTTGGCCTTCCCATATCTGCTAATGGCCAATATGGGTTTTGTGATTCTCTGGCTGATTATTGATTATCGCTTTTCTTTGATTTCCTTAAGCATGATATTGCTGAATATCAACAATATAGACCGTACTTACCAACTCAGACCTACAGAGAAGCCCCCAGTATGCGCCAATTGTGTCAAAGTGATGAGCTATAATGCCAAATTGTTTGGCTTGTATGACGAGGAAACCCGGACCATGCGAGATATCCGCCGAAATCAGGTTTATGAGCTGTTTGACCGGGAACGCCCAGAAATTCTATGCTTGCAGGAGTACTTTTATGATGGCAGCGGCAAATTGAAATTTCCTACCACCGATACCATCATGCAAATTTTACATTTGGATAATCCCAAACGGAATTGTTTCCAATATTTTCCGATAAACAACAAGGCAAAGGATTATCATTATGGTATGGCGATTTTTAGCCGTTACAGAATACTGGATGGCAATTGTGTATATACGAATGACAGCTCTACCAATGCCGCGATTTATGTGGATGTAAAGTATAAGTCCGACACATTGAGGATATACAATGTCCATCTGGCCTCCATGCACATGGATGCGGATGATTATGCCATGGGCAAGGAAATCGCTTCCAGAGGTATGGACGATCCGAATCTGGATAAAAAAGCGAAATTGTTGTCCAAAAAAGTGGAAAAGGCTTTCTTGGAGCGACAGGAACAAGTGCAGGTTTTGCGCGCTCATATCGACAGCTGCCATTATCCGATTATCGTTTGTGGCGATTTCAACGACTCGCCGGTGTCGTATGCCTATCATAAGGTGGGGCACAATATGAAAGATGCTTTCCGCGAAAGTGGGGGAGGGCGTGGCAAAACATACAATGGAGAGGCTTTCCCTTCTTTCCGCATCGATTACATCTTCCATGATAATAAATTCAAGAGCTTTGGCTATACGACTTACGATTCGTTGAAAGTGTCTGACCATTATCCGATTTGGACCAATATATCCTTGTTGAAATGAGAAAATTAGCCATCTTTTTACTCTGTGTGTCGCTGTTTTCTTGCTCCCGTCAAGATCTGGTTCGCATTGAAGGGGAAATGAGTCATGGGAAAGGACGGACGCTGTATTTGTCTTTGCTGACCAACGAAGGCCTGCAGACTCTGGATTCTCTCAAGTTACGTAGAGATCGATTTCGCTTTACGGTGCAGCCGCATACTATTGAACAATATGGAATGGATTCATATCCTGCATTTTACCAATTGTCATTCGGTCCCGAAAACGCTTTTTCTACCCTTGTTGGGCCTGGACAGACTGTTGATATCAAGGCAGATGCCAACCAGCTGGTGTCAACCTATCGCGTGAGCGGACCGGAAGATGCCCTGTTGATGTGGGAATTGGATAGCGCATTGGCGGCATTTGCCCGTTATACCGACACGCTGCTTCAGGTTTACAATTATTATATGGACGATGACAGTGTGCGCAGTAAAGTGGAACAGCGGTATAATAGGCTGGTGGAGGCTCATCAGCGGTATTTGCGAACCTTCATTGCGCAACACCCGCATTCGTTCAGTACCATGATTGCCTTTTATCAGGGGTATAATAATCGACGATTCTTTGATGAACAGCAGGATGCCGATTTGCTGCGTTCACTGACAGATTCGCTGTCGATGTGTTACCCTAACAGTCAGTACGTGAGCTATTTATATTCAAGAATCAAATAGGTTTGTAGAGCTGGGACATGCCCCGTTTCTACGGATTAAATTCAATATCAGCAGAAATAATTTCATCAGATGGTGAAATTGTAAGGATATTTATGTAACTTTGCACACGGAAATATTAATTAAAAAACGATATAGATATGAAACACTTAATCTTAGCTATCAACCCCGGTTCAACTTCTACCAAAATCGCCGTTTTTGATCAAATGCAGCAGGTTTTCTTGAAGAATATCAAACATTCAACCGAACAGCTTTCCGTGTTTGGCTCTATTGCCGATCAGTATGATTTCAGAAAAAACACGATTCTGGAAGAGTTGAAAAACAATAATATCAATTTGGATGATATTGCTGTGGTGATGGGTCGTGGTGGATTGGTAAAACCTTTGACTTCTGGTGTGTATCGTGTTAATGATTTGATGAAGAAACACTTGCGTGAAGGATATAACGGCCAGCATGCGTGCAACTTGGGTGGCTTGATTGCCGACAGTATTGCCAAATCCATCGGTTTGGAAGAGGCTTATATCGCTGACCCAGTGGTGGTGGACGAGTTCGAGGAAGTGGCCCGTATTTCCGGTCATCCGAAATTTGAAAGATTGTCTATCTTCCACGCTTTGAATCAGAAAGCCATCTCCAGAATGTATGCCAATGACAATGGTAAGAAGTATGAAGACTTGAACCTGATTGTGGCACACATGGGTGGCGGTGTCAGCGTGGGTGCCCACAAGGAAGGCCGCGTAATTGACGTAAATCAGGCTCTTGACGGCGAAGGTCCGTTCTCACCCGAACGCTCTGGCACCCTTCCGATGAACCAGATTATCGATGTTTGTTTCAGCGGAAAATACACATACGAGGAAGTGAAGAAGATGATTGTGGGACAGGGCGGTTATGTGGCCTATTTCGGCATCAATGACGCGTATGCTATCGAAAAAGCCGCTTTGGAAGGTGATAAGAAAGCAGATTTGCTGGAAGAAGCTATGGCTTATCAGGTGGCCAAGTATATCGGCGAGGCTGCTGTGGTGCTGAAAGGCAAGGTGGACGCGATTATCCTGACCGGCGGTATCGCTTACGGTGTGCCCGTGGTGAACCGTATCAAGAAATACATCTCCTGGATTGCTCCCGTAGCCGTTTATCCTGGCGAAGATGAAATGAAGGCTTTGGCCATGAACGCCAACATGATTCTGGATGGCGAAATCCAAGTGAAAGAATACGCATAGTGAGATTCGCGGTTTACAGTCGCCAGTGCGACGGTGATGACGCCCTCTTTATTCAAGAGGTGCTTGCGGCTTTGAAGAATAAAGGCTGCGAGCTGTTGTTGCACAAGCACTGTGAGTGTGCCGGTGACCGGATGTCTTCTGTTTTTGCCACACATGAGGAATTAGCCTCTTGGCAAGTGGATTTCCTCCTTTCTTTTGGCGGCGATGGTACTTATATCGATGCGGCCAATTTGGTGGGCGATTTGAATATTCCGCTGGTGGGTATTAACACAGGCAGGGTGGGCTTCCTGACGACCATCAACCGCCAGAATTATGTTGAGTGCCTGAACCTGCTGTTGGAGGGCAAATATGTCATCGAAAACCGTTTTCTCCTGCATCTCGACTGCTCGGAACCATTGAATCTGGACTCTTATTTCGCACTGAATGACATCACCGTGCGCACCTCCGACGAGAACTCCATCAATGCTATCAAAGTGTGGGTGGGCGGCAAACCGGTGAATACTTATTGGGGCGATGGATTGATTATTGCCACACCGACGGGCTCTACGGCCTATTCGATGAGCTGCGGCGGTCCTATTATTGTACCCGATGCCAATGTGAATGTGCTTACGCCTATTGCATCACACACTTTGGCGGTCCGTCCCATGGTCATCTCCGCCGACGAGGATATTCGCATCGTGGTGGAAAGCCGGAACAACACCTTCTCGCTGGCTCTCGACTCTCACCGTGTGGTGGTGGAGAATCCTGTGGAATTGAGTATTTCCAAGGAGAAATTCTATATCAGAACCGTTATTTTCAGGGATACAGATTTCTATCGGATTATTCGTGAGAAACTGCTCTGGGGCATTGACAAACGGAATCTGGTATAGAACGGGAAGACACTCACTTCGTTCGTTTGGGGAGACGCTCGCTTTGCTCGCTCGTGAAGTCGCTCACTTCGTTCGCTCGGTTATACGATTCGGTTATACGATATTGTCTCCCTGTCTTCTCGTCTTCTCGTCTCTCCGTCTTCCCGAGTACACGCAGTGCATGTCTTATCGTCTTATCGCCTTCTCGTCTCACCGAGTACACGCAGTGTACGACTCCCCGAATGCACGCAGTGCATGTCTCCCCGAGTGAGCGAAGCGAATGTCTCCCCTTGAGCACGATAGTGCGAAACTCCCCGAGCGAACGGAGTGAGCGTCTCCCCGCACCCTAAAATCCCTTCCTAAAACTTATTTTAAAATAATCCTTGCACATATCAATATATTTTGTATATTTGCAAGCTAAAATTTTACTATGGTGAATAAATCTAAATTATTAATAATCAAATAAATAAAACAATGCGTAACAAAGGTTTAATTCTGTTTTTTACAATACTTATTGCATTAGTTTGCTTGTATTGTTTGTCATTTTCCTTCGTAACTTGGCGTGTAGGACAGAAAGCCAAGGCTTTTGCCAATGACCCCACTGCCATCGAAGAAGTGAAGAAAGCCGCTAACGGTGACGTGATGCGTGAGAATTACCTCGTTGACTCTTTGTTGTCCAGCAGAGAACAGTATTATCTCTCCAACATGAATGACTCTGTCATTTATTTGGGAAATACTTACAAGGACTGCAAATACAAAGAAGTTAACCTGGGTTTGGACTTGAAGGGTGGTATGAATGTGACCCTCGAAATCTCTATTCCTGACGTGGTGCAGAGCTTGGCTGTCAACACCGAAGACCAGTTGTTCACCAACACCTTCGAAAAGGCCAATGCCAAATATACTGCCGATGGTGGTGATTTTATCGATATTTTCGTGAATACTTTCAACCAGGAGAAAGCAGCTCTTGGTCTCGAAAATGCCAACCTCCGCACTTATTTCGGCGAGCGTTCAGGTATCAAGAATGCCAGCGATGAACAGATTGTAAGCTTCATCAAAACCGAGTCCAGCGAAATCGTTGACCGTACTTTCAAGATTTTGCGTACCCGTATCGACCGCTTCGGTGTGGCTCAGCCTAACCTCCAGCGTCTGCAGGGTGGCCGTATCCTCGTGGAACTTCCTGGTATCAAGGAACCCGAGCGTGTGACCGACCTTTTGAAGAGCACCGCAAAATTGGAGTTCTGGGAAGTGTATAACGACCCGGTGAACGGCAAATCCATTCAACAGCGTTTCTATGAGGCTGATGTACAGTTGGCCAAGGAGTTGAAAGCCAAAGAAGAGGCTGCTGAACAGCTGGCCGCTGCTACTCAGACTGTTGAAAACGATACTACTGCGTCTGAAGTGAATGCTTTGGAAGCTCAATTGGGCGCCGCAGAAGAGGATGAAGATGAAGACGAAGAAGTGGATACCCGCATGGGTGCTATCATGAGCAAGGCTGTTGCCGGTACCGATGGTCTGGTGATCGGCTATTTTAAGGAAGCTGATATAAAGGCTATTGATGCTATGTTGTCCGAACTGCAGCGTATTCTTGGTGACAAGAACGCCGTATTCTACTGGGGTTCCGCTGAGAAACGTTTCAACAACGCTATGCCGCTGGTTCCTTTGAAAAAGAACAATGACCGTATAGGACCGAAGTTGAGTTCCGAAACTATTGGCGGTGCCCGCGTGGTGCGTTCCGCCCGTCAGGATGTGGACCAGAACAACCGCGTGGTGGTGACCATGTCAATGGAAGATCAGGCTTCCGACGAATGGCGTAAAATTACCCGCGCTGCCGTAGATAATAAATCTAAGGTAACTTGCATTGCTATCGTGTTGGATAACTTCGTATATTCTTATCCGAGCATCCGCAGTGAAATTCCTAATGGTAATTCTGAAATTTCCGGTAACTTCACCATCGATGAGGCTAAGGACTTGGCTACTGTGTTGAATTCCGGTAACCTCGAAGCTCAGGTCAACATCGTACAGTCCGAAGTGGTTGGTCCTACCTTGGGTAAGGAATCTATCCGTTCAGGTTTGCTGTCCTTCGTATTGGCATTCGTGCTGGTACTTATTTATATGATTCTTTATTATAACCGCGCTGGTTGGGTGGCCGATATTGCTTTGTTCACCAACGTGTTCTTTATCATGGGTGTGCTTGCTTCTCTGGGTGCAGTACTCACCCTGCCAGGTATCGCCGGTTTGGTGTTGACCTTGGGTATGGCTGTGGATGCCAACGTGTTGATTTTCGAGCGTGTCCGTGAGGAAATGCGTGCCGGCAAGGGCAGCAGAGTGGCAGTGGATGAAGGTTACAAAAATGCCTACTCCGCTATCATCGACGGTAACGTCACTACCTTGATTACCGCTATCATCCTGTACATCTTCGGTTCAGGTCCTGTTCAGGGTTTCGCAACTACGCTGGCTATCGGTATCCTGTCCTCCTTGTTCACCGCTATCTTCGTTGCCCGTCTGATTTTTGAAAGACGTCTGGCTAAGGGTAAAGAAATTACCTTCGGTAACAAGTATACGATGAATACTTTCAGAAACGCTCATTTCGATTTCTTGAAAGTGAGAAAAATATGCTACGCTATCTCAGGTACGTTGATTGTCATTTCTCTGATTTCATTCTTCACTTTGAAACTGCAGCCGGGTATCGACTTTACCGGTGGTAGAAACTATGTGGTTCGTTTCGACCAGGATGTGAAGACCAACGAGGTTCGTTCAGCTGTTGCACAGGAATTCGGTGGTAACCCCGAAGTGAAAACTTTCGGTGGTAACGATCAGGTTCGTATCACTACTAACTATAAGATTGACAGCAATGATCCCGCTGTGGATAAAGAATGTGAAAAGAAATTGTACAATGCGTTGAAGGGTTTCTATCAGAAAACTTCTATCACAGAGTCTGAATTTACTCAGCAGGTTGATCCTCGTGGTATCCAGAGCTCTCAGAAAGTGCAGCCCACCATCGCAAGCGAATTGCTGTGGGATGCTATCTGGGCCGTTTTGGTTTCCCTCGTGCTGATTTTCATCTACATTGCTATCCGTTTCAAGAACTGGCAGTTTGGTATGGGTGGTGTGATCGCTTTGGTTCACGACTCCTTGCTGACCATCGGTTTGTTCTCCTTGTTCTACAAGGTGATGCCGTTCTCTATGGAAATTGACCAGTCCTTCATCGCTGCTATCCTGACGGTAATCGGTTACTCTATCAACAACGTCGTAATCATCTTCGACCGTGTTCGTGAGAACTTGGCTCTGTACCCGAAACGTGATAACTATGACAACTTCAACGCCGCTATCAACAGCACATTGGGCCGTACGGTGAATACCGGTGGTACTACCCTCGTGGTATTGCTCGCTATCTTCATCTTCGGTGGTGAGGTGATCCGTGGCTTCGTCTTCGCAATGTTCGCCGGTATCTTGATTGGTACCTATTCAGGTATCTTCGTATCCAACCCCTTGGCATACGATATGTTAAGATCAAAGAAGAACATCAACAGAGCGAAGGTTGAGTTGAAATAAAAAAAATCAAAAAAATAATTGAGAAGGCGTTCGTTTTCTCAATTATTTTTTTTAATTTAGCACCCTCAATTTTGAAATATTGTAATCTTATGAAAATATACAAGTCGTTTATCGTTTTCTTGTCGGTTGTTTTCTTGACAATTGGAGGGTTGAAAGCACAGTCTCCGTTGCGTGATGCCGACTATTCCTTCAAACACTGCAAGTACGAAAAAGCACTGGAAGATTACAAGAAGGGTATCAAGAAAATCAGCAAGAACCGTGTCGAGGTTCAGCGTGTAACTTTCCAAATCGCTGAGTGCTATCGCATAATGGGCGACTTGAAAAAAGCAGAGCAACAGTATTTGCGTCTGGAGAAGAAAAACTACCAGAAAGATAATCCGATTATCCTTTTCCATTTGGGTAGTATTTATAATCTCAGAGGCGAATATGACCAAGCTCTCAAGTATTACAACAATTACAAAAAGCGTGCTCCGGAAGATACCAGAGTCGATGAGCGAATTGAAGGATGCAAAAAGTCGAAAACCTGGTCCGAAAACCCCACTCGCTATGAGGTGGAAAACCTGAAGAAATTCAATACCAAGCAGGACGAATGGGCCATCAGATGGGGTAATCCGGAAAAACAAAATCAGCTGATTTTTACCTCTAATCGTGATGGTTCAACAGGCAAGGGTACCGACCAGTGGACGGGTGCTTCATTTTCCGATATCTACAAATCGGACAAGCCGAAGAGTAAGAATACCGCATGGCCCGGTGAGTGGTCGCCAGTGACTCCTTTGGATGAAGGCGAAACCCTGAATTCCGGTGTCAACGAGGGTGAAGCTTCTGCCAACAAGAAAGGTACTGCCCTGTATCTGACCAAGTGCCCGCAAGACAAGAAAGTGGTCTATGGCTGCTATATTTATGTTTCGCAGAAAAAAGGCAAATCATGGGGCGAACCCGAAAAAGTGGTGCTCGGTCCGGATTCTTTCAACTACGTGCATCCATTCATCATGCCTGATGAGCTGACCATCTATTTCGCTTCCAACCGTCCAGGTGGTTTGGGTGGCTACGATATCTATAAGGCTACCCGTGCGAAAAAATCCGCTAAATTCGGCAATATCACCAACCTCGGACCTAATGTTAATACGGCAGGACAGGAAGTGTTCCCGACTATGCGTGGGGATAATGAGCTGTATTTTTCCTCTGACGGTCATCCCGGTATGGGCGGTCTCGATATTTTCGTGTCTGAGCTGAAAGACGGACAATTCCAACCCGCTGAGAATATGATGGTGCCTATCAATTCATGCTGGGATGAAATCGGTATGATTTTCGATGACAATGAGTCTTTGGATCCCAAGTCCAAATCACCATACCTTGCAAAGGGTTATTTCTCCTCTAATCGTCCCGGTGGCCGTGGTGGCGACGATATCTATTATTTCGTCCTCCGTCCGCTGGTTTACACACTCGCCGGTTATGTGAAGGATGCCGTTACTTTGCAGTATATTGACGGTGCTGAGGTGGAGATTATCGGTTCCGATGGTACTTCCTACAAGACCACTACCGATGTGAAAGGTTATTATTTCTTCGACAAAACCAAAATTTTGGGCAATACCACTTACAATATTCGTGTGACCAAACCGAAATATTGGGAAGAAAACAATACCGCCACACAGACTACTATCGGTCTGAGCGAGAATACAGACCTGAAACAGGATTTCGTTCTTGACCCGATTCCAACCGAACCTATCGTGCTGCCGGAAATTCTGTACGATTTGGCAAAATGGGATCTGAAACCACAGTATAAGGACTCTCTGATGTACTTGTATGACATTATGGTGAAGAACCCGACTTTGGTGGTTGAGTTGAGATCTCATACCGACTACCGTGACTCTGATGAAAAGAATGAGATTTTGTCTCAGAACCGTGCCCAGACTTGTGTGGACTTCCTCGTCAACGAGAAGGGTATTGCACCGGGTCGTATCGTGGCTAAAGGTTATGGTGAATATAGTCCCCGTAAATTTGAGAAAAATTATACGTACACTTATCAGGGTAAGCAATATTTCTATCCCAAGGGAACGGTGCTGACAGAGGAATACATCCTCTCATTACCTAAGGCTGAGCAGGAAGCTGCTAACGCTTTGAACCGTCGTACCGAGTTCATCGTGTTGCGTACTGACTATGTGCCGTCAAGCGACGAAATTGCTGCCGCTCACGGTACCAGCAGCGCTATTGCAGTGGTGCAGCGTCGTACGGTGCCGGTAACGGTTACCGATAATACTGTGGAAGGCAACTGTATTGCCAACAACAAGTCTTTCAAATTCCGTATTGGTGAGAACTCCAATGAGGTATTTATCAGTTATACATTGGCTTCCCGTCTGTTGAAAGACATGATTATCAAGGCTAACGATTTCGAGGATGTGGAAACCGCTATCAACAAGGAAGACGGTTCCATCACAGAGAACGCAATCTTGTATCTTGAAGAGTTGCGTGTGGGTGATGATTATGATGAAAATGTGAAGGTCATCGTGAAGAAAGGTCTGCCCGCTGATTTCGTTATCGGTGATGCTTTTATCACCGATGCTTGGGGCAAATACACCATCGATAAAGAGAAGAACATGATTGTCTATGATAAATAAACATAAAGACAAACAAAAAAAAAGCTCGCCACTAAGCGAGCTTTTTTTTATTTCTATTGGTATAGAGACGGGGCACGCCCCGTCTCTATACTCACAGCTCATAGCTCATAGCTCACAGCTCATAAGCAATTAATTAGCACATTTGCTAATTGCGTCAATCCCGTTCTTCAATCGGATGACGGTCTCTTCCACGCCTAAAATGTCAATGATTTCAAACAAATCGGGACCTTTGGCATCGCCGACTAAGGTCAGACGGAAGCTGTTCATGATTTGTCCCATGTTCAGCTCATTGCCGCGGATGTAATCCATCACTTTGTCGTGAGCAGCGGTTTTGTCAAACGGCACTGTCGAGGTCAGTATTTCGGCAATATGCATCAGATGCTCTGCTGTGCCTTCCTTCCATCTCTTCTTGATGACCTGCTCATTGTATTCGGTAGGTCTCTCGAAGAAATAATAGCTCTGTGACCATAAATCGTTGATGAAATACAGTCTTTCCTTGATCAATGCCACCACACGGATGATTTTGTCCATGTCGGCATCAAGTCCTTTGCCCTGCAAGGTCAATTTCAGGCTCTCTGCGAGCTTTTCGTTGGGATAGGCTTGTAGATAGTGGTGATTGAACCATTTGGCCTTCTCAAGGTCAAATTTGGCGCCTGCTTTGCTGATCTTCTCCAGAGAGAACAGCTGTATCAGCTCATCCATGGACATGACCTCCTGGTCGTTGCCGGGATTCCAGCCCAGCAGGGCCAGCATGTTGATGACGGCTTCGGGCAGATAGCCGGATTCGCGGTAGCCCGAGGAAATTTCGCCGCTCTTGGGGTCTTTCCACTGCAGAGGGAATACCGGGAAACCCAAGCGGTCGCCGTCGCGTTTGCTCAGTTTGCCATTGCCGTCGGGTTTGAGCAGCAGGGGCAGGTGGGCGAAACGGGGAGCTTCCCAACCAAATGCTTTGTACAACATTACATGCAAGGGGGCGGAAGGTAGCCATTCCTCACCACGTATCACATGGGTGATTTCCATCAGGTGGTCGTCCACAATGTTTGCCAAATGATAGGTGGGCATACCGTCTGATTTATATAAAACTTTGTCATCCAAAATGTTGGAGTTTATTCTGACCTCGCCTCTGATGATATCGTTAACCAGGATTTCGGTGTCAGGGGTGTGCTTGAAACGGATCACGTAGGCATCACCGTTGGCTAAGCGTTGAGCAACCTCTTCTGCACTGAGTGTCAAAGAGTTGGTCATACTTTCGCGGGTGCGCCAGTCATACTGGAAATTCTTCTTCTCTGCTTCGTATTCCTTGCGTTTCTGCTCTAATGCTTCTGGAGTGTCGAAAGCGTAATAAGCCCAGCCGTTGGCGATCAGCTGGTCGGCGTATTGCTTGTACATGGGCTTGCGCTCGGATTGTTTGTAGGGTCCATAATTGCCGCCTATGCCAACACCTTCGTCAAATTTGACGCCTAACCATTGGAAGGCCTCGATGATATATTCTTCGGCACCTTCCACAAAACGGGTTTGGTCGGTGTCCTCGATTCTCAATATCATGGTGCCGCCGTTCTGTTTGGCAAACAGGTAGTTGTATAATGCGGTTCGTACTCCACCGATGTGAAGTGGTCCAGTGGGACTGGGAGCAAAGCGTACTCTTGGTTTCATCTTTTTATAATTTATTGAATTTTAATACTTTCCTTTGAAATCTCAATGGGTTCATTTTGTAAGGCTTGTCGCAGCTCTTTAGAGGCTTTCTTGTTCTGAATACCCCTCACCATGGCTTTGATCATACCGGATAAATGCAAGACTCCGCCAATGCTAATGCCAGCAATGGAAGACCACTTGCATATTTCTCTTTTGGTGTTGAGGCTTTTGGCATCTTCTTCGCTGAGTGTTTCAGCTTTTTCCTTGTATTGCTTGTCATAGCTGCGAAACAATCCGAAGGCGGCAGCGGTGCCTCCATAGCATATCAGTGTCAATACCATATTGGCTGCACCTTCTTTGCCTTGTGTGGCAATCAGGGTGCCTAAACCTGGGAAAAGTCCGTAGAAGAAAGCTTCTCCCCCCACTGTTTTATATTTGGTCAAATGGATGTCATGATAACTTTTCCCGTTGATGGTCTTGTTTTTGCTTTGAAAATAATAGGTTCCGTAATACATACGGGGATCGCTTTGTAGCGTTTCCACAATATCGGGATTGATTTCGTATGGGGATTTGTTGATCACTTTTTTACGGTTCTTGACAAGTTGTTGTTTGTGACTGTTCCATTCCAGTTCAATGTGAAAATCGGCGGTGGAACGAACAGGAATGCCTTCCTTATAGCTGGGTCGTAAAGCGTCAAGACCTAAAAGATGAGACATTCTTCCTTCAAGGACAGAACGGTTTTTGTCTGATGCTATTGTATTGAATAGTAATATGTTATAATAAGATTGGTTGATTCCCAAGGTGTCAAAGAGAATGGAAAAATTCATTTTTAGATTTCCATCCGGAGTGTTGTCAACCAAGGTGTTCAGCTCTTTTTCGAGGGCATTCCGGAATTCCACGTAGTTTTGTGGGTTGACTTCCGGGTATGCGTAGGTGATAAGTCCTCGTTGGTTCAAAACCTCGATTTTGCGGGTGATAATGGCTATTTGTTCACTGGCGTATTGGTTGTTGATATCTTCTTTCAAAACTTTGGAGAACATCTCCATGGCAGCATCATAGTTTCCATCCTCGTATAGCTTTTGTCCGCGTTCTGTGTAGGTCTGAATTTTTTTATCCTTATATTGTTTTTTGATGATACCTAATTTGGTGTCAATCGTGAATATGTATTCAGGCAACAGGTCGTACACTTCTTCCAAAAGACTGATGGCTGCCGGGAATTCATCAATTTTGGCCAGCGAATCCGCGGCAGACATGTTGCGGAGGATGGTCTGTTCTTTGATTTGTCGTGCTAAGAGTTGTTGCTCTTGTTGCGTCTTGCTGAGCTGAATGAGTTGTTCCAGATTCGAGGGATTGAAACATTGAATCAAATACTGATCCTGGCCTTCTTTGTGTTCGGGGAAAATGATGCTGGATCCATCCTGAAAGTCAAAGACTAATTGAAAGGTATGAAGACTGTCTCCAGTTTGTTCTTTGATTTTCTCCATGCATTCCTGCAAAAGTTTGTTGGCGCAGCTTGGAGTGGTGTTATATTCCACAAAATTATAGAAGCCTTCTTTATAGAAGGCGTTGATATAGATGTCGTTAAAGCCTTGGGCGAACTGCCAATTGTATAAGTCAAGATGTAAAGTGTCGGTTTGCCGGATGAAATTGACATTATGGTCGTTGGAAACCATGAAAAACCTTTGTTTTCCCAGGAGTTGTCCCATAGAATGTGGATCGCCGTGGTGCAGCTCGATGAGTGTGTTGAGGCTGAGGCATCCGTCAAATGTCTGACCCTGGCCTTTGACGACAGAACATCCTGTCACCAGCGCTATTATCAGGCATATATGAAGCAAGCTCAGTCTCATCTTTCGGTTTTTCTATGTCTTAACGTTCAGGTCAGAAAAAAATTTTGCAAAATTACCATTTTTTTTGGTATTTTTGCTTCTTGTTCAAACTTGTATATATGAAAAACTATGCAGCATTAATATCAGAGGAATTGGGACTGACAGAACTTCAGGTGAAAAATACGCTTGAATTGCTGGAATCAGGGGCAACTATTCCTTTTGTGGCGCGTTATCGTAAGGAGGTAACGGATAGTATGGACGAGGTGCAGATTGCCGCTGTCCGTGATTTGCATGCCAAGTGGGTGGAACTGGACAAACGCCGCGCCGCCATTTTGGATTCCATCAAGGAACAGGGTAAACTGACGCCAGAGTTAGAGGAGAAAATCAATAATGCGCTTAAGATGAGCGAGTTGGAAGATTTGTACTTGCCGTATCGTCCCAAGCGTAAAACAAGAGGTTCCGTCGCGATTGAAAAGGGTTTGGAGCCGCTGGCTAAAATTGTTATGCGTCAGGGACCAATAGATCTGAAGGAAACTGCTGCCAAATTTGTGAATTTGGAAAAAGGGGTACGAACTACCGATGAGGCTTTGGCAGGAGCGCGTGGCATTATGGCTGAGTGGATCAATGAGAATATCCATATCCGCGTGTCACTTCGCAATAGTTTCAAAACCTATTCAGTCATCACCTCCAAAGTGATAAAAGGGAAAGAGGAAGAAGGGGAGAAGTATGGCATTTATTTCAAAGCCACTGAAAAACTGGCCCAAGCACCTTCTCACCGAATTTTGGCCATGCTGCGCGGGGAAGAAGAAGGCTTTTTGCGCCTTTATATTGCTCCTGACGAGGAGCGTGCCTTGAACATGATGGAACGCTATTACCTGCGTGCAGACAACGATTGCTCCAAGCAGGTTTCTATGGCTATTGCCGATTCCTATAAGCGATTGCTGCAACCTCAGATGGAGACGGAAATGCGCAAGTTTTATAAGGACAAGGCCGATACAGAAGCTATCAAAGTGTTTGTGACCAACCTGCGCCAGTTGCTGATGGCTCCGCCATTGGGACAAAAGACGGTGCTGGCTCTCGACCCGGGTTTCCGTACGGGCTGCAAGCTGGTAATCTTGGACAAACAGGGTAAGTTGCTGCACAACGAGACTATCTATCCGCACCCGCCACATGCCCAGTACAAGCTGGCCTCTGATAAGTTGAAACGCCTGGTATTACAGTATAAAGTGGATGCCATTGCCATCGGTAATGGCACAGCAGGTCGCGAAACGGAGAATTTTGTCCGCCACATTCCCTTTGAGCGCGATGTGATGGCCGTGGTGGTGAACGAAAGCGGGGCTTCGGTGTATTCGGCTTCCGAGGTGGCCCGCGAGGAATTTCCTGACTACGATGTGACCGTGCGCGGGGCAGTGTCTATTGGTCGCCGACTGATGGATCCGCTGGCTGAGTTGGTCAAAATTGATCCGAAATCCATCGGGGTGGGGCAGTACCAGCATGATGTGAACCAGACCCGCCTGCAGGAAAGTTTGCAGGAAACCGTAGAGAGTTGCGTGAACAAAGTGGGGGTGGAAGTGAATACGGCCAGCAAAGAATTGTTGTCATACGTTTCGGGTGTTGGACCTGCCTTGGCGAAAAACATTGTGGATTACCGCAACGAAAACGGTCCTTTCCAGCATCGCAATGCCTTGAAATCAGTGCCTCGCTTCGGGGCCAAGGCTTTTGAACAAGCTGCCGGCTTCCTGCGTATCCGTGGTGCTGAAAATCCTTTGGATGCCAGCGCGGTACATCCTGAAAGCTATGCGGTGGTCAATGCGATGGCAAAGAGATCAGGCTGTACCGTGGCCGATTTGATGGCAAATGCGGAGCTGCGTAAGAAAATCAATCTGAAGGAATTCGTGACCGATAAAGTGGGTATGCCGACCTTGACCGATATCATGCAGGAACTGGATAAGCCGGGCCGTGACCCACGCCAGGATTACGAAGTATTTGAGTTCGACAAATCCGTGACCTCTATCAACGATTTGAAGGAGGGAATGGTGCTGCCGGGTATCGTGACCAATATCACCAATTTCGGCTGTTTTGTGGATATCGGCGTGCATCAGGACGGACTGGTGCATGTGAGCCGCCTCGCCAATAAGTTTGTGAAAGACCCCAACGAGGTGGTGAAACTGAATCAGAAGGTAAAGGTGAAAGTAATATCCGTTGAGGTGGAAAGAAAGCGCATAACGCTTTCAATGAAAGATGTTTAGTCTTTCTGAAGAAGTTGTTTTGCGGTTGAAATCAGTTCCTCGTCAATATTGAAAATCTCGGCAATGCTGATGGCTTCCATCGGCACATCATCCTGTGTGGTTTCCACCAGCTGGTAATCCATGTAGCGGTTGATATTCTCCGGAGTTATATTCTTTTCGTTGTTTTTGATTTTCAATCCTTTGACTCGAAGTCTGCGGCAGTCACTTTGCAAACCGCCATAGTGTGTGGTAATCAGGGCGTCGGTGTGATATTGCTGCATAATCTGGATAAAGCTGGATACCAGTGCCTTGCCTTCTTCGGGATTGGTGGTACGGGCCAACTCATCCACCAGGGCCAAAATCTGCTGCCCTTCTTTCACCGCTTTGATAATCTTGTCAATATTCAGAATTTCCACAGCAAAAGAAGACAAACCGTTCATCTCCGACTGTTGGTCGCCGATGCTGAAGAGGATGTCGTCCACCAGGGCGATTTCAGCGGAGGCAGCAGGCACGAAAAAGCCGAATTGGCACATCGTTTGCGCCAAACCAATGGTCTTTAGCAGCACGGTTTTACCAGACATATTGGCGCCCGTAATAAGCGTGGGTTCGTGCTTCAGCTCAATGTTGATGGCTTGGAAATTGCCCGTGGAGTGTTTCACTAGTGGATTGAAGAGTCCAGTGAAGTGGCTGTTACCTTCCGCGTTGCTTGATTCATTTGGAGTACTGTTGTTCTTTTCGGCAGAGCACGAGCAACATCCGGTAGTTTTGCTCTTATCCTCTACGATGATGGGTTTGCACAGCTTCCATTTGCGAATCTGTTCGGCATGCGCCAACAGCAGGTCCAGATAGCCGATTTGGTCCAGATTTTGCTGGATTTGCAGGGCTTTCATGGACAATCTTTTGCTTAGTGCGGTGCGGATTTTGTCCTCCATCTGCGATTCTTCCCATTTCAGTTTTTCAATTTCCTCTTCATCGGTGCTTTGGTCGATTTTCTGGCGGATTTCGGCCAGTTCAGGTTTATAGGAGGAATAGATATGAAATTGCGGCAGGCGGTTTTTGTCAGGGTCCAGTGTGTCAATCACCAAGGTTAGATCATGGAAGGGAATCCAGTCGAAACCGTTGTCCATCAGCAGTTTTGACACTTTATCTGAAATCAGGCTGAACTTCTTGACTTCGAACAGCTGGATGTCGTCCAGCACATTACCGTCGATGAGGTTGACCACCGACTGACTGATATCATTCACATGACAGAGTTGTTCAATCAGCTGCGCCATGACCGCGGTGTTGTGATGTTTTTCCGCAAACTGGCACACGGCCTCCTGAATGTCCAGTTCCATCCTCAGTTCGAAAGGATTGGTATGGAATTGTCTGTGTAGCAGTTTTTTGCGACCCACCGCCGAAGCGAATAGCAATTCGTCGGTCATGAATTTGAAAGCGCTCTGCTGTTCGATATGCTGTTTGATATTAGCCATGATTTCTGTTGATTTTTCGAAGTGCAAAGGTAGTGAAAATTTCCGAATGTGCTGATGAGACAATGTGCTAATGTGCCAATGGGATTAGCTGGTTAGTTGATATAAGACTTTAATTTGCACATTAGCACATTAGCACATTAGCATATTTGCTAATTTACTAATTGAACACATCATTTTCACTCCGGTTTCGACAATTTCGTCGGGAAAGTCGAAGTCCTGATGGTGAAGCGGGGGAGTGTCGGTGCCGCTGCCCAAGCCGAAGAGGGCGCCGGGATAGTGCTGGGTGAGCAGGCCGAAGTCCTCGCCCCAAGTGAAAGGCACGTCCTTTTCGATGTAGGTCAATCCGTTGTCAGCGGCGGCCTGCCGTACGATGTCAACGGCCTTTGCCGAGTTGTGGCCGCCAGCGAAATACTCCAGCCAGCGGATGTCGTAGGATAGTCCTGGCGTTTTGGCAACTTCTGTGCGGATGATACGTTCAGTGTTTTTTTTCAGCTCTTGCAGCAAGGTCTCACTTTTGGCACGCATGGTAAAACGCAATACACCATGTCCTGCTGACACGCCATAAGCGGTTTCGCCAATATGGGATTCCACCAGCGTGACAATCTGGTAGTTGTCATCGCTCAGTTTCGGATGGTTGAGCGCCAGCAACTGTTCGGTAATGCATGTGGCGGCGCGGAAAGGCGAAATGCCCTTTTCCGGTTCTGCCGCATGAGAGGTCTGTCCCTCCAGCTTGATCTCGCAGCTGATGACGGCGCAGGTAAAGCTGCCCGCCCGGCAAGTGATGCTGTGGAGGGGGATACCGGGAATATTGTGCAGGGCAAATGCCATATCTATATGGTAAGACTGAAGGAAACCACTTTGAATTAATTGCCCACAGCCTTGGCCGGTTTCTTCCGCTGCTTGGAAAAATAGCAAAACTTTGCCTTTCTGAACAGGATGAAGGTGCAGTTGTTCTGCCACGCCCAGAAGGATGGTGGTATGACCGTCGTGTCCGCATTTGTGGGCGTAACCCGGGGTGCGGGAGGCGTAGGGTAGGGTGAGGTGCTCGTCCACACCCACTGCATCCATGTCGCCGCGGAGGAGCAGGGTGGGACCTTCTTCTCCGGAATCATAGATGGCGATGATGTTGTGGCTGTCGGGGAAGGTGTGGATATGTGTGGGTGCGAAGTCCTTTAGCAGGCGCAGAATGGCCTCCGCAGTTTTCTCTTCCTGTCCTGATGCTTCCGCAAGGGTATGAAAATGTCGTCGTGTTTCAGTATAGTTCATGTTATTTTTTTTCAAGATGCAAAGATACATTTTTATTCTTTTTTTTTGTATCTTTGCACTTTCAAAAATAAAAACCATAATAAAAATTATAAGCTATGAAAAAAACAATCAGACTTTTTGGAATTTTTGTATTGATGTTCAGTATGACTTTTTTTATGTCTTCCTGTAAGAAAGATGTCAAGAATCTTCCCGGTAAATGGAGAGTGATCAGTGCCGTCGTCAATGGTGATAGTGAGGATGTGAATGATGTATGGATCTTCAATAGTGACGGGAGTTGTACCATTGAATGTAATGTTGACGACTTTTTTGATGATTTTGCCAGTGATGTTATTACTTTTAATGGCAAATATACTACTAATGGCAACAAGACTTTAAACATTGAAAGTGAAAATTTTTTAATAACTCCGAATGCCGTTTTTTCTTCAAGAATCGTTTATAATTTGGATATTGAATTGTTGAATAAGAAAGACATGATGGTATCAGGTACTGTTAAGTTTGTGGAGGATGCAAGTAACACCAACGTAAACTATTCTAAGAATGCAACAGTTTCTCTCATGCTTTCAAAACAATAAGAGATACTATATTATTGTTATAAAAAAAGAGACGTATTGAGGTACGTCTCTTTTTTTTATTTCCCATTGATTCCTATGGTCCGCATTTGCTGGTTTTTGTTCCCAGTTTTCTAGAAGCTGTTCCTGGGGAAATTTCCGCCGAAAATATCAGATTATTAGCAGTTTGACCCTTGAATTTACATTCAGGGGCTTTATTTTTGTCAAAATTCATTCCCATAAATCCGACTTTAAGAATTTATTTTTTTATGCTATGTAATATTAATTAACATCAGGCTGTTTATACCCCATTGAAAAACCCTCGTAACACGCTTGAACATCAGTGTTTTCTTTTTTTTGAAAAAAAATTTCATGAAAGAGAAAATCGTATGAAAATTTTTAGTATTTTTGCCGCCAATTTTGATAGATAATGAAGAAGAAAAAATGTGTCGGGTCTATCAGGTTGAAAATTAGATACTTAGAAAAATAAAATAGAACAAAAACAATGGGAGCAAGAAAAAGATTAGCAGCAGATGCGCGTAAAGAAGCCAAGAAAAATGTCTATATGGCTCGTTTAGTCGATAATCCGACTTCCCCGCGCAAAACCAGAATCATGGCTGACGTGATCAGAGGAAAAGATGTTGATTATGCAATGAACGTATTGAAATTCAGCAGAAAAGAGTCAGCAGAGAAACTTTTGAAATTATTGAAATCGGCTATTGCCAACTGGCAGGTTAAAAACGAAGGTGCCAGACTGGAAGATGCCAATTTGTATGTGAAGACCATCATGGTTGACGGGGGCAGAATGCTGAAGAGAATCAGAACCGCTCCCCAGGGCCGTGCACACAGAATCAGAAAACGTTCCAACCACGTGACCATCATCCTTGATAGCCGCGCTCAGGAAGTTGCAGTTGACAATAATAATACTAACGAATAATATTAATTACAAAAAGTATGGGTCAAAAAGTTAATCCGGTAGGTTTAAGATTAGGAATTATCAGAGGATGGGATTCTAATTGGTATGGCGGCAAAAATTTCGCCAATAAATTAGTCGAGGACGACAAAATTAGAAAATATTTGAACGCACGTTTGTTCAAAGCCGGAATCGCAAAGATTTACATTGAAAGAACACTCAAGCTTGTAACGGTTACCATTAACACCGCCCGTCCCGGTTTGATTATCGGTAAAGGTGGTCAAGAAGTTGACAAACTGAAAGAAGAGTTGAAGAAGATCACCAACAAGGAGATCCAAATCAACATCTCCGAGGTGAAACGCCCCGATTTGGACGCAGTTTTGGTTGCCCAGAACATCGCCAAGCAGATTGAAGGACGTATCTCCTACAGAAAGGCTGTTAAAACCGCTATTGCTGCTACCATGCGCGCCAATGCGGAAGGTATCAAGGTTTCCTGCTCAGGTCGTCTCGGCGGCGCTGAAATGGCAAGAACCGAACACTTCAAGGAAGGAAGAACTCCTCTCCATACTCTGAGAGCCGACATCGATTACGCTCCCGCAGAAGCCCATACCACTTACGGTCGTATCGGTATCAAAGTTTGGATCTGCAGAGGTGTGGTTTATGGCAAGAGAGACCTCTTCGCAGCCAACAACGAGGCCAAGGAAACCAAGGGCACAGCCAAACGTGCTCCCCGCGGTCCCCGCAAAGAGAAAAGAAGCTAACAGCGTTGACTTCACAATCAATAGTATATAAACAATAAAATTATACAACAATGTTACAACCAAAAAAGACCAAATACAGAAGACCGCAAAAGGGCAGAATGAAACGCATCACCAAACGCGGTTCTGAAATCGCTTTCGGTTCTTTCGCCCTGAAAGCCCTCGAGGAATGCTGGATCACCGGTCGCCAAATCGAAGCTGCCCGTCAGGCTATCACCCGTCACATGAAACGTGAGGGTCAGCTGTGGATCTCTATCTTCCCCGACAAGCCCGTGACCAAGAAGCCTGCTGAAGTTCGTATGGGTAAAGGTAAAGGTACCCCCGAATACTTCGTGGCCCGCGTTAGCCCCGGTAGAATCATGTTCGAAGCCGACGGTGTTCCCTTCGAAGTAGCTAAGGAAGCCCTCCGCCTCGGAGCACAGAAGTTGCCCATCGCAACCAAGTTCATAGTTAGAAGAGATTATTCAGAAGAAATTTAAGAGCAATGAAACAGCAAGTAATACGTGAACTCTCCACTCCTGAAGTGAAGGAAAGATTAGTGGAAGAACAACAACAGTTGGTGAAACTGAAACTGAACCACGCCATTTCTCCTATCGAGAATCCTCAGAAAATCAAAGAGCAGAGAAGAACCGTGGCTCGTCTCAAGACCGAATTGCGCATGCGCGAATTGAAAGAAAACGTGAAATAATTAATCCCATGGAAGAAAGAAATAAACGAAAAGTCAGAGAAGGTCTTGTCACCAGCAACAAGATGGACAAAACTATCGTGGTCAGCGTCGAAAGAAGACTGAAACACGCCAAGTACGGTAAGTTCCTCAAAAGAACTACCAAACTGATGGCTCACGACGAGAAAAACGATTGCAACATCGGTGACAAAGTAAGAGTTATGGAAACCAGACCCTTGAGCAAAAGCAAGCGCTGGAGATTAGTAGAAATCATTGAAAGAGCTAAATAGTTATGATACAGCAAGAAACAAGAATGGCAGTGGCCGACAACAGCGGCGCAAAGGAAGTTTTGTGTATCCGCGTTCTGGGTGGTACTAAAAAACGCTATGCCACCGTTGGCGATAAAGTGGTCGTCACCGTGAAAAGCGCCATCCCTTCAGGTAATATCAAAAAAGGTTCTGTCTCTAAGGCAGTGGTCGTCCGTACCAAGAAACATGTCCGCAGAAACGACGGTTCATACATCCGCTTCGATGATAACGCCGTTGTCCTCCTCACCCCCGGTGATGAACTCCGCGGCACCCGTATCTTCGGCCCTGTTGCCCGTGAACTTCGTGAGAAACAGTATATGAAGATTGTTTCCCTCGCTCCGGAAGTACTTTAATTGTTGCCCACACAACAATTATACATATAGGACAATTGACAAAGACCAATTGAAAAACAATTAAAATTTAAAAGCAATGAAAATTCACATCAAAAAAGGCGACATCGTTAAAGTTATTGCCGGTGACTCCAAAGGCTCACAGGGCAAAGTGCTGATGGTCGATGTCGAAAAATACCGCGCCATGGTGGAAGGCGTGAACTTGGTGTCAAAACACACTAAGGCCAACGCTAAGAACCCTAACGGCGGTATCGTTAAGAAAGAAGCTCCGATCCATATTTCTAACCTGATGCTTATCGACGCACAGGGTAACGCTACCCGTATCGGCAGAAGAAAGAATGAGAACGGCAAATTAGTTAGATATTCAAAAAAGTCAGGAGAGGAGATTAAGTAATGTACACACCAAGATATAAAGAAAAATATACAAAGGAAGTTCTTCCTGCACTGAAAGAACAGTTCGGATTCAAATCCGTGATGCGTATCCCGAAAATCACCAAGATCTGTCTGAACCAGGGTCTCGGTAAATTCGGTATCGCCGACAAGAAGTTAATCGACGCAGGTGTTCAGGAAATGACCATGATCGCCGGTCAGAAAGCCGTGGCTACCAAGTCAAAGAAAGATATCTCCAACTTCAAGTTGAGAAGAGGTATGCCCATCGGCGTGAGAGTGACCCTCCGTGGCGACAGAATGTACGAATTCCTCGATCGTCTGATCTCCGTTTCTATCCCTCGTATCCGTGACTTCCGCGGTATCAGCGACAAGGGTTTCGATGGCAGAGGTAACTACACCCTCGGTATTCCCGAACAGATTATCTTCCCCGAAATCGACATCGACAAAGTGGCTAAAATTAACGGTATGGATATCACCTTCGTTACCACAGCCCATAATGATAAAGAGTGCCTCGCACTGTTGAAAGAGTTTGGATTACCATTTAAAAATCAGAAATAAGCTATGGCAAAAGAATCTTTAAAAGCAAGAGAAGTAAAAAGAGCAAAATTAATTGCTAAATACGCCGCTAAACGTCAGGAGTTAAAGAAGATCATTAATGGTAATGACTATGAGGCAAAGCAAGCTGCTATCGTGGCTCTGCAGAAACTGCCCCCCAACTCAAACCCGATCAGATTACACAATCGTTGTAAGTTAACCGGTCGTCCGAAAGGTTATATGCGTCAGTTCGGCATTTCCCGTATCAATTTCAGAGAAATGGCCTCCGCTGGTCTCATCCCGGGCGTAAAAAAAGCAAGTTGGTAACATTTAAAATTAGGAGAAAGACACTATGAATACCGATCCGATTTCAGATTATTTAACCCGAATGAGAAACGCCATCAGGGCTAATCATAAAGTGGTGGAAATCCCTACCTCAAAAACCAAACGCGAAATCACCAAGATTTTGTTCGAGAAAGGTTATATCCTGAATTATAAATTTGTCGATGACGTACATCCCGGCATGATCAAGATCGCTTTGAAATATCATCCGACTTCCAAGTTGTCGGCAATCACCGAATTGAAACGCGTGAGCCGCCCCGGTCTTCGTAAATATGTTGGCGTTGAAGAAATGCCTTCTGTAATGAATGGTCTCGGCATCGCTATCGTTTCCACTTCCCACGGCATGATGACCGATAAGGAAGCCAAAGCTCAGAAAGTCGGTGGCGAAGTTTTATGTTATATTAGCTAATAGGAGGAAACAGATATGTCAAGAATAGGAAAATTACCCATTTCAATTCCTTCAGGTGTTGAAATCAAGAAAGACGAGAAATCTCACGTCGTTACCGTTAAAGGTCCCCTCGGTGAACTGCACCAGTATGTTGACCCCGATATCACTTTGGAAGTGGAAGACGGTCATCTGAAATTGTCACGTCCGACTGACCAGAAACGTCATAAAGCCCTCCACGGCCTTTACAGAGCACTGCTCAACAATATGGTGACCGGTGTTTCCAAAGGCTTCGAACTGAAACAGGAAGTTGTGGGTGTCGGTTACAAAGCCGAAGCCAAAGGCCCTCATCAGTTAGACCTGAGTTTGGGTTACTCACACAATATCCTTTTCGATTTCCCGGATGAAATCAAGGTGGAAACCATCAACGAAAAAGGTAAAAACCCCATCATCATCCTGAAAGGTATCGACAGACAATTATTAGGCCAGGTGGCTAACAAGATCCGCTCATACAGAAAACCCGAACCATACAAAGGAAAAGGTATCCGCTTTGTGGGTGAAGTTGTTAGAAAGAAAGCCGGTAAATCAGCAGAAAAATAATATTGAAAATTTAAGACAATGGCTTATAATAAGAAAGAATTTAGAAGAAACAGGATTAAAAACCGCGTGCGCAAAATCGTTAGCGGAACTCCTGAACGTCCGAGAATGTCCGTTTTCAGAAGCAACAAGGACATCTACGTACAAATTATTGATGATAGAGCCGGTGTTACCCTGGCATCTGCTTCCTCTGTCGTTGCTGACATCAAGAACCAGAAGGTTACCAAGACCGAAAAGTCTGCAATGGTGGGCAAACTGATCGCCGAACGCGCGAAAGAAGCTGGCATTAACGCTGTGGTTTTTGACCGTAACGGCTATCTGTATCATGGTAGAATTAAATCTTTGGCCGACGCAGCCAGAGAAGGTGGTTTAATTTTCTAATACGAGGAGGAATATGTCAAACGCTAATATCAAAAGAGTAAAATCAACCGATATCGAATTCAAAGACAGATTGGTTGCAGTAAACAGAGTTACTAAAGTTACCAAGGGTGGTCGTACATTCAGCTTCTCCGCTATCGTCGTCGTTGGTAATGAGAATGGTATCGTTGGCTACGGCCTCGGCAAGGCAAAGGAAGTTTCCGCCGCTATCGCCAAGGGTATCGACGATGCTAAGAAAAACCTGATCCAGGTTCCCGTGCTCAAGGGTACTATTCCTCATGCACAGGAAGGCAAGTACAGCGGTTCTCTCGTATTCATGAAACCCGCTGCTCCTGGTACCGGTGTTATCGCTGGTGGTGCTATGCGTGCCGTCCTCGAAAGTGTTGGTGTGAAGAACGTGTTGGCTAAGTCCAAAGGTTCCTCTAACCCCCATAGTGTGGTGAAGGCTACCATCAACGCCCTGGCTCAACTCCGCGATCCTTATACCATCGCCAAAGTGCGTGGTGTTCAGCTCGAGACCGTTTTTAACGGCTAAATCCCCCAAAAAAGCCTTTTTATATGTAAAACTCCTGCCCTTAGGGTGGGAGTTTTTTTTTGAGCAATGAGTAATGAGCTATGAGCTATGGGCTATGAGCAGTGAGCAATGGGTATATGGATTGCAAACTACCAGCTATTAACCATAATCACTACTTATTTTATAAAGCTCATAGCTCACAGCCCATAGCTCATAGCTCATGGCTCACAGCTCAACAAATTTGCACATTTGCTAATTTAATTGTATCTTTGCAGAAAATTTGAATTATGGCAAAAGAAACGATTACCTATACCGAAGCCCTGGCGGAATTACAGCAAATCGTCAGTGAGATGGAGAATGCTGACATTCCAGTGGATGAGCTTTCCGACAAAATCCAACGCTGCACCTTACTCATCAAACTATGCAAGGACAAGCTGACCAAAACCGAAGCCGAAATTGCAAAAATCATGAACGCGGAAGAGAATTGATAGTCGATAGTCAATAGTCGATAGTGACATTCCTACCGTTTTTAATCATTAAACACTAAACATTAAACACTAAACCGCTGAACTTTGAATTTTGAATTTTGAACTTTGAATTTTGAATTCATAATTATAACTACTATCCCCTATAACCTGAAACCTGTAACCTGTAACCTGAAATGGAAACCCTCACCTCTCCCTTGATAGAAGAATACTGCGAGGCGCACACGACCCAGGAAAGCGAATTGTTGTATCAGCTGTTCCGCGAGACCCATTTGCGTATGGTGAAACCCAGGATGCTGTCGGGACAGTTACAAGGCCGCTTCCTGTCCATGATTTCCCGCTTGGTCAGACCCGTGCATGCACTGGAAATCGGTACATTTACCGGATATTCTGCCCTTTGTCTAGCAGAGGGCTTGGCCCCAGAAGGCATACTGGATACAATAGAGGTTGATGAGGAACTGGAAGAAATTATAGATAAATATATAGGATTATCTGAATACAAGGAGAAAATAAGACTTCATATAGGTGATGCGCGTCAGCTGATACCACAGTTTGACTGCCAATGGGATTTGGTGTTCATAGATGCCGAGAAAAGGGGAGTCCGCGATTTTTACGATTTGTTGCTGCCCCGGATGCGCAAGGGTGGGCTGATGCTGATTGACAATATGCTGTGGAGTGGAAAGGTGGTGGAGCAGGGTAGTCACCAAGATTTGGATACACGTGCCATCATGGAATTCAACGAATATGTGCAGCGGGATGAACGGGTGACCAATGTGTTGCTCCCTCTGCGGGATGGTATCATGATGGTGATGTGCTGAGATATACGTTAAGACGTCAAGGCGTTAAGACATGCACTTCGTGCATTCGTTAAGGCGATAAGACGTTGAAGTAATTAATTAATCGTCTTGACGAGCGAACGAAGTGAGCGTCTCCACGCCTCCACGTATAAACGAAAAAAATTGAATTATGAGAATAGACATACTGACCTTATTTCCTGAAATGTTTACGGGTGTATTTGGCTGTTCCATTATCAGCCGGGCAGTCAAGGGGGGCTATCTTGAGCTGCATACGCATGATATACGGGATTACAGTACCGACAAGCACCGTCGGGTGGATGACTATCCTTTTGGCGGTGGCGCTGGCATGGTGATGATGGTGGAGCCTATCGCCCGCTGTATAGAGCAATTGAAAAGCGAACGGAAGTATGACCTGGTGCTTTTCATGGCCCCTGACGGCAAGACTTTTGATCAGAATTATGCCAATAGACTTTCCCTACAGGAAAATATCATGATTCTGTGCGGCCATTATAAGGGAGTGGATGAACGAGTCAGGGAATTGTTCATTGACGAAGAAGTCAGTATTGGGGATTATGTCCTCTCGGGAGGGGAGATCGCGGCCATGGCCATCGTCGATTCAGTGGCTAGAATTATCCCGGGCGTACTTCATGATGAGACCTCCGCACTGCTTGATTCCTTTCAGGATGGACTACTATCGGCTCCTGTTTATACTCGTCCTGCTGACTATCAAGGACATAAGGTGCCGGAAATCCTTTTATCAGGCCATCAGAAGAAAATTGATGACTGGAGAATGGAGCAGCAAATAAAGAGAACTTCAGAGCGTCGACCTGACTTATTGAAAGAGGATTAGCGTCTTTTTTCAAAAAAAAAATCAGAAAAAAATATTTTTTTGTGTTTCATGTAAAAAAAATATGTATTTTTGCATGTTGAAATTGTAGTGTACTGCAATCTCACGAAAACTATATAACCATTATAAAATCAATGAAATAGAGAGAAAAAGTAAGAAAAAATCAATAACAATTAAATTCAAAAACCTATGAAAAAACTATTATCAATTTGCTTTTTAAGCATCTTTTTAATGATGTTTAGTGCGCAAGCGCAGGTGGATTGTTGCTTCCAACTATCGAATCCATCTGCTGACACGCTCACAGGCATTGCGAACATGCCCAATGGTTTGCCATTGACGCATACAATGACAACACCTAATCATAGAGGCTTTGTCAGCAACATCGATTTGATGTTCTCAAATGACAATTGCCTGGGCATTGATTACAACACGGGTAAGGTTTCTATCGAACTCGAGTTGTGGTGCGACGGACGTAACATCGTGGAAGACCCGGATGAATTGAGCCGTTATTGCGACATTACTTTACAAACTTTCTACAATGAGTTGCATTGGGTAGGTACAGCGATGGACGGTCATAATTATCCGTTTGCTTACGAGTATCCTGGCGCTGTACCAATCTACCCTGGTACATACCAAATTAGCAATATCGCTTTTGACTACTTCTACTTCAAATTTTTGGTTAACACACAAACAAGATTGCAAATCAACTGGAAACAGGCTGTCCGCCATGTTATGTTGGTTGTTCATGTGAGAGAACGTCTGCACGGTACAGATAACGAATTGTATTGGGACGGCCAGCAGAGAGAAAATCTTGGTGGTCACCAGTCACATCCCGGCGCTATCCTTGCTTCCGATACTTTGGACAACGATCCTATTGTTGAGTTGAATGACACGATTAAAGATTGCGAACCCGTGACTGTAGGTATGCCCGCTTATACTATGGACACTACCGGCACTTATGTTATTGCATACGTTGACACTTCATGTGGTTATAGAATTGACAGCATCGTGACCTACGATTATACTCATTATGTACATCCTACTACTCCCACTTTGTCAGACTCCACTATCAGATATTGCCAAAAGGGTGACGCTACTCCTTTGACACTTCCCGCTGAACCGAATCCCGCATTGGCTGACCATGTGGCTGACATTGTTCCTTATTGGTATTTTGCCGCTGAAGATTCATTCTATTACGCAGCTTCTTTCA
This sequence comes from uncultured Bacteroidales bacterium, assembly GCA_905233625.1. Classification (GTDB taxonomy): domain Bacteria; phylum Bacteroidota; class Bacteroidia; order Bacteroidales; family WCHB1-69; genus RUG11690. The sequence continues at coordinate 36,372 of CAJOFJ010000010.1, read as the reverse complement.
CTCCAGTGACGGATACCACTGCTGGTAACTATTATTATTATGTAAAACGTCATGACAATGTAACAGGTTGCGAAAGCGAAATTGATACGTTCATCGTTACAATCAACCCCAACCCCGCTACTCCTGTTGTAACTGATACTTTGGTTGAGTACTGCGTTGGCGAGACTGCAGTAGCATTGTCATATCCTGCTCCCGCCGGTCAGCAGGTGCTCTGGGGAACTTCTTCAGATGATATTACTAGTACTGCCGCTCCCGTGCCGACAACCACTGCCGCCGGTAGAACTATTTATTATCTGAAACTTCAAGACACTACTACGGTGAACAGATGCGTTAGCGAAGGTTATGACTCCATCGCTGTCGAGGTGTATACTAATCCTACTGTTACTATCACCATCGACAACGACACTTTGTGTTATGGCGAGAAAGCTTCTATGTCAGCAGCTCCTACTACCTGGACAACTTACCAGTGGCAGCAGGATGGTGTTGATGTTACCGACTCCACTAACACCACTTTCTCCTATACTAATAATGTAGCTGATACCACCACTTTCAAATTCAGTGTTGTGGTTTCTGACTTACATGTAGTGAAATCCTGTACTGCAAAGGATTCCGTTTCAGTTTTGGCATATCCTGAAATGGGTGCTCCTACAGTTACTTTCACCGATACTACAGTTTGCGGTCCTACCGAAGTTACTTTCGAGGCTACTCCTGGTGCTCATGCTTCAAGCGCAAATTGGTATGACGCTGCTTATCAGCTCTTGGCAGCCGACACCGTGAAGTATACCGCTACTTTCGAAAAGACAGATACTATCTACGTTTCTTCTATAAACGATTACGGTTGCGAAACTCCTCAAACTCAATGGGTACGCATCATCGTTACTGTGGATACTATACCTGCTATCACTTTGAAACAATATGACACTGTTTGTGCTGGTGTTGATTTGATGATCTATTCATCAGTGGTTTCTTCTTATACTCCTGTGACCTATGCATGGACTGGTACAGGTTTGGTTGCTCCTCTCTATGAAGACAGCGTAAAATTCAACTACAATATTGCAGGTGACTACACCGACACCTTGACCGTGACCGATACCAAGGGTTGTTATAACACAGCTACTATTCAGGTTCACGTTGATACACTGCCTGTGATTGTTGCCGGTGTTAACTACACTATCCAGAACGACAGCTATTGTGTTGGACACAATGGTGAAATCATTTTCACTACTCCTGAATATGTACATTATAGTATTAAAAATGGTACTACTTGGCAGGATACTGCAAGATTCCTGAATCTGCCTTTCGATGAATATCAATTGCTGGTTGAAGACGCTAACGGTTGTAAGAACAATCCTGCTGTTATCGATTCAGTAAAAGATGCAAGAGCTCATATCGTTCCAGTTTTGACGATGACTCCGAATACCTATTGCGACAGTACGAAATTTGACGGTACTATTGCTGTTACTTCTGTTACTCCTGCAAGTGAGTCATACAAATATTATTATACTAAGGGCGCTTACACCAGCCCCCAACAGATAGACACTTTACTCGTGGGTCTTGAGCATGGTTTTTATACAGTATTTGCTATTGATACAATTACTGGATGTCAGGGTAGTGACACAATCACTGTTGGTTTGACACAAGAACCCGCACATGGTTCTGTGACCGCTGCAAGGGAGATTTGCTTCGAGAAGAACAATTATGTTATCTTTACTCCTGCTGATACCAGTGTAGTCTTTGACTATTGGACTTGGACATACAGTGATACTACCAAGGTGCTTGATCCTACAGTTTACAAGGATACATTTGATATTTATGGATTCACTGCAGGTATTCACGGATTTGAGGCTCATTTCCACGATACTGTTACCAAGTGTACAGGTACCTTCAGAGATACCGTTCGTGTAATTGGTGTCAATGTTTCATTAGAGGTGAATCCGAATACAACAGTATGTGAATTTGATACAGTTACTGTTTATTGTAAATATGAACCGCTGGAAGGTTATCCTGGAGATCCCGTTGATCATCTTGTTCTGTATCAGTGGACTGCTCGTTATTATGAGTATGCTGGTGGTGTAGACACTATTAAAGTTTCACCTTCTCATCAGAAAAACAAAGTTTCTATCATTGTTGAGGATAATCATGGATGTAGAACAACAACTGAACGTTCACTTTCAGTACGTGCACTGCCTACTATCGCTGTAACTGGTCCTCGTAACTATTGTGATAGCGCTACTTCAGACCTGACTGCTTATTATGACGCCAGCTACATTTACAGATGGATTATGGAAAGTGATACCATCTCCACTGACTATCATTTCAACAAGATGCTTGGTACCAATGATACCACAGTGGTGTTGAGAGTGAAAGATGATCTCAATTGTGTGAATGATTCAACAATCGCTATCCACATGGTTCATATTCCCGCTGCTCCGGTCTTCACACCTAATAGTCTGTATTTCTGCGATAACAGTGTTACCGTTGTTCCTCCTACTCCGGCATTTGGTACTTTCAATTGGGTAAGTGATGATCCCAATGTGAAGAAACAAACAGGTGATTATTCTGCATACGTTGTACATACTGAAAATAGTGTAAGTTGTTATTCTGATACTTCAAAAGTTCATGTTAATATTACAGGAGCACCTTACTTCACTGTTGAAACGAGATACAACTCTGAAACTACAGTAGACACTGCTTATACAAGATGTTATACCGCTACTCCGGCTGATACAGTTCATATCACTGTAAATCCTGCTGCTTCTGCTACTTTGGCATATGAGTATTGGTTGGATGGAAATCCTGCTACCGCGGATATGGTGATTACCGACACTTTGCCTGGTGTTTATACTTATGCTATCAGAATCAAGGCTACGGCAACTCATCCTACTACCACTTGTGATCATGATACCACTTTGCATTATGTGCTGACCATTAACGCTCTGCCGAGTGTTGCTCCGAGCGACTTCCCGAACTCCTACAATGGTGGTGACTCAACCATCTTCTATTGCGAAGGCTCAACTCTGACCTATAGCTTTACTGCTCCTACAGACTGCATACTCCACTATGACAGCCTTACAGGCACTACTGTTCCGACAGATACAGGTGCACATACCTTGTATGTTACAAGAACTGATGTGACTCCGAACTGTACGAATACTTTCCCCTACAGAATTGTTGAGGTTCCAACCCCGGTAGATACTATTATCAGTAAAGATGCTAGCGATTTATGCGGTGGTACAACATTTGAAGATACAATTGTTGCAAGAATTAAAAATACAATTCCCGCTTCTTATACCAGATTGTTCACTTGGAATGAAGGTACCGAAATTGAAAAGACTGTGGATGCTGACACTTTGTATTACACCTTCACACATAGTGATACTGTAACCGTGAAAGTTGGTGTAAAGGTTGAAAATGGTATTTATGGCGCAACCTGCTATAAGTCACCGTTGGATTCAGTTATTGTTCTGTTCCAGCCTAAACCGTCAGATCCTGTGATGAGTACCTCCGTCTCTGGTTATGTGAAACCCGATTCAATTTCTTATTGTGACGGTGCAAGTTTTGCTATCACTGCTGCTGATTTCACCACAAGTACTGGTGCTTCAATTACCATGGTCGATGGTAACATTATTCCAAGCAGTGCAACAGATACCATTTACAGAGTTGTTGCTAACAATAACCTTCCGCCTCAGTGCCCGAGTGACACCTTGTATGTAAAGGTTCATAAGAAACGTACTCCTGTTCTTCCTCTTACGGATAGCGTTTTCTATTGTGCAAATACTACTCCTTCTTATACTTTCACTAAAGTACATGCAGATGATACTATCTCTTACTATAAGGGTACTGTGTTACTTCCTTCACAGTTACTTCCTTCACAGCCTGACACTGCTGGTACATTTTTCATGCATGTTGTAGACAAACTTGAAGGTTGTTCAAAGGATACTACATTTGAAATTGTTGAAATTCCAAATCCGACAGCTACACTTGTCAGTGTAACCAACTGGAATAATGACTCTATCTGCGAAGGCACTACTATTGATCGTACCTATACATTCAATATCACTCCGAATGTTGTTCGTGCTGCCAAGGAAACCTTCACTTGGAAGGATATCAGCTCTACTACCAATACTGCTAACTTGACAGCTACTCCTACTGCTGATACTTCTGTAACTTTCATCTATCATTTGGTTGATACATTCAGCAATGCTGTTTCTACTATCGCTTGTGCTTACAACTTTGATACTACAGTTCATTATACCTTCTTCCACACTCCGGTTATCAACACCTTGGTTTCCGATACAGCATTCTGCGCTGGTGACTCTATCGTGGTTATCGACAATGACTTCTTCTCACTGGGTGCTTATGGTGACACTATTGTGGCTCCTGACACTACCATATTTAAGGCTGCAAGTGGCACCGTTGTCGGTTATGCCGCATACAAGTCATTCCTCTCATGTAAGAGTGCCGATTCTACAATTAATGTGGTAAGAAATGAGCTTCCTTTTGTTAACATTATTAATCCTGCTGCTAATGACACTACAATTTGTAAGGGTGACACCGCTTTCTTGGTGGTAACTGGTGCTGTTGATTATTTGTGGTCAACAGGTTCAGACAATGATACTATTCCTGCTATTGACTCTATCAAATACTATGTAACTGGTACTGATGCCAACGGTTGTAAGAATGTTGATTCAGTTAAGGTTAATTTCCATCCTCTGTTCGATATCGTTTTGAGCAATGATACAACAGTTTGTATTGACTCAGCAGCAGTTATCACTGCTACAGTTACTGGTCCGAGCACCTCTTACACGATGACTTGGTATCAGGATAATTCAACTACTCCGCTGTATGCTGCAGTTTCTGGTGCAAGTCCGTTGTCAGACACTCACACTGTCACACCTCCCGCAAGTGCTATTGTAGATGGTAAACCAGTTCCTACTTTGTACAAGGTTGAAGTTGAAGATGCATACGGTTGCTCACTTGAAAGTAAGAATATTAAGGTTTCTGTTACCGACAGAGCTAAGTTCGAATTCTATACTATCGGTGGTACAGATCAGTTGGATCATTACCTTGAAGTTTCTTCTAACAACCAGTCTGGTTTCGATATGATTATCAGAAAGAATTGCTGGGATGAAAATGAACTCGTATTTGTTGATGTCCAAGTGTATGGTCCTGATGGCAATCCTATGACTGATGCTCAATTAGGTGAAGTTATGGACTTCTATTCTGGAAATTATAACTTTAACTATGACTTTGAATTGACTCCTGCAAACGCACCCTCTGTCTATGGTACGGGAATGCATGATAACAATGCTCAAGGTGCTTCTCACTTCTTCCCGTATTCAAGAGTGATTACCAGCTCACCTGAACACTATTCTTGGTTCTATATGCACTTCCTCAGTGAGCGTAGAATTACAGTAAGAACAGGTGCTTGGAAGACTGGTGCACAAGGCAGATATACTATGTCATTCGCTGTGATTAGAACTACATACGCCAACAATGCTTCTGAAATTGGTATTCCTTACATGGGTGCTAAGTTGATTGGTGGTGCTGGCGGTCACAACAACTTTGTTAAAGATACTATTGCATTAGACGTGTTCACATTCTATGTTGATACTACATACGCTGGTTATGGTAATGATAACTTCGACAATACTCCTTCAACTCCTGCAGTGATTACTCCTGCAATTGATGAAGAGAATGTTGCTGAGGCTCTCAACATGAATGTATATCCGAATCCTGCTTCTAACAATGTGAATGTTGTTCTGAGTGGTGTTAAGGGTCAGACCGTTCTTACTGTTCACGATATGAGTGGTAAGGTGGTTAGCAACATGAGAGTTGACATCGATGACAATAACCAGATTATCAATATTCCGGTTAGCGACTACTCACAAGGTATCTACTTCATCAAGGTTGTCAATGGCAGCGCTGTGATGACGAAGAAGTTGATCATTGCCAGATAGTAATGATTAATCAATAAGTTCAAAAAGGAGTTGCGTTCTCTGCGTAACTCCTTTTTTTTTAGAAAGAGAAAAATGAAAAAATTCGCTGATGGTCATTTTTTGGGATTTTTGTTCAGCCAGTATTGGTATAAGCTGATAGTGGTCTTTTTTTTCAATATTCTGGCCGTGGCTTTTTCTATTTTGTCGCTCTTGCTCATTGAACCTTTTGTGGCTGTACTGTTCGGTATGGATCTTTCCCGATTGAGTCCCCTGGGTAAAATGATGATGAATTTCTTGTCTTCTTTTATTGACATAGAGGCTGCCTCGCGGCAGGTGACGGGATTGGTGATTTTGGCTTTGCTTTTTTTCTTCCTGAAGAACCTTTTCACTTTTATGTCGCAGTGGTTTATGGCGCCGGTGAGAAGTGATGTGGTCCGGAATATGCGCAATGCCCTTTTCGACAAGATTCTTATTCTGCCGCTGTCTTATTTCAACGACCAGCGGAAAGGTGATGTGATTTCATGTGCTGTGAATGACACCCATGAAATCGAGTATACAATTCTTACTGCTTTGAAACAGTTCCTCACTGAGCCACTGACGGTTTTAATGTATATGATTGCTTTGTTTTGGATCAGTCCCCGTTTGTCTCTTTTTGTTTTGGTTCTTCTTCCTGTGGCGGGTTATGTGATCTCCTCAATATCCAGGTCTTTAAGACGCAGTGGCAAACATTCGAAGGATTTTCTGGGCGGCTTGTTGGCTCATGTGGAAGAAACCCTGTCGGGTCTTAGAATCATTAAGGCTTTCAATGCTTTTAAACAGGCAGAAAAGTCTTTTGATGACAGTAATGATCGTTACACTAAAATACAGCGTAAGATATACCGCAAAGTAGACTTGGCATCCCCGCTGAGTGAATTTATGGGTATAACTTTGGTGATGATAATTTTGGTTTTTGGCGGCATGAGTGTCATGCGGCCGGATAGCACGTTGACACCAGAGTTATTCATTACTTATATTGCACTTTTTACTCAGATTATTAATCCTTCCAAGAATTTCTCCACTGCTTTTTCCAATTACCGTCGAGGTATGTCCGCTATGGACCGTATGCTTGAAATTTTGAATGCTGACGAATTGATTATGGAGGAAAAAGATGCACTGCCAGTGAGTGGCTTTGAAAGAGAGCTGAAAATTAACCATTTGTCTTTTTCGTATGGTCAGCAGGAGATCTTGCACGATTTGAATTTCTCAATTCCTAAGTCTGCTGTTATTGCCTTGGTTGGTGCGTCGGGAGCTGGTAAATCTACCTTGGTGGACTTGTTGCCGCGCTTCTATGATCCTACTTCAGGCAGTGTTTCCATTGATGGTGTTGATATCCGAAAATACAAGATTGACGATTTAAGATCATTATACGCTTTGGTTTCTCAAGATGTTGTTTTGTTTAATGATACGATTGCCAATAATATTGCTTTTGGGATGAAAGAGGTGTCGGCTGAACGTATTGAGGCAGCGGCCAAGGCGGCGAATATATATGATTTTATATGTTCTCTGCCCGATGGTTTTGATACTAATATTGGTGATCGCGGGTTGAATCTTTCCGGTGGTCAGCGCCAGCGACTGAGCATTGCCCGTGCAGTATTGAGGAATGCCCCGATCTTGTTGTTAGATGAAGCCACTTCTGCCATGGATACAGAGTCTGAGCGTCTTGTACAGGATGCTTTGGACAAAATGATGCAGGATCGCACGGCTATCGTAATAGCCCACAGATTGTCCACTATAAAGCATGCCGATCGGATTTTGGTAATGGAAGAAGGCTGCATTGTAGAGGAGGGCACCCATGACGAACTGATGAAGCTTGATGGCCGCTACGCTAAATTTGTGCAAATCCAGAATAGTTAATAGTTGATGGTGAATAGTGAAGAGTAAATAGTGGATAGTGTTTAATGTTTTGTATGATATTCAACTTTATAATTCCAACTCCCTATCAATTATTAATTGTTAACCCTTAACCCTTAATTTCTAATCACTAACCCCTAATCACTAACCCCTAATCCCTAATTACTATGTCCAAACATAAGCTTGCCCGTTTCGCCGAGAATGAAACATTTCCGAATCTGTTCCAGCACACCTCTTACAATATCCGTGAGGAAGGTTTTCCCATGAAAGGAAAGTGGGGGAGTGAGTATTTCCATAATGACAACCCTATTGTGTTGGAGCTGGGTTGTGGCAAGGGTGAATATACCCTGGGACTTGCACGTCGTTATCCTGACAAGAACTTTATCGGGGTAGACCGTAAAGGGGCTCGTCTGTGGCGTGGCTGCAAGACAGCCTTGGAAGAGCAATTGCCCAATGTGGCTTTTCTGCGCACTGCCATCGATGATATTTTCTATTATTTCGGAGAGAACGAGGTGAGCGAGATTTGGATCACTTTTCCCGATCCACAGCCGATGAAAGAGCGCAAGCGACTGATGTCTCCGCATTTTGTCGATAAATACCAACACTTTCTTAAGTCTGATGCTATCCTTCATTTGAAGACCGATAGCCGATTGTTATACGACTATATTCGGGAGGTGATTCCACAGCAGCAATGGCAGTTGTTGGAGGATATTGAGGATGTGTACGCTGGCGAAGCTCCGCTTATCCTTACCGAAATCCAGACCTTCTATGAGAAGCACTGGCTGGAGGGTGGCAGCATCATCTCATACGTATGCTGGAAGCTGAATTAGCTTATTTTTTTTGGGGGGGGGGATTATCCCTTTGGGTCTTGCATTTTATCAAATAATCTTATCTTTTTCTTTTACCATACATCTTTTGCGTACGAATTAATATTAAACCCTCTGCCGAGGGTAATTTGAAAATTTGTAACATTTTTCTATTGATATTGATTCCCCTGACGGGGAAAGTAAAATCCCGCAGGGATTCAATATCAATAGAATAATTTATTACACAATACATAATATATCCCGCAGGGATTTAATATCAATAGAATAATTTATTACACAATACATAATATATCCCGCAGGGATTTAATATCAATAGAATAAATTATTACACAAAACATATTATATCCCGCAGGGATTCAATATCAATAGAATAAATTATTACACAAAACATATTATATCCCGCAGGGATTTAATATCAATAGAATATGTTATTACACAATACATAATATATCCCGCAGGGATTTAATCCCGATTAACATTTATTAACATCTTTATCTTGCAGATTAACAGTATGTTATGATTTTAGCAGTAGAAATTGTGATTAATTGGGAAAAAAGTTGTATTTTTGCAAATTAATTGTAATATGTGATAAAAGTGCAATTTTTTTGCTTGAAAATGAAAAAAACAATAAAATAACCTAAACATGAAAAAACTTTTATTATCAACTATTTTGTGCCTTTCGCTATGCCTTTTGGTAGGTAGTGCATGGGCGCAGAGTACTGAAAACAAGACGCAAACCTATATATCAGGATCTGGCACATGGACAGCTCCGGTAGGTGCGTGGAAAATTATCAGCCTTGAAGCCTGGGGCGGTGGTGGTGGCGGTGGTAACGCCACAGCAGCACGTGCAACTGCTTCTGGTGGTGGCGGTGGTGCACATGCTGTTTACAACACTGTGATTACCGGAATTATCCCTGGAACTTCCGAAGTGACTTATTCCGTGGGAGCAGGAGGTGGTTCTGCTGCTGCTGGAGGTACTTCCACGATAACTTACAGTCCTAATTCAATAAATCTTAGAGCAACGGGTGGTGGAGCTGGCAAAACTGCGTCTCACCCTAGTAGTTCTGGTAATACAACTACTGTAACTGGTGGTTCAGGTGGTAGTGCATCCGGATGCAGTGCATCTAATTTATGCGAGTCTGGTAGTACAGCAGCTTCTGTAAGTAATAAGCACGATGGTTGGTTTCTATCTCCTCATAGCAGTGATAACATTGGCAGCGGCGGCGCTGGTGGTAATGCTGGCGGTGCAGCATCTGGTGCTGGTGGTTCACAAAGTGGTAATGGGGCGGGAAATGCTGCCACAGCAGTGGGTTGTGGTGGTGGTGGCGCTCACAATGGCAGCAGTAACACCGATAATAGTTGTACAGGTGGTTCGGGATACCGCGGCCAGGTGAACATTACCTATCAGATTCTTACCCTTACGGTTGATTTTGTTGCGAATTATACAGGTGGAACAAATCCTACCAGCCAGACCGTATTGTATTATGATACTTATGGCACTTTGCCAATGCTTACCCGTGATAATTATATCTTCCTCGGCTGGTTCACAGAGGTTACGGGCGGCACACAGGTGACTGCCACCACAAAACATACCTCTACCGAAAATATTACATTGTATGCCCATTGGGCAAGTACCGGTGCCATTGCCAACGGCTCTACCGCTGTAGCTCCTTGTGCGAATTATACGGTATACAATGAAACTACTCCAGATGCCATCGATGGACAAACCATCGTGTATTCTTGGTCTTACACCATTAACGGTGGTGCAGCTACGGAACTGAATGTAAATAAATTACAACTTACACAGGAGGATTTGACATTGGATCAGATGGGTGCCTATGTGTTCACCCGTTATGTGAATGTTTTAGGTCAGAAAGTGGCCTCCGCTGGACAATATACTATCAATGTGTATTCTGTTGAACCTGGTGAAATTGCTTCGGAATCAAAATATATTTGTCCAGCAGGTTCCTTTACTATCAACAGCACGACAGATGCATCCACTACTTCTTCGGCAACTATCGTATATGAGTGGCGTTATATCAAAGATGGTGGCGCTGAAACCGTTGTGGCAGGTAGCAATACAAACGAGTTGACCCAGGCTGATGTAACTTTGACTGAAGGTGAATATGTATTTAAACGCTATGCCACTATCGGCTGTGCAGAGGCTGTGGTTGCAACGGGCAGCTATACCCTGAATGTGGTGACTTTGCCTGCTTCGTATGCCGCACCAGCAGCCAATTTTGCTAAGCTTTGCGTGGGTGGCGAATGGGTGATCACCGGTGATGATTATACCTTAGCTGGTGTCGCTTCACCCCACAATATTGCTACTAATTTCAATTGGATGATTTCCAAAGATGGCGGTGCGGCTGCTTCCGCAGGTGGTAGTGCCAATTTGGAACAGGTTCTGGATGCAACAGGCAGCTATACCGTATATGCTGCGGTTGAATATTTCAACCAACTCGCTTGTGTCGTGAATACCGCTCCTGTGAGCGTGACAGTTATTGCAGATCCCACTATCGCAGTGCCGACGTTGACCTCCACCTCCGTTTGTCCGAATGGAGAGGTAACCCTGACCGCAGCCAACATCGATGGTGGTGTGGGCGACGGCTATACCTATAACTGGGAGTTCAAGGCCGATGGTTCCAGCACTTGGAATGCGGTTTCAGCTTCCGAAGCCACATACGATCAATATACAGGTACTGCCATTACGGCTTCCAACTTTATTAAAATGGGAGATGTGCAGTATAGAACCTACGTGAGCAACGCACAAGGTTGTGACGTATATAGCCCTGCTGCTGATTTGAATATTATCGAGGTGGCGGTTCCTGTGGTGCGTGGCGATACCCTTGTTTGCCCTGAGGCTGACAAGACCATCGCTTTCAAGGCTAATACTACAGATCCTGCATTCTCATTGAGATGGTATGAGAACGCAACCACAAATGATTATACAACCACAACCCCCGAGGTCTCTATGGATAATGAATTGGATACTACCAATTATGTGGCCCAGTACAATCCAAACAATGGTTGCGTGAGTGCCCGTGTGCCCGACGCAATCTATATCAGTTACAGTGCACACCTGCAATATGTGGACGCTTCCGGTGATTTGGATCAGACCATATGTCAGAATGACGGTATCGTGGATATTCAATTCACCCATGGCGGTGATTGCGAGCCGCAGATTACCTTTGACCCGGCTATGCCTGCTGGTGTGACTATTGACAATTCGGTAGCAGGTATTACCACTATAACAGGTGCTCCTACCGAAGCGGGAACCTTCACTTATCATGTGGCTTTGTTGCCCGATGGTGTGACTTTATGTGCTGCTCCTAATTTCTATGATGGTAGTATCAAGGTAAATCCTGTGTATAGTGTGACGGATAACCAAGCCATTTGCGGTGGTGGATATACCATTGCTGATAAAAAGGGACACAGCTATACTTTCACGGAAAGCGGTACTTATACTAAAACATTGGAGGCAGTAACCGGCTGTGACAGTGTGGTGACTTTGAATTTGTATATACACGAGTGGAACCAGTTCGGTTTTGAAGATAATGAAGAATTGATTGCGGGTTGGACAATGTTCAATAGTGTGGCATCTCCGATTAGTGCTGATATGGAGGCGGGCTCTGTTTCTGGCTCACAAATCACATATAGCGGTTGGAATGGTAGTAATGAAAATCATGGTGATAATGATCCTGGATTAGTGGGTAGTGGTGTTGATGTAACCAATATCAGCCCGTCAAGTAGTGCGCTGATTACTGCAGATGGCCATCTTCTTGCTCTGAGAAATCATCAGGGTAATGGTACAAATGGTGGTATAAACAATGGTAAAAGTATTGTGATCAGGACTTCGACAATCGGTTATGGTAATCTGAAAATGAAATTTGATTATGGCTCACAAAGACCGAAATCCTTTGGTCAATGGAGCGGTAATGACAAGGCATTTACCATCGTGAGGATGTATTATAGCACTGATGGAAGCCATTATGAGGCCTTGTCAACAATAAATGTTGATCTGGAAGAGGATTATGTCACATACGGTGTTAGTGAGGTAAATTTGACAACTCAATCTCTGGGTGCTTTGGAAAATGCTAATAATATTTATTTGAAATTGGAGTTCGATGGTGCTGCAAGTACATCCAATGTCTATTATAACTTCTTCCTTATTGACAATCTTTGTATTTCTGGTGAAAAAATCAAGGATTTGGAATTGACAGGAGAAACAGAAGCCTGTACTAACCAGCCAATGACTGTAGTTGCTACTGCTCCCTATATCAACACGAATGTTACGCCCAATGATACAACCCCCGTGGTTTACAAATGGGAGAGAATTGTGGGTGGTGCAAGTACCGTGTTGGAGGAAACCTCACATATCTTGGTGGACAATGATGTGCAGGCGGGTGATTACAAGTATGTAGTGAGCGTGGGCGAGGCTCCTTGTGGTCAGTCCGATACCATTGATGTGTACGGTATTGTACCAGCTTATCGTTTGGATATCGTTCGTCATGGCTATGTATGTTCCAACGAAGTGGATAAGGTATCGAACATTACTTTCACTGATGATTGCCAGTATGTGGATGGTATGTTTATTGTTACACCTACGGCTGATGAAATGCGTACTCCAGGTATCTACAATTGCCAGTTGAGTATTCCCACCACAGCTAATCCATGCGATAGTATTATAACTTTGCAACTGGAAGTCCTAAAGGCCTTCGACACCACTATCGTGGCCAATATTTGCCTGGGTGAGTCTTATACCGAGTATGGTTTCAATATCACCCCGACGATTGAAGGCGTTACTTATCATACGTCTCCTGATACATGGAAATGTGCATCGGGTTGCGACAGTGTTTATCATCTGACTTTGATGACCAATAGTGTACAACAAGCCTTGACTTCGGAATCTGATGTGATTTTGGCAGCTTGGCCTATGGATAATGGCATTTCAAATTACACTCCGGCATGTGGCGTAAAAACCGTGGGAAGTACTTTTGTTGTTGAAGGTTCCACCAATGTGCCTCCGTTTGCAACTGCTGCTGGTCATACTCCTTCAAGTGATTATTGTTATCCATCAGGTTCTAGCAATGGGGCATTGACTTGGCCTAACTTGTCAAGCTCTTGCAGCGGCTTTTTAGTTTCTGCAAGTTATACGGATTACAGTGGAGCTTACTTCGAAATTAAATTGAATCCTTACGATTACGAAAATCTGAAACTGAAGTTTGATTATAAACGTGAGAATGCATCCACTGACAATGCTCAGGCATTCAATCAAGTGAGATATTCATACAAGTTCAGTGAAACGGGAAGTTATACTACTATTGGAACTGCCAACATCAACTCTACTTCATGGGCTTCTCAAACTTTGAATTTCTCTTCCGCCAATACACTTGACCATGATGTGGTATATTTGAAATTGGAATTCATAGGAGGTAATGTTGGTAGTACACAATCTTGCGGTACCTTCTCGGGTTCAAAATATCTCCCCAGCTATATCACCGTGGATAATGTGATGATTTGGGGTGACCGTCCGGCTCGTGCTACCTTGGATGGTACTGCGCAGACCTGCGACAAGACCTACGTTTGTGAAGGCGATGATGTGACCTTCACCTGTCAAGGCGATGATGCTTATTTTAATTTCTTTGTGGTAGATGAAAATACCAATATTGAAACTCCTTTTGCAGGCGCAACTACTTTGTCGATAACTCCAACTCAGACTACTACCTACACCGTTAAGGCTGTGGAAATGACAACAGGCTGTGACAGTAGCTGGCATTTTGATGTGGAGGTGGTAAAGAACCCGACATTGACACTGACCACTGGTACTTTGGATGAAGGTCTTTGCGGTAATGAAACTTTTGATATTGAATTCTTGATTGAGAATGCTATTTCTTATAATTTGGAATGGTTGACAGAAGGTAATGTGACACCCGATGGTATTACTGTTTCTGATGATAATAATGGAAATATCGTTTTGGGAGGTACTCTTACCAATGGTGGTTCAGCCCGTTATCAGATTACCGCTGATCCAGACACTCGTTGTTCTGCGGCAACACTCTCTGAGATTGGTACGGTATCGGTTCGTTTGCAGCCGAAGATTGTACAAACCATTGGCAAGGATTCTGTATGCCAGGATGCAGCTATGCAGTTTGTAGTGGACACAGCAGGCTTGAACTTTACCTTGGTGCCTGAAGACCAGCGTTTCAAATGGTTTACCGCTGACGTGACATTGGGAACCGAAGATACCTTGAATTATACGGCCGATGAGGCTACCCATTCTACCCGCCATTACATTCAAGTGAAACAGAATGGTTGTACCACTTTGGACAGCTTGGATATTGTGGTTTACGATTTGGCAGGAGACACGCTCAGAACAGAGGATATGACCTATACCTTTAATTATGGCGATAACTATCTGCCAGCAGATTCGCTGAAGATTCCTGATTTGATGCATAATGGCGAGCCGGTAGCAGCTAATTTCATCGCCACTGTTGAACATACCGGTGGCAGCAAGCTTTATCCTCCTACAATGGATGATTTGAACCTTACAATTACCTGGACCATTACAGATAGTTGTGGCAATACCCATGTTAAAAATCAGAATCTGCATTTCATCCTGCCTCCTTGCGGCGATGAATTGACAGTTACTGACAAAGACGGCAATCTCTATCATTCTGTACGTGTCGGTTTGAACTGCTGGATGAAAGAGAATTTGAAAACCACCAAATATGACGACGGAACTGCCGTTCCGGTGGCTATGCCTTATTCCAGTGAAATAGCTACTGACACTGCTGCCAATGCAGCCATGTTTGGTCGCTTATACACATGGTATTCCGCTGTAAAGGTTGATGAAAACTCTAACGACGCAGCTCCAGTGGTCAATGCATTCGGTCATGTACAAGGTGTTTGTCCCGATGGTTGGTATTTGGCTGACAGAGAGAGCTTCGCTGCATTGCAGGATATCGAAATGGACAGAATGCGTGAGGCTGGTAATGCATACTGGATTGATGGTGGCGGTAACAATACCACGGGCATGTCTCTACGTGGTGCAGGTCTCTATAGTAATGGTACAAACCGTTGCGAGAACCTTCGTACCAACGCATATTTCTGGACTTCAGATGAGGCAAGTTCAACTTCTGTGAAGACATTTGTGGCCGACTGTCATTGTTATACCTGGCAGGAAATCCAACAATCCAAAGGCAATGCTTTCAGTGTTCGCTGTTTGAAAGAAAAAGAGTAATGTTATATTAAAAAAAGGGCGGCTGTAAAGTCGCCCTTTTTAGTTAGAAGTTAGTGACAAATGGGTTACTAATATGAAAAAGGGGTATCAATTTGATACCCCTTTTTCATATTAGTCATTTATTCTTTTTACACATCTAACGCTGTTTGCCATACCTGTCTCAACAGTTTTGATAAGCAGTTCAGGACAAACATGTGCGATGAGGCTGCAAGTTCCCTTCTTGATGATGGGATCGCCTTCGCAGGTCCAGAAGAATGTCTCAACCAAGAGATCGTAGAAATAATGCTCGTAATCAACGCGGTAACCTGCACCTACAGCACCAAAGCCACTGGCATTTGTGCCAGCACAATTTGCCAACCATGCATCACTTGATTTGATATTGTCGATTCCACCAGCATTTGCAGCCATATTTGAATAAGCAGCTGCGGTAGGTATTGCCCAACCTGTTGGACAAATGCCTTGAATATATTTTAAGCCGCTTTTGGGATCTGTGGTGGTATCAATGTCAGCAGCGGTACCGTCTTTGGTAATGCCTACAACAGAATTCCAAGTGTAGAGACGTCCGAATTTGTCTTCATTAGCAGGGTTGTTTTGATATACATAGCTGGTGTCTTTTACACCAGTTTTGGTTTTTAGATTGGTTTTGGTCCAGCATTCACAGCCGATACGTACGGTTTCGTACGTGATGCCATCAGCATCGGTAACAGTAACGCCATCGCCGCAAGGAGAATACATGACGATGTATTTTTTCGGATAGTTCAAGAAGTCGCCACTAGGGCTGGTTAAAGTCCAGATGATAGTGTGTTCACCGCCGCTGATGCGACCTAACAATGTGCCTTCGTTAACAGAGCCCTTGTCATTTGTTAAGGTCAGATCGCTTTTAGCGTAGGGACTGCTGCTTGTGACGTCATAATTAGGTGTATTTACATAATATAAGGTATCACATATACCATAGTACAGGGTAATGGTATCGTTTGTGTCGTCAAATTCGATATCAGCAGTAGTAATGGCGGTATTGCCATCGCTTTTTACGTCTATACTGGGAGTGTAAGTGTTCCCGCAATAGGTCTTAAAGGTAGCTGTTACAGTAAGCGTGCTGTTGGAAGCCATCGTTGTTCCCGCAGGAGGGTCCTGTGAATATGTTTCGATAAGGTTGCAGTCGTGATTAAAAGCTTTTTCGAGGGTATCTTGCAAATCGGGAACCACATACGTGGAGGTGGCCGGTTTGAATTCGGCATTAACCTCTGTAAAAGCAGCAGACCAGCTAGACTCAATGGGGGTTGTAAATGAACCGATTACAACGCTACTGACACATCCGTTTTCATCCTTTACTTTCAACGAATAGGTGTAGGTATGGTTGCAAATTTCATATATATAAGCCGGAATGGTGTTTGTACTGTGAGAGCTCCCGTCGGCGTCGCCATTCCAGAAATAGGTGGTAATAGCACCGTCACCCGGGGTGATGTTGGGAATGATGGTGTATTCAGTCAAACCAGCGCAGGTGTCCACAGGGGAAAGACTGTTGATTACAGGTTTGGTCAAAACCTTGATGAGGTAATAGTTGTTAGAAACCAGCTCGCTAGAAGGTGGGTTTTGAATGATGTAACGTACCAAAACATCTTGTGTGACGTGAGTTAAGCTTAAAGGAGAGACCTCATTAGAAGGAACATCCACCCAAGTGATACCATTGTCAACAGACGTTTGCCAGGTTTTGGTAGAGGAAGAGGTACTGGTAAGGGTCACTGTGAGGTTATTACCGAAGCATACGGAGGTGTCAGCGTCACTTCTGTCGTCGCTGATGACACCTGGGTCGATATCGCCCAGATGTGTGCCCTCTAGGGTAATGGTTCCCATCGCAAAGCCTATTTTTGCACATAATATGAGTATTACAGCTAACATCAAGTGTTTGGGTCCTGTAAATTTTAGTTTCATAACTTATTGAATTTTATTGTTTTTGTTTAAATTTTTAGGTGTTTAATCTTCGTGCTCATGCGTAAAATTTGAGCGTGTAAAAATAAGGAAATTTCTTATGTTATGAAGGTTTTTTATTGCTGGTTTTCTCAGTGAAAAGGGGTGGGGATACTCCATACGTCAGTGTGAGGTTATAGAGAGTGTCGTGCCTTCGGCACTGAGAGGTGTTTTTTTAGTTTTATTAAGAAAGAGACCTCTTATTCAAAAAAAATGTATATATTTGTATGAAGAATTATAGAATGATAGAAATTACGTAAGTAATTGAAAATCAAATATATAACAAATTAAGTTTTTTTAACATATTTAACTTTTTAAGCTTATGAAAGACATTTTTGAAAGAATTAAAGAGACTCCGGGACCCCTTGGACAGTATCAAGCTAATGCCGACGGCTATTTCATGTTTCCCCGTTTGGAAGGTGAAATTGGCCCCGAAATGGTGTTCAATGGCAAGAAAGTGCTGAACTGGAGTTTGAATAATTACTTGGGCCTGGCCAATATGCCCGAAGTTCGTGAGGCTGACGCCCAGGGTGCCCGCGATTTCGGTATGGCAGCCCCTATGGGTGCCCGTATGATGTCGGGTGACACCAAATATCATAAGCAACTGGAGCAGGATCTGGCTCATTTTGTGGGTAAACCCTACGGTTATCTGGTTAATTTCGGCTATCAGGCCATGATTTCCATTATCGACGTGCTGACCAGCCGTCGTGATGTGATTGTATATGACTCTGAATCACATGCTTGTATTATGGATGGTCTGCGTCTGAGCTTCGCCAAGAGATATGTGTATCAGCATAATGACATGGAAAGCTTGCGCAAACAGTTGGCTCAGGCTTGCAAACTGGCCGACGAGCAGGGTGGAGGCGTGTTGGTGATTACCGAAGGCGTGTTCGGTATGGCCGGCGACCTTGGCAACTTGGCAGGCATTGTGGCCCTGAAGAAGGAATTCCCCTTCCGTCTGCTCATCGACGACGCTCATGGTTTCGGTACCATGGGTCCCAAGGGTGACGGTACCGCCGCTCATTTCGGTGTGATTGACGAATTGGATGTATATTTCGCCACTTTCGCCAAGAGTATGGCTGGTATCGGTGCTTTCGTGGCTTCCGAGAAATATGTGGTGGATCACCTGCGTTTCAACATGCGTTCACAGATTTTCGCCAAATCACTGCCTATGCCGATGGTGATCGGTGCCATGAAACGTCTGGAACTCATCAAGACCCGTCCCGAAATCCGTGAGAAACTGTGGACTATCGCCAATGCGCTGCAGAGCGGTTTGAAAGCCGAAGGTTTCGACCTGGGCAGAACCCAGTCACCTGTAACTCCGGTTTACCTGAAGGGCGATCCAGGACAGGCTACCAACCTGATTGTAGACCTGCGCGAAAATCATGGTATTTTCTGCTCAATGGTGCTCTATCCTGTTGTGCCTAAGGGTGTGATTATGCTGCGTATTATCCCGACCGCTGCCCATACCATGGAACATGTCAACCGCACTATTGAGGTCTTCAAAGAAGTGAAGAAGAAACTGGATGCCGGTGAATACAACAAGCCGATTCCTCAGATGAGTTTGGTGAGAGAGTAAAACGTGGAGACGTGGTGACGTGGAGACGTGGAGACGTGGAGACGTGGAGACGTGGAGACGCTCACTTCGTTCGCTCGTCAAGACGAATAATTAATTATTTCAACGCCTTAACGTCTTAACGAATGCACGCAGTGCATGTCTTAACGTCTTCACGTCTAACCGAAATTATGAATAATAACTGACAACTAATGAAATACTTTATTGTTTGTAAAAAATGCGGGCATGTGACGGAGAATTTCGCCCAGTGGCTGGCTCAGGACCAGTGCTGTCCGGAATGCGGCAGCAACCATGCCGATGTTCGTTATACCGCCGATTATGCCAAACTGCCGGAACTGTATAAGCAGTCTCCCGACAGCTTCTGGCTGTATTTCGACTATTTGCCTTTGGAACATCGTGAGAATATCATTTCCTTCGGAGAAGGTGCCATTCCTATCGAGGAATGGGATTTCATGGAGAATTACGCTTTGGAGAAATTCGGTGTTCACTGCCAGGTGATGGTTTACCGTAACGATTTGAATGGTGGTACCAACACCTTCAAGGATGTGGCCGCTTCCATGGCTGCCTCCATCTTCAAAGAGAATGGTGTGAAGGAGTTCTGTGTAGCCTCGACTGGCAATACCGCCACCGCATACAGTAAATATCTGGCCAAAGCGGGTGTGAATTTCAACGTGTTTGTGCCCGATTGCGTGTGCAAGGATACGGTGGAGGAGATTCGTTCGCACGGTCAGCACATCCATATTGCTGACGGGGACTATGCTTACGCCAAGAAGCTGGCCGCCGCATATCATAAGGACTATCATGTGCTGATTTCCGCAGGTAATATTGATCCCATCCGTGTGGAAGCAAAGAAGACCATGGTCTTCGAATTCATGCGCCAGTTGGGCCGTATGCCTGATGTGTATGTGCAGGCTGTGGCCGGTGGTACAGGTCCCATCGCTGTCGATAAGGGTGTGCGCGACATCTCTCCGGTATTTCCCGAGGTGAAGCTGCCGCGTATGCTTTTGGTGCAGCAGGATACCTGCGATCCGATGGTACAAGGCTGGGAGAATGCGGTGAAAGCAGGCTTCCCCGAAGGCTATGAAAAGAACTATCCTGTCATCGATAATCCTCAGACAAAGGTTTCGATTCTGTCCACGGGCAATCCGGGCATGTTCCCGATTGTGGCACCCATTGTGCGCAAGAGCGGAGGCACCTTCCTGAGAGTGAAAGAGGCTGACTTGGTGGACCTGGCCCGTCTGGTAAAGAAAGAGCGCAATGTTGTTATGGGACCCGCTTCTATCGTTTGTCTGGCAGGTTTCTACAAGGCTTTGGAGCAGGGTGAGATTCATGATGGTGAGATGCTCCTGATGAATACCGGTGAGGGTGCCGCACGTGCCAAGGATTTTGCCAACTCATTGTAAAACGACTTGTTTATGACTAATTGGTTTCAGGATAAGGTGGTCTGGATCACTGGTTCCTCGTCGGGTATCGGCGAGGCGACAGCCTACCGTTTCGCGCAGGAATCGGCCAAATTGATTCTCACGGCCTTGGAGGAGGATATCCTTTTAAAGGTGAAGGATAAGTGTTTGTCGCTGGGGGCGCCTGCGGTGGAGATTCTGGCTTTTGATCTCTCGAAGACCGAGGAGTTGGAGGACTTGGCCACCAAGGCGTGGGACAGCTTCGGACGTATTGACGTGTTCTACAACAATGCGGGCATCAGTCAGCGCGCAACCACCATCGATACGCAGATGAGTGTCATCCGCAAGGTGATGGATATTGATTTCTATGCTCCGGTGGTTCTGACGAAGGCGGTGCTGCCCAAGATGATCGCGCAGGGTGGGGGACAGCTGGTGGTGACCACCAGCATTGCCGGCTTGTTCGGCTTTCCGCTGCGTTGCGCTTATTCGTCGGCCAAGCACGCCCTGTATGGTTTCTTCGAGACGGTGCAAGCGGAGTACTATCGGCAGAATATCCGTGTCACCATTGTTTGTCCGGGGCGCGTGAGGACTAACATTTCCTTCTATGCCTTGGAGAAAGACGGCTCGCGGCATGGCAAGCTGGATGCCGGTCAGGCTGGCGGGGTTACTCCCGAGCAGGCGGCTAACAAGATTGTCAAGGCCGTCTATCAAAAAAAACGCGAGGTGATGGTGGGCCGCAAAGAGCTGTTGATGGCGTATATCAAGCGCTTCTTCCCCGGACTGGCAGCGAGGATTGCGAGGAGCATCAAGTCGATGTAGGAACGGGGAGACGGTAAGACGTGAAGTCATGCACTGCGTGCATTCGTGGAGACGCTCACTGCGTTCGCTCGTCAAGACGAAACAAAATCGCCTTAACGCCTTCATGCCTAAACGAAAAGAAGAAATCGTCTTAACGTCTTGACGCCTTAACGCCTTAACGAAAAAGAATAAAAAAAATGAACAAAAACTATTTCTTCTCAGGAATCCAACAAGTCGGTATCGGAGTGGAAAACTTCGAGCAGGCTTGGAAATGGTATATCGATATGTTCCAGATGGACATCAAGATTCTGGAAGATGATACAGTGGCAGAGCATATGCTGCCTTATACGGGGCAGTCGCCGCAGAAACGCCATGCCTGTGTCACCGTTAATCTGCAGGGCGGTGGCGGCTTCGAAATATGGCAATATTCCGAGCGCAAGCCGCAGCCTATCGCTTTCGACGTTCAGGTGGCGGACCTTGGTGTATTTGTAGCCAAGTTGAGATGCTATGATGTCAAGGCTTTTCACCAGCAGATCACAGCGAAATACGACAAGGTGAGCCCGATTGCAACTGCCCCTGACGGCAAGCGGACTTTCTTCATCGAGGATCCCTTTGGCAACTACTTCCAGGCGGTGGAGGATGAAACCATCTGCGTGAAAACAGGTTATCCCTCTGGCGGTGTGGCTGGTATGATGGTGGGGGTGACCGATGTGGAAAAAGCTTTGCCAGTTTATCAGGATATTCTGGGCTTCGATACGATTATTTATGACAAGACGGGAACCTTCGAAGATTTGGCTTTTCTGAGAGGTGGTGACCAGCAATACCGCAGGGTGCTGTTGAAGAACAAACAGCCACGGAAAGGACCTTTCTCCAACCTATTGGGACCCGGCAGTATTGAGTTGGTGGTGGCATTGGACCGCCAGCCCCGCAAGATTTACGAGGGCCGCTACTGGGGTGATCCTGGCTTTATCCAGATTTGCATGGATACCATCAATATGAAGGAGCTGGAGGTGTATTGCCAGTCCAAAGGCTTCCCGTTCACGGTGGACAGCTGTGCCGGACAGAGCCAGTTCGACATGGGCGAGGCGTCGGGTCATTTTACCTATATAGAGGACCCCGACGGTACGCTGATAGAGTTTGTGGAAGCTTACAGGATACCGATAGCCCGCAAGTTCCATTTGTTCATCGACTTGTTGAAGCGGGACCGCACCAAGGCGTTGCCGAAATTCTTCTACAAGTTGATGAGGTTTAATAGAATAAAAATGCAATAAATATGGGAAATTTGCATGATTTACTGATGCAGGATCTTCGCTTCGGCGAGGCTTTGAAAGCCTGTATGAATTGCGGGGTCTGCACGGCCATTTGTCCGGCGGCGGAGTTCTATGACTATGATCCGCGCCGTATATGCGACACGGTGCAACGGCAGGATGAGGAGGAGATAGAGAAGCTGCTCCGCTCGGAAACCATATGGTACTGCGGCCAGTGCATGTCCTGCAAGCCGCGCTGTCCGAGAGGAAATATTCCGGGAGAGGTGATCTCTGTTTTAAGGAAACGCTCACAGGAATTAGGCTATTTCAAGGACAGCGAGAAAGGTCGCCAGCAAAAACAACTGATGAATTCCATCGGTTCCAATATACTGGAGATAGGCTATTGTGTACATCCTGACAAGGTTGATCCTGCTTATCATCCGGAGCAAGGACCCATTTGGGAGTGGTATATAGAGAACATCGAAGAGATTGCCCCGAAACTGGGTGCCAACTATCACGGTGATGGTCCAGGCGCACTTCGTAAAATCCGTGAGGAGAACCTGGAGGAAGTGCGTAGAATCTTCGAAGTGACCGGCGGGATGGAATTACGCAAAAAAGTGTTGGAGGTCGAGCCATGAGAAATCTGAAATTCGGTTTTGCCATCTCCATACCGCGGTCTATCAACATGGATACGGCCGATAATCGTTTGCTGAAACAGCTGGAGGAAGAGGTGCCGTCGTTTAAGCGCTGCATGAACTGCGGAGCTTGCTCGGCTACTTGTTCCGCCCGTCAGTTTACCGATTACAACATCAGGAGAATTCACTCATTGTTCAGAATGCAACAGTATCAGGACTTGGAGAATGAATTGAAACCATGCATGCTGTGCGGAAAATGTACTTTGGTGTGCCCTCGCGGGGTGAATCTACGTTCGATGATTATGAATATGAGAAAAATATTAACAGACCCAAAACGGAAAGACAATGAGTAAGTATTTCAGTCCCTTTGTGATTCCGTTCTGCATCGGTGTGGTACTGCTGTTTGCTTTCTGTATATGGAAGTACATCAGATGGTACAAAGGCTTCGACCGTTTGCAGCGGGCTATTATCAGGAAAAACATATTCTCCTGGAAGTTCTTGCCGGCTATTTGGGAGATTGTCATGGAGTCGTTGTTGCACCGCCGCATTTTCAAGAGGAATCTTTTGCTGGGTTATATGCATGCCAGCATCGCCTTCGGGTGGTTTTTACTGATTGTGGTGGGCTTCTTTGAGGCGGAGTTCGGCATCCAGGGCAGCAAGCCTTTCTGGGTGGCTATCTTCTACCGCTTTTTCCAGCATGAGCACAACACCTTCCCCTCTGCTGCGGTCTTCACGCAGGTGATGGACGGATTGCTGCTCTTTGTGCTGTCAGGTATCACAATTGCCTTTGTGAAAATGATTTACAGTCGCATTGTGGGCATGAAGAAAGCTACTAAACATGTGATTTTTGACCATTTTGCAAGAGTTTCACTGTGGTGCATCTTTCCATTCAGACTGCTGTCGGAGAGTGTTACGGCGGCAATGTATCACAATGGTGGTTTCCTCACGCAGACCATCGGTGATATTCTGCCTTTTGCCAATGAATATGTGGAATATACCTACTGGCTGCTGTATTCGCTGTCCTTGGGAGTGTTCTTTACAGCGATGCCCTTCTCGCGTTATATGCATATTTTTACCGAGGTGTTCCTGATTTATTTCCGCCGTTTGGGCGTGAAGGAAAATGAGCAGAAGTCAGGCTATACCATGTATGAGTTGAGTGCCTGCTCGCGCTGCGGTATCTGCATTGATGCCTGTCCGTTGAATAAACAGTTGGATATCAAAGGGGTGCAGTCAGTGTATTTCCTGCGAGATATCCGCTACAAGATGCTGAAAGATGAGATTGCCGACAACTGCCTGATGTGCAGTCGCTGTGCGAGCGATTGCCCGGTGCAGCTCGATTTGATGGCTATCCGTCGCCAGATGCGTGACAAGAAAGAACTCGATACCAAGAACAATTACCGTTATTTGGATACTGTGCGCGCTTTTAACGCCATGGACCGTGTGGTGTATTTCGCCGGCTGTATGTCGCACCTTACGCCAGGTATTCCCGATGCGATGGAGAAGATTTTCGAGACGGTGGGACAGAAATACTGGTACATGGACAAGGAGGCTTCCATTTGCTGCGGAAGGCCGCTGATGCAGCAGGGTTTCCATACGCAGGCTTCGGAACTGAGAAGAAAGAACACCCAGCTGATTGTGCAGTCGCACGCCAGACTGCTGATCACATCCTGCCCGATTTGCTACCAGTCGTTCACCAAAGAATACAAGCTGCCCATCAAGGTGATGCATCATACCGAGTATATCGACATGCTGATCAAGAGCGGCAAGCTGAAGGTGAACAAGGACGCTTCGCTGAAGGTGACCTATCACGACCCCTGCGAGTTGGGACGTGGTTGCGGTATTTATGATGAACCTCGTGATGTGTTGAACAGTGTGGCGGTGCTGATGAAAACCCCTGAGGAGCGCGAGCATAGCCTGTGTTGCGGATTCAACCTGGGCAACACGGTGATTGAGCTGGAGCAGCAGGAGAAGATTCGCAACGCCGCTTTGGAGAACTTACAGACGGGCAATCCCGATTTGATTTGCACGGCCTGCCCGATGTGCAAGAAAGCTTTCACCCGTGCCACCGAGGCTAAGGTGATGGATGTGGCGGAGCTGGTAGTCAAGAAAATAGGGGAGTGATATGTGGGGGAGTCTCGCACTTCGTGCTCGAGGGGAGTCATGCTTTGCATGAAAGGGGAGTCTCACTTCGTTCGAGGGGAGTTTTAATTCCCCTTCTTGAAGAAGGGGTGCTCGAAGGGCGGGGTAGTGAAAAAAGAAAAACAATATAAAAGCAAAAAACTGTAAACTATAATGAGCGAAACACCAAAACGTTTCTGGAACGAATATCAAAAGGAGATCGCGGATGACCATTACTTCTACGAGAGAAGCCAGACCTTCTTTCCGGGCTCCGAGGCCGCTTTCCTGAAAATCATGCGGGAAGAGCTGGGCAAGGACATCAAGGACGAGGCCAACCAGCATACCTGCACGGGTATCGGCTATCACTCGGATGTGGTGCCTATTGAGACCACGATGACAGTGGTGGCCCGACTGTTCTCGCTGATGACGGAGGACGGCTACGAGAATTATGTGCCCTCGTGTGTCACCTCTTTCGGCGTGTTCACCGAGATGGTGGAGATGTGGAAACATGATCCCGCCTTGCTGGAGCAAGCTCGCAAATATTTGAAAGTGGCCACCGGCCGTGAGTTCGAGCTGCCTAAAAATATTGCCCATCCGTCTGATATTATCTTCAAATTCAGAAATGATTTGAAACCTAAGATGAAATACCAGCTGGTGAACCGTTTCACGGGCAAACCTTTGCGGGCCGTGGAGCATGTGGGTTGCCATTATGCCAAGATTTTCCCGGAGAAGGGTGTGGGCAAGTCGGAGTTCCCGCACGTGCTCTCGGGCATGATTGAAGCCTGGGGCGGCGAGGTGATTGACTATCCCGAAAGACGCCATTGCTGCGGCTTCGGCTTCCGCCAGTATCTGGTGCAGGAAAACCGTGGCTACTCGGTGGCTAACTCCAAGAAAAAATTCGAGTCTATGGAACCCTACGAGCCCGATTTTATCCTCACCAACTGCCCAGGATGCGGTATGTTTCTGGACAAATGGCAATATACCATCTCCGAGCTGGAGCACAAGACCTACGACAAGGACGGCTATGGTATTCCAGTGCTCACTTACGAGGAATTGACAGGTCTACTGCTGGGCTATGACCCGTGGACCCTGGGCTTGCAGTTGCATCAG
Organism: uncultured Bacteroidales bacterium; assembly: GCA_905233625.1. GTDB lineage: Bacteria > Bacteroidota > Bacteroidia > Bacteroidales > WCHB1-69 > RUG11690. The sequence continues at coordinate 9,624 of CAJOFJ010000010.1, read as the reverse complement.
GTGCAGTGCGAGACGCTGATGGACAAAATCGGCATCGCCTACAATCCCGACGAGAAATACAAAGGTGTGTCGGGGAAAGTGCTGGCTATGCCGGATAAGCCGACGGTATTGAAAGTATGATGATCCGTAAAGACATGCACTGCGTGCATTCGTCAAGACGTCAAGACGTTAAGATGATTTCCTTTCGTCTTAACGAGCGAACGAAGTGAGCATCTTCACGTTTCCACGTCTTAACGATAAATACAATTCAACGATTAAACAACTCAACAATTAAACATAAATGAGAACCATCGCAATCATAGGAGCCGGACCGGCCGGTATAGAGGCGGCATCAGTATTAGCTGCCATGGAAGAAACCGAAGTGTTGCTTTTCGAGAAATCGGCAACCACGCTGGACAATCTTCGTGACAAGGCCTTTCTCTTTCCGGATTTCTCATCCGCTGCCGACTTGGTGGAGATAATGGAGGCCAAATTGGACCGCGACAATATCAAACTGCACTTGTCCACTGCCATCACGTCGGTGGTTTCCACCAGTTCGGCCACCGAGGCGGGTGGCATCATGGCTTGGGAACTGCAGGATGCGTCGGGAGTTCGCTATCAGGCCGATGCCGTGCTGGTGACCACGGGCTATAAGGTGTTCGACGCCCATCGCAAGGAAGAGCTGGGCTATGGCATCTATCCCGGAGTGATTACCTCCATCGACTTGGAAAAGAAACTTAAGGAAGGAAAAATCCTCAATGCCGTTGGCGATACCCCCAAGAAGATTGTTTTCCTGCAGTGTGTGGGCTCTCGCGACGAGAAGTCGGGCAACCACTACTGCTCGAAGGTTTGTTGCGTGACGGCCGTCAAGCAGGCCATAGAGGTGCGCAAGATGCTGCCCGAGGTGGAAGCCTACGTGTTTTACATGGACTTGAGAATGTGGGGCGGTGGTTTCGAGGAAATGTACCGCGAGGCGCAAGAGAAATACGGGGTTCGCTTTGTGCGTGGCCGAATTTCCGAGGCTGCCAGCACTTTCGATGGCAAAATCCAGATCAAGTCGGAAGACACCCTGGTGGGTTTGCCGCTGAAGATGAGTGCCGACCTGTTGGTGCTGATGGTAGGCATGGAGCCCTCTGAGGGCACCAAGACTCTGACGCACCAGTGCAACTGTGCCGACGCCTATGGCTTTGCCACCACGGTGAATCCTCATCTGCGCGACAACGAGACTGCCCAGCCAGGCCTCTATGTGGCTGGCAGTTGCAAGCGTCCCATGTCCATCAACGACAGCTTGACCGACGCCCGCTCCGCCGCATTGCGGATTGCCGAATACCTGAAATAGTTCTTATGTGACTTCCTCCGCATGCGTCCGAACAGGGGTGATCTTATAGTACCAATTTGTTATTGGGTTCGGTAAGAGAGAAAAGACCATCGCCATTAGTATGCAATACATATAGACCGTGCTTCAAAGCATAGATGTCTGAATTCTCGTCGTATTGCAAAGCCGCGATGGCTGGATAGACCTTGCATTTGTCAAAGGGATGGAAAGCCTCCTTGAAGTGTTCCATCTGCTTCATAAAATAGTTCACATCTTCCACTTTGCATGTGGTCTTCACTTCTACGGCCACGGCTTCTATCGTGTTGCAAAGGATAACATCCACCTCCATTGCTCCCGTATTCCACTCTCCATAATGGGCGCCTCTATAAATCTGTGTAATTTTGATACCTTTCTCCTTGAACAGTTTGAGTGCCGCAGGTTTCGTCAATGCCTCAATCAGTTTTCCCCACTGTGTAGTAAATAGACCTTGCAGCTCTTTCATTCTCCGGTCGGTTTCGGCCATAGCCTCTTTGATGTCGTCCCAGCTCATTGTTTTAGGGTCTAATGTTGATGTGTTCATAATTCTATGGATTTATATGTTATACAATAATATTTGCGGTCTAAATAAATTTTTTTTTGTGCACGTTTTCTGTTTTCCTTTTGAACCGGAATTTTCGCTGCAAAAGTATAAATAATTTTAATATGAATATAATTTGTTGAAAAATATTTTTCAATATTTATGATTAAATTCTAAATTGTTAAATGGTCGGTCAAAGTGATTTTGTATGGTTCTTAATGTTGATCGGGCATTCTGTATTGGCTATAACGGCATGCTGGAGGCATGAGACGTGCCGAAGTCGCAATTAACACCACACAAGCGGCGCAGCCGCACTCTGTGGTGACAAGCATATAGTATCTCATGTGTATATCGGAGATATGTGATATCCTACTACCAGTTTAACGAACAGCGCCTGTATATCAAAAAGTATACTGAAGAAATGAGGTAAGGACAGCTTGATGGCTGGTAAAACTGTTAGATTTTCGGTACGACGGTAATACCACTTTGCTGCCTGTGGTGATGGCGATGTTTCTCTGAAAGGAGGACTTGTGATCAAGTTGGAACTGCACTTTAAAATTCTGTGAATTTTGAAATTATTGTTATGACTGACAAGTTAAAACGACCATTGCAATTGCCGAACTACCACGAACATCATAATATATGGTTTTAGTTTTTTCTTTGTGGTGATGCTATCCCTTTCGCGGCAGGCTCGTTCCAGCCTCGGGGTGAGTCTTTTGTGTGCCGCGAAGAGAGGAGGGGTGTGTCATCCCTACCCCAGACTGCGGCCTTGTCAGGGGTTAATTGCACTGCGTGCGTAGCGCCTCTTCGAGGCTTGGAGACAGTGAGTACATCCTTTTGCCTCACACTTACACGCGGGGTTATTAGGATGACGTGTCTTCGACACTTGGTTCGCTGGGATTACAGCACTACAAGGTGTTACATGATATGCATACACAACGCGGATGCGGACGCATTCAATGCGTCCCTGCAAATAATGCTAAGATGCTGCGTGCGGGGGCAGGGCCGACGGTTGGGGGGAACGGGCCTGTGCGGCTGCACTTACCGTCGGCTAGATCTTTTGGTTCCTTTTCCATCATGGGAAAAGGAACGGAAAAGAAAGATGGTATGGATTTTTGCACACTTTTCATCCTTGGAAAGTGTGAAGGCTAAAACGCTATATACCATTGCAACTTCTCCTCCAACTCCGCGTACATGTGGGTGACCTCGCGGAGGTGCGCCAGGTCGCGGATGATGCCGTTCTTCTGACGATAGTTGAGGATGGTCTTGGTGAGGTAGCTGTCGAAATAGGGATGCGAAACCAGGGTCTTGTAGTCGCACTGGTTGATGTTGATTTTGCGGATTAGCCTGTAGTCGACCGTAAAGTATTTCTCAACATACTCCAGATTGATATTTTGCAGGATGTAAATTTCCTGAAGCTGCGCAAGATTATAGAAGCCGCCGAGCTTGCCGCGGTACTCCACGATTTTCTGTGCCCGCTTGCTGCCAAACCCTGGGATGCGCATGATGTCGCTGGTGTCGGCATGGTTCAGCTCCACCTTGACAATGGCGTATTGCGGTTTTTGGGGCTGTTTTTTCAAGCTGTCGTCAGAAAAGGCTTTTGTCGCCTCGGGCTTGTAGTGACCGTTTTTATGGTATTGTTCGGAATAATGCGCATATCTGTTTTGGTATCTTGCCTGTTGTGCTGCTTTTGCCGAATCTGCCAGCCGTTGCTGCTCCTGCTCGAACTGTGAAAACAGCTCTTTGTATTCCGAGTAATCGGTATGCGCCACGGCAGAGTTCTCATAGAGAAAATAGAACATAATTCCTGCGATGATGAGCATGCCCATCAATGCAGATGCCGCCCACTCACCGGCGGTGAATCTGAAAAATGATTTCATCGTTTTTCTTTTTAAAATTTTAGAATTCAGAAAAGTGGATGAATCTTGTAGAGACGTGTCAGGAAAGGTCTCTACTCATCCTGTGAGAGGCTTTTTTTGCAAATGGCGGAGTAGTCACAGTAGCGGCAGTGTTTTTCATCATCGGTCTGAACAAATGGCAGTTCAGGGTTGATGATGTCACGCAGCAGATTGATGAGATGGCTTTCGAAAAGTTCCAGTATTTTGGGGGTGATGAGGCTTTCAGAGTTGACAGTTTCGGGGTCACTGGAATTTTGAATTTTGAATTTTGAATTTTGAATTTTACTATCTGTTCCCTGATCACTGTCCCCTGTATCCTGATTGCTGTTCTCTGACAGCTGAAAAGTGGGGAAGAGCTCGTGTTGCTCTTTTTTATACAGGCGCTGGAAGCTGATGATACCGCAGGAGTAGTTGACAGTTGACAGTTGACAGTTGACAGTTTTTGGGGCAATGGGATTTTGGATTTTGAATTTTGAATTTTGAATTCCATTATCTGTCTTCTGATCACTAACCCCTAATCCCTGATCCCTATCATAGAGGTAGGCGTACATCAGTAGTTGCAGCAGTTGTTTGTGTTCCGTGCCGGTGAAGATGTCGGATAAGTCGTCGCATTTCAGTCCTTTGTCTCCCACGTAGCCGGTTTTGTAGTCCAGGAGAGTGACAAGGCCTTTCCGCAGGTCGATGCGGTCGGCGAAGCCTTTCAGCTTTATAGGATGTTCGGCCACATTGACAGTGGAGGTCAACTTTTGCTCTGTGGCCAGTATCTTGAAGCTATATTGTTCTTTTTCAGCTTTTTCAAAATCCTCTTTCAGCTTGTTGAGGTAACTTGTGACCGCCTTCTTGACGACTTCGGTGGCCAGAAAACTCTTCCCCCGGCTGAGGTCGATGTAAATCTTGTTCTCGTCGCTGTTTTTATGTTCTTGGAGAACGGCTTTCCGCATGGCTTTTTCCACAGATTCATCCAGGTCCTGCAGGGCCTCTCCGATAATTCGCGGATAGTCGCTGGGCCGTTCAATCAGCTGGTTGCCAATCTTGTCCAGCAGGTCGTGGATGGCGTTGCCGATGAGTTTTTGTTCCACACTTTCAGAAATATCCTCGCTTGCCTCGATTTTGGCGATATGTTTGAGGTAGAATTGGAGCGGACAGTTGAGGTAGTCGTTCAGCTGCGAGTAGGTGTATTCCATGTTGAGCAATTTCTCTACAATGGCTTCGGTTTTCGCAATGCTGAACTCCGTGCTTTGTTGCTCTGAGCTGACCATCGTAGGCAGGACAAATTCGTGTAGCTGAATATTGGTCAGATTTTGTGCATTAATCTCAAAATCAAGTTGTTTCAGGAAACGGCTTTTTTCCGCCAGACTGGTGTCGGAGTCGGTGTTGTATAGAAGATGGACTTGCTCGGCCCGCTGTAGCAATCTGAAAAAATGGTATCCGTAAACCGTGTCTTTCTCCTGATAGGTGGGGAGGCCGAAATATCGTTTTATCTCGTGCAGTATCAGCGAATTGGAGCTGCGGCCAGCGGGCAGGGTGCCTTCGTTGACCGACAGCATGATGACGTTTTTGAAATCCAGGGCTCGGGTTTCCAGCAAACCCATGATTTGCAGACCTTCGGACGGATTTCCCTTGAGAGGGATGGAGTTGCGCTGGATGAGGTGGTTGATGATAAAAACAGCGGATTCTAAATCAGTTATATCAGTTTGAAAGAGATGCAGATAGTTCAATGCTTCTTGCAAACCATTGATAATCATACTGAGGCAATGCTGGTCGAATGGGGATGTGCCCGCTTGTATGCATCGCGATTGCAGCAGTTTGAAGAAATCGATGATAGCCTGGAGCATATCCGCAGGTTTTCCTGATAAATCGGGGAATTCTGCTGTTTCGAGGGTTTCAGCAACCTGAAAACTCAGGTTTTGACGGGGATACAAGATACTGTTGAGTGCCAGCAGGTCTTTTAGGAAATTCTCGTGTTGTTGGGAATTGCTGAATAAATAGTTGATAATCAGTGGATTTCTGAAGAAACTGAAGACGTCGCGGTGATAGTAGAGCATTTCGTTCTGCTGCTGCATGCTTTGGAAACGCTGTCCGTTGCGGGCACAGCTGATCAAAGTGGCGAGCAGGGCGTAGGCAGGGGTGGCGTTCAGCGGATAGCCCATGGTGAGGTTGGCCTTGCTGCAGTCATAGCAGTGGAGGAAGGGAATGAGCAGTTTCTCGTCGGCGAAGACCAGCACGGTGTTGTTGAGGCTTCCTTCCTCTTTTTCAATGCGGTTCAGCTGCTCGATGGCATAAAAAATCTGGTTCATCGACTTGGAAGCCCCCACCAGGAAAATCTCTTTCGGGATGGTGGCATAATCGTGATGAATCCAGTTTAAGTCTTTGATTTTTAATTTATTCTGAAGAATATTGATAAAAGGCGTGTAATTGCTGCGATAGAAATCATCAATATCAAAATAGAATTCGGCCTGGTGTTCCTGATGGTAATATTGCGCCAAGGCCATTTCGGAGGGCGAAAGGGTCTGGAAGCCGGCAAAGATATAACGTTTGAATTTGAATTTCGGGGCATAATCCAGCAGATGTTCGGCCACATCTTTGTAAATTTTTCCCTCGTAGGCGAGTTTCGCTTCGTCTAAAAAACTGTTAAAATCCTGGTAAAGTCCATGTAAACTACTGTAAAATTTCAGGTAGCGCTGTTGGTTGGGACTGAGGGTTTCGCGACCGAAAACCGTTTCCAGCTCTTTGAGATCTGACAGGTTGCCGAAAATTTTGGAGGCATCGGCCAGCTGCATGTCTATTTCGCTGATATCGTGGATGAAAGTTTCGGCCCACGACAGGAACGCCGCTAACTTTTCGCTTTTGGCATGGTCGAACTTCTGGTATGCTTTAAACAGGATATGCAGCAATTCGATGTCGTCGCAGAGGGTGTAATCCGACAGTTTGTGAATGAATTCGTCGATGGAGAATATGGTGGGGGAGAAGCAGGGATGTGCGATGCCAGCGGCCAGCTCCTTCTGCAACATCCTTCGCGCACGCTTGTTGGGCAGCACAATCAGTGTGTCTTTCAAGGCGATGTCGTCGCGTTGCAGTATGGTTTGGGCCAGTTGCTGGAGGAAGGTCATCTTTCGTTTTATTGTTTTTGCAAAGATACGAATAAATTAGTTAATGTGCTAATGAGACAATGTGCTAATGTGCCAATGAAATTAAAAACTGAGAATTTTACTTGTTCGTGTGATTTTTTTTTGTATTTTTGCACAATTAAAAAATGTTAAAACGAAAGAGAATGGAACTGGTGGATATGTTTTCGGAAGTGATGATTCCGGCTCGTAGAAAAAAGACCAGAATGCGATACAGGGTGGCGGTAATTGGTGGTGGCAGCTGGGCTACTGCCATTGTGAAAATTCTGTCAGCCAATTTGGAACACATTCATTGGTGGGTGCGCGAGGAAGAAATTGTGGAAGGAGTGAGCACTTATGGGCACAATCCTTTGTTCCTCAGTTCGGTTTACATCAACCCAAAAGATGTTAAAATCAGCACCGACCTGCGACAGGTGGTGGCCAAATCGGATTATGTCATCATTGTCACGCCGTCGGCTTTCTTGCACAAGACACTTGAGCCTCTCAAGAAAAGCAAGCTGAACCAGAAGAAAATCATCAACGCGGTGAAAGGTATTGTGCCGGAAACCATGCAGGTGATTACCGAATATCTGAAAACCGAGTTCAGAATACCCGCATCCAATCTGGCTGTTATCAGTGGTCCTTCTCATGCCGAGGAGGTGGCGAAAGAGAAATTCACCTTCTTGACAGCGGCCTCAGAGAATGCGGAGCTGGCCAAGACAGTGGCCCAGTTCTTTACCAACCGCTATGTCCGCGCATCGGTGTCAAACGATATTAAGGGGGCGGAGATGGCTGTGGTGTTGAAAAATATTTATGCTTTGGGCGCAGGTATTTATAGTGGTTTGGGCTATGGCGACAATTTTATTGCCGCTTATATCGCCAACTGTCTCAAGGAAATGAAGAAGTTTGTGTCGAGCATTTATCCGCTGGAAGATCGTCATATTTCTGATTCCGTATATTTGGGTGACTTGTTGGTGACCGCTTATTCGAGTTACAGTCGTAATCGTATGTTCGGCAACATGATCGGTCACGGTCTGTCGGTGCGTGTGGCTCGCCTTGAGATGAACATGATTGCGGAGGGTTATTTTTCCTGCCGCTGTATCCACGAGATGAACAAGGAGTTCAAGGCCGACATCCCTATCGTGGAAACTATCTATGGTATTCTGTATGAGAGCAATAACGTCTCGTCAGAGATGAAGCGCATCGCCGAGCATTTCGTTTAATCGTGGAGACGTGGAGACGTGGAGACGTGGAGACGTGGAGACGTGGAGACGTGGAGACGTGGAGACGCTCACTTCGTTCGCTCGTTAAGACGATATTACTTCAACGCCTTAACGCCTTAACGAATGCACGCAGTGCATGTCTTAACGTCTCCACGAATGCACGAAGTGCATGTCTTCACGTCTCCATGTCTTTATTCTGGTAAGCGGATAACTCTCAGTGTCAGCGACTGGATATTGTAATTGTCGAACTTGTCGGAATGGCGGTTGAGCCTGAAATGGTAGTCGCCCGATCTGTTGAAGTATTTTTTGCTGTATAGCGAACGTATCTGTGTGCCACTAAGCTGTTTGGCCTTGTTGGTGAAATCCGGCACGTCTTCCTGCTCCACAAATACGAAGGCGGAAGAGACTGATGTTTTGCCTCCATCGGGGGAGGTGATGGAAAAGCTGACAGGCATCATGTCCACACGTTCGTCGTCATCTCCGTATTTCAGTTCCATCTCAATACTGTGGGGCGAAACTGTGTCGGTGATATGGGCGGTAAATTCCAGCGTCCGATGGGTGAAGTCCCAGTTGTCGTTCTCGAAGTTGACGGTCTGTTCAAAGACAATATTATTGTCTTTCTTTTGTTTGCAAGCGAATATCAGACTCCCCATCAGCAGGAGCATGAAAAAAATGTTGATAAGTTTTGGGAGAGAAAACCTTTTCATACGTTATAGTTTTATATTTTTGCCATCTTGATTTTTGTGGATACATTCTGCAAAGTTACGCAAAAAAATTGAATGTACATTATGGCAGTGAAGAAAAAATATTACGTGGTTTGGGTCGGTCGTGTCACTGGCGTATTTGAGGACTGGGCCACTTGCAAATCCCAGGTTGACCAGTTCGAGGGAGCCAAATACAAGTCGTTCGAATCGAAAATGGAGGCAGACAAGGCCTACATGGAAGGCTATGAACAGTATCGGAAACAACAATTGTCGGCTCCTAAACCTGCCGGTTTGAGTTTCCTTAGCAGTAACGATCCTGTGCCGGTGTGGGACAGTCTTTCGGTGGATGCGGCCTGCAATATGGTGACCAAGCAAATGGAATACCGCGGGGTACACACCACCACCAAAAAGCTGTGGTTTCACCAGGGACCATTTCAGGGGGCGAGCAATAATATCGGCGAGTTCTTGGCCATTGTGCATGGGTTGGCTTTGCTGAAACAGATGAACAGCTCTATTCCGATTTATACAGACAGTATCACGGCCATTGCCTGGGTGCGGCACAAAAAACACAAGTCTGTGGTGTTGCCTACTGCGGAAAACGAGAAGATTTTCGATTTGCTGCAACGGGCGGAATTATGGTTGCAAAACAATACATATACTACGAAAATCATTAAATGGGACACGCCCCGTTGGGGCGAGATTCCTGCCGATTTTGGGAGGAAATAAAAAAAAACGGACGATTTTTTCGTCCGTTTTTTTTCGGTTAGGCGTTAAGGCGTTAAGACATGCACTTCGTGCATTCGTCAAGGCGTTAAGTCAATTAT
>CAJOFJ010000009.1 GCA_905233625.1 uncultured Bacteroidales bacterium | reverse complement strand
CATTGGTGTATATGTAGCGTGCTTTCAGCACGCAGACTGGAGCTTTCACTGTCCACCCCACACAACAAGTTGTGCGGGGTTAATAGGATATCGTGCCTTCGGCACATTCTGAATTAGTATTGATACGATTAACTTCCAATCCCATATTTCCAACTTCAAAATCTTATTATTATCTTAAATATTTTTCAAATTATTTTTCAACAATTATATTTTATATTGAAATTATTTGTATTTTTGCAACGAAAAAAAAATGAACTAAAGCAAATTCAAGAAAGTACATTGGAGTTCATATTCAAACTGAAAAAATTTACAAACAACTGACATATATATAATTATGAAAAAAAAGAATCCGATTGAAGAGGCAAGACGATATGTGGAGATATCATGCATCTTACCATGGGCTACGATGGTACTTTGAGTAAAAAAGCATGCGATGCTGGTTTCGAACATGCCAACGCCATCATCAACCGGTGTGCGATAATGTATAATGGGGAAATGGTTGAGTGTTGACAGTTGACAGTTGACAGTTGACAGTTGACAATTGACAATTGATAATTCAGAATTCAAAATTCAATAAACACTAAACACTAAACACTAAACATTAAACACTAAACACTAAACATTTACCCTCTAACCACCTCACAGCTCACAGCTCACAGCTCACACCTCATCGCTCAAAGCTCATCGCTCACAGCTCACACCCCACAGCCCATCGCTCATCACTCATACCTCAGCGCAGCAATCGGATCCATATTCGCGGCTTTCTTGGCAGGATACCAGCCGAAGAAGATACCTGTGGCGGCACACACCAAAAATGATACCAGGATGGCAGTCTGACTCACCACGTATGGCCAATTCAAAATATGGGAAAGGGCATACGACAATATCAGTCCAAGGATAATTCCTATCACACCGCCAATCAAACTCAGAATCACACTTTCAGACAGGAATTGCAACATGATGTCACGATTCTGCGCACCGATAGCCATACGCAAACCGATTTCCTTGGTTCTTTCCGTAACAGTTACGTACATGATATTCATGATACCGATACCACCCACGATCAGTGAAATGGAAGCGATAGCGGCCAAAAGCATCGTCAGCATCTGCGTCACCGAACTCATGGTGCTCAGCAATTCTTCCTGGGTACGGATGTCGAAATCATCCTCATCGCCCTCGGCAATCTTGTGATTGGCTCGCAAAATATAGGTAATCTCTGTAGCTGCCAGCTCCGACTCCTCTTCGGAAGTGGCCGAAGCAAACAGCATGTTGAAATGCGTGATCGCCATAAAACGCTTTTGCACAGTGGTATAGGGTGCCAGTACGATATCATCCTGATCCTGACCCATCTGATTTTGTCCTTTGGATTCCAGCACCCCGATAATCTTCATCGGAATGGAACCGAAACGCACCACCTGCCCTATCGGATTCTCGCCATTGGTAAACAAATTGTCCACTACCGTCTTACCTACTACACAAACCTTGTTATAAGTCTTCACATCCTCTTCGGTGAACATGATGCCACTCTCGAGTTTGTACATACGTATATCGAGGTAACTGGGAGACACACCCTGAATCTGACCAGGATGGTTGTTGGAGCCAAACACCAGCTGTGCGCCCGTGCTCACCGAAGGGGAGACATGTGCCACATAGCGAGTATTTTGCTCCAAAGCACGCAAATCTTTCATATCCAAAGACTTTGCACTTGAATTACCCATATTGACACCACCACGCATCTGCCGTGCAGGCATAATCATAATCATGTTGGAACCCATGCCCGACAATTGCTCACGCACACTCAGCGTAGAGCTTTGTCCCAAGCTGACCATGGCGATAACGGAGGCAATACCAATGATGATACCCAACATGGTCAGAAACGCCCTGCTTTTGTTTCGCAGCAAGGCTTTGATGGCTATTTTGACAAGATTCAATACATTCATAATCTAAATCTTAAACTCTTTATACTCCTGTAAAGCCTTGGCGGCTGACTGTGTCTCCACCAGGCTGTCTTCAATAATATTGCCATCTCTCAATTTGATGGTACGAGTGGTAAACACCGCAATATCAGGCTCATGCGTTACAAAAGCAATGGTTTTGCCTTTGTCGTGCAAATCCTGGAACAAACTCATGATCTCGTAAGAAGTGCGGGTATCAAGGTTTCCCGTGGCCTCATCCGCCAGCAGGATGACCGGGTCATTGACCAGCGCGCGGGCAATGGCCACACGCTGCTGCTGACCGCCCGACAACTGGTTAGGCATGTGCATCATACGGTTCTCCAGTCCCACAGCCAGCAAGGCCTCTTCCGCTCTTTGGCGACGCTCCTTGGCCGACACCTCAGAGTTGTACATCAGCGGCAACTCCACATTCTCGATGGCCGTGGTACGCGCCAGCAAATTGTAATTCTGGAACACAAAACCGATCTTGCGGTTGCGCAGTGTGGACAATTCCTTTTTCGACAGTGTGTTGACAGACACCCCGTCAATACAATAGTCGCCGGAAGTAGGACGGTCGAGGCAACCCAAGATATTCAGCAAAGTGGACTTGCCCGAACCGCTGGTGCCCATGATACTGACGAACTCGCCTTTCATGACCGAAAAGGTGACTCCGTTCAGTGCGTGCACATCCTCGTTACCCACGCGGAAAATGCGCTTCAAATCCGTTATTTTGAGAATCTCATTGCCCATAGCCTATCTCTGTTTACGTTGTGGAGGTCCCATCATGAAAGGATTGTTACCGTCTTTCTGAGATTTGCCAGGTATCTTCATCTCGGAAACGGAAATCACCACCTCGTCACCCTCATGGATTCCCTCGGTAATCAGTGTTTTGGCTCCATCGTTCAGTCCTGGCTTCACACTCACCTGTTCCACAGTATTCTCATGCTTCACCCATACCGTCTTGGAAGCCACATCTCTCAAACTTTGGGTTAATTCTTCCTGGCTGGCATACAATTCCTTGAATGTGATACCCTGCTTCATCATGACTTCCATAGTAGTCTTGTCGATGCTGCAGTACAAAGCCTCCATCGGCACGGAAACACCCACCTCCTTCTTCACGATGATGGACACGCTGGCGGTCATACCCGGGAACAGTTTCTCTTCCGGATTCGGCGCGTCTATAATCACCGTATATGTCACCACATTGGAAGTAACCGTAGGCTCCAGACGCACTTGTTTCACGGTACCTGTAAACACATCTTCGGGGAAAGCGTCCACGGTAAAAGTTACAGGCTGGCCTACCTTCACCTGGCCTATATCGGCCTCATCAACATTGGCTTCCACTTGCATTTCCGTCAGGTTATTGGCGATGGTAAACAGCGTTGGCGTACTGAAGGAGGATGCAACGGTCTGGCCTTCCTCAACGGCCTTGTTGAGCACCACACCCGAGATCGGCGAGTAAATCATAGCATAGCCCAAGTCCACCTTGGCTTTCTGGCAGTTGGATTTAGCCGTTACCAGCTGGTTTTTGGCTCTGATCAGCTCATCCTCAGCAGCATCCAAAGTCTCCTGTGTAGCAGCCTTGTTGTCGAACAAGGCTTTTGTACGGTCGTACGTACGCTGTGCCAGGGTCAGGTTGCTTTGGGCATTCGACAGCTGTGCCTCGGCCTGCTGCACCTGCTCCGACAAAGTAGAGCGGTCCAATTCGGCCAGCAGGTCACCCTTTTTCACATGCGAGTTGAAGTCCACATACAATTTCTCCACTTTACCGGAGACCTGTGTGCCCACATCCACCTTATAGACCGGCTGAATTTCGCCCGTGGCGGTCACAGTGACCTCGATACTGTCAATTTTGGCACGTTCGGTGTTGAGCATCATGCCGTGCGGCTTGCCTTTTTTCAGTGCCATTAAAGCCACAACCAAGATAATGAGCACCGCCACAACGATGCCCCAGATAATCAGTTTTTTCTTCTTTTTAGCTTCCATAAAGTGGTTTATTTTATGTTTGTTTTTTTTTCTTTATGACTACCCCGCCCTTCGGGCACCCCTTCTAAAAGAAGGGGAATTATATTTTTATCGAGTACACGCCGTGTACGACTTCCTGGACGGACGCAGTGAGTGTCTTACCGTCTTAACGTCAAAACGTTACCATCACCCTCATCACTTTTAACTTTCAGTTTTCAACTTTCAGTTTTACAAAGTCACTGGCACTCCGGTCAGGATATCCAGAATCTTGCGTTGCAGGACGAAGGAGTACTTGTTCTGCATATAGGTATTCAGGGCTGAAAGGTAATTGTTCTGCTGGGTCAGCAGGTCGGCGGCGGTGATGGTACCATACATAAACTTCATGTTATAGGCGTTGAAGTTGGCCTCGTATGCCTTCTCTCTGATCGACGACACCTCGTAATTGTTCTGCGCCTCGTTGACCGCGTTATAATAACGTTCCAGTTCTTCCAGAATTTCAATCTGCTGCGACTGCAGGTTGTTCTCGGCTTGCTGAACACTGATTTTGGCCAATTTTACCGACGCACGGGCACGATTCTGGTTGTAAATGGGGATATTAAGGGACAAGCCCACATTCTCTCCCAGACGGTCACCCAATTGGGTGCCAAAGGACCCGTTACCAGCCGTATAACCAGTGTTAATCCCCGCATTCAGATTCAACGAAGGATAATAAGCTGCTTTGGCGATTTTTACGTCATATTTGGCGCTTTCTATGCGGTTCTTGCTGATTTTCAACTCCGGAAGATAATCAAAAGCTCGGTCAATCACCTCCTGCATCGGGGGAATCGACAGATTACCCATCATGGCAGAGGTATCAGGTTTTATCAACTCTATTGGGGCTGTCGGGTTGATGGCCAACAATGATTTCAGATTCGCGTAGTTATTCTGAAGTGTCAACTGTGTATTCTGGTAATTAGCCGAATCAGATACATACTGGGCTTGGAGCAAAAGGTAATCGCTTTCCAAGATTTGTCCCACCTTGAAACGCTGATAGCCCTGCTCCATCTGTTCGCGGCTCTTTTTTATCACATCTTTCTGATAACCAGACAATTCTTCATTCATTAAGATACTCAGAAAAGTCTGTATGATCTGGATATCGACACTGTTTTTTGATTGTTCCCAGGCCAAAGACGATTGAGTGATATCGAGTTTCCGCTTTTTGATGGTATTGAAAGTATTCAGTCCATTAAAGAGCGTGATGCCTGCAGAAAGACCGTAATTACCCGTCCAATCGGCTCCGCCGTTAGCAGAGTTATGCGAATAGGAAAAGCCCTGCGAAGCAGATGCGGACACGGTAGGTGACATCTGCAATTTGGCCTGTTTGTAATTGATTTCCGAAGCGGACTGGTCCAGTTTGGCGTTCTGCAAGGTATAGTTGTGTTCCTCAGCGTATTTCAGACAGCCTTCCAGACTGAAGCGGGTTGGCAGTTCCTGGGCGAACGACATTAGCGCAAAAGCCAGCGAAACAGAGCAAAGTAGTGCTATTTTTCTCATCATTTTATAAGTATAATTTACTTATGACATGATAAAAAAAGAAGGGTTTAAATTTGAGTGTCGTTTTTTTTTACCATAAAAACAGAAAGAGATGGGATTCGCAATACACAGTTAGGCCGCTTTAGACAGCAAATCCCTGTACTGATATTGGAAATCCAAGGTAAGGGTGCAGAAAGACTAAGTTGTAGGCTGTCGTCTGTGGTCTTATTTATCGTTTAATCGAATGACCTCTTCTACAGGCAAACCCGTTGCTTCAGCAATATCCTTAACAGAAAGGCCCATTGAGACCAATTTTTTAACTGTTCGTATTAAAAAATCCATTCCTTTTTCCATTCCTTTCTCAAAGCCTTCATTAAAGCCCTCTGCCTTTCCCATTCTGTGATGGTATTCCATCGCATCTCTCACATCCTCGTACTCCAGTACGCTCTTCTCATACTCTTGTTTTTCCATGGTGTTCAGTTTTGATAATTTGCAATTTTCGAACAGCTCTCTGAAGATGGTTTCTTCCGCTGGTATATCCCCGTCTTTCATCCGCCACATGTTCTTGATGACATAACACCACTTCTGTATTTCGTCAGTGAGTCGCTCGAAATTTACTTCGGCTGCAAATTTAGTTAAATCTATTAAAAGAAATAATATTTTTTCAGAAAAAATTTTGTTTTCGTCATCTTTTAACATAACGTGCAGTATAAATTTTTCCGACTCCTTCAGTTCAGGAATCTCAAAATCCACCAGTACTATGGTAAGAACCGTAGGGAAACTGTACCTTCTGTCACCCACTTCCAAAGCCTCGCTGATGTGTCGCGAGGTGTAGGCAATGATTCTGTCCTTGAAGAATTCCTGGCTTGCTTTCTGCATCTCCACGATAATGTGATCGTTTTTGGGGTTTGCACAAAGCACGTCGAACACAAGGCGCTTGTTAGCGTCGTTTGTGCCTAATTGTTCAGTGGGCAAATAGGTCAAGTCCCGTGCGCTGCCGATATACGGTGGCAGTACTGCGTTGAGAAAATGGATGAGATTTTTCTTGTAGCGCTCAGTACCGAAAAATCGCTTGAAGCCGAAGTCAGTCATCAGCTTTGACACTCAGGGTATCGGAACATAAAACGGGTGAATCTTCGCCAAAGACAGAAAAAAAAGAGCCGCCATCGCTGGCGACTCTTTCGATAATTAAATTCCTCTTGAAACACAATTCAATGTGATTCAACAAGGAATCACTATTCAGCAGGTGTCGTAAATGTAATCACTTCTCCGTGGGTTGTTCCATAGGAATTGGTGACGTACGCACAAACATAGTAAGTCTTATTTGGTGTCAGACCCGTTAATGTAATCGTGTAATCGCCAGCTATTGCTCCAGCAGCAGCCACTTTTGTTGTGTTACCGGTTTGAGATACTCTTGGGAATTGATTGGAAGTGCTGTAGCATATACCACGTTCGGTAATGGTATAAGCTGAAGGTGCACCAACTGCTTCAACAATGCCACCTACCGTAGCACTTGTTGAAGTAACACTCGTTGCCGCAGTCGTGGAAACCGCTGCATCGATACGGACAGAGGTATTAATCCATTTTGAAATAGTAGTTGTGCCGTCTGTAGCCTCACAAGTTATAGTATAGTTACCATAAGAAGATTCGGCCTTTGTAAAGGTTTCAGAGGTCTCTCCGCTTTGCACTGCACCATTCACCTTCCAAGTATAGGTATATCGTGACGGATCATCACCGGAAATCGAAGCTGTGTATGTAACAGGCACATCAATAGCGACAGGAGACACATGACTCTTTGAAATACTCACAGCAGGTGTAATATCGCGTATGCAACGAACTGCACAAAGCCCTTGATTCCATAATACCTGCGTATAGAAATTTTGTGTAGTATAATTGTATTGTATAGCATATAATTTACCCTTTACACATGCGCCAGTTGTACCACTTTCCTGTGTCCAGAAAATGGCATATTCTTTTGTATTGCTTCCTCCGTCCATACCTGCTGGCACTGCAGAAAATCCAGAAAGGTTACGTTGGGCGTATGAGGCATTACCCGGAGAATTACCCGACGCACTCTTCCATGAATTAACACCATCACCATCTTTGCTGGCCAACATACCCATTTGATTGAATCCAGTAGAACGAATACTGGAAAAATCCGCACCTTCTGCCAGATGCCATCCTTCAGGGCAGATACCGCGCCATGGGGATGTTATATTAGGGATACATTCTTCATTTGTATGTTGTAGCGTAGTATAAATTTCCGGCCAAGCTGTAGAATAAATATCATTTCTTGCTGCTTTATTATATTGGGCACCCCAATTTTTCTGTACACATGTTGCGGAATCGCCAGGCCATTTTACCTGACGTGAGGGCTGACAATTATATTTGGGAGCTTGTCCCAAATAATTCTGGCCCGCTGGCAAGGTAGGAGAGGTCACGGCACGCATATTCTCACGAGTCCAGCAGCGGTCTCCAATCTGTGCCACATTGTACTGGTTCCCTTCATGGTCTTTAATAGTCTTTACATACTGTTTACCAGCAAGCTCATAAGTTGTTTCCAAGGTTGAGCTGATTGCAGTCTTCGCCACACAAACAGGGCTGGTTCGAGTGGTTACACTTGTACTCTTTTTGCAACCCGCACTGTTGACCATCGTCACATTGTAAGTTCCAACAGGAAGTACAGACGTTTTGTCCGCATTCCACGTTCCTACAGTATCTCCTTCCCAAATCCAATAGGCAGTTGCAACCTCAACCACATCGGTAATTGACACCTTACCCCAATCATCGCCAGCATTGCCTTCGAGACGTGTGAGAGTCATGGAAGGATATGGAGTTGAATTGACGGTAACAGCCAAAGTAGTATCACCTTCTATAGGATCAACACCTGCTCGAGTGGCCTCACATTTTACTACCATGTTCGGATTTGATACTGTGTGCGTTAGCTCTGCAGTAGCATCAGTCTTTCCCGCTTGTGCCACATCATCCACATACCACTGCAGAGTATAGTTAGCGAGATCGTCATTCTCTAATGTTGCAGTATAGGTTATAACAACAGGTTCACTGTTACAAGTAAGGGCGGGCTCTCCCGACAGGTTTGTTGTTACCGAAAGACTGGCTACGAGAGGTTGGAAACTCACCTCATCACCGTAAGTGGTACCACCAGCGCTGGTGGCGTAGGCACGAATGTAGTAGGTATTGGCAGGATTCAAACCTGTAAGCTCGTGAGAGAAGGAGCCTGTACCTGTTCCCTTCTCAATTTTTGTATCCGTGATGGTAGGCATTCCTGTTGTGTTCCAGCAAAAGCCACGCTCTGTAACGGGAGTTCTACCTTCAGAAATCACTGTGCCGTTGAGAGTGGCTTTGGAGGCAGTTGTATCTGTTATGTCGTCCGTTGAAACCATAGGAACGGTCAAAAGGTCTTGCATAGTGGAAGCCAGACCCTCAAGATCGGCGATTCTTTTGGTCAAACTGTCAAACAAGAGCATAAGATCTTTATAGGCAACAGCCTGCATCTCATCGTTCGTATAAGAAAAGTCAGCCGGATTAACTGCCTGTGGTACAGTAACAGTACCGCTGAAATCGTTAGTTCCAGAGAAAGTGTTGTTGCCGGTTTTGGTGGCATAGTCGTTGGCATCCGTTAATTCAGCTACAGTGGTAGGCACGGTGATGTTAATGGTGCCTGCCGTGCTCTGGTTAGCCGTGAAGGTACCCAGATTGGTACCGTTCTTCTGGATGGTCAAAGTCGCATCATTGATGGCGGGCCGGTCACTCAAATCGGTGTAATTGCCGGTGGTGGCAACGGTGGCAAGAGTAGGCTTGTTCTGGATGTAAGATGGTAAGGTGTTATCAGCTTCCGTCCAGTTTGACTGCACCTGAGCAGCGGGAACATCAATATTAATGGTAGCATCCGTGCCTTGGTTGGCCGTGAAGGTACCGGTAGTAGTGCCGTTGGTCTGAATGGTCAGGGTTGCGTTCTTGATTTCTGCGCGGATGTGTGCAGAGCTGTCCTCAATAGCGGCCTTATTCTTGTCAATCAAAGTACCGAGAGCAAGGCTGTCGGCTTGCACCTTGGCCAAAGTTGCGTATGCGTCAATGCCATCAAGTTCTGAGACATTAGTGGGCACAGCAATGTTGATGGTGCCTGCCGTACTCTGGTTGGCGGTGAAAGTACCCACATCAGTACCGTTCTTTTGGATGGTCAAAGTGGCGTCATTTACAGCAGGGAAGTCCATGCGGATGGCCTTGGCGGTGTCCACCAATGCACTGCGAACTCTGGCAGAAGTCGTGTCGATATTGCCCTGCAGCAACAAACTGTCGGCTTGCACCTTGTCTGTAAGGTTAGTGATGCCGTTAGCCAAGGCAAGGCTGTCGGCTTGCACCTTGTCTGTAAGGTTAGTGATGCCGTTAGCCAGGGCAAGGCTGTCGGCTTGCATTTTGTTGTAAATAGCCTGCACCGTAACGCCACTGGGATTCACGTCTGAGGAATACAGTGCGTAAGGCACAGCGGTCACGGGTACCGTGCTGGTCACCGTTTCGGAACCGATAGTCACTTTGGTTGTGATGGTAGCGCCATTCCAGTTGATAGCATTGAAAGCAGTTTCTTTGCCAGCTGAAGGGAGGGTGAGAGAAATCAGACCGTTAGCGTTAGTCTGAACACCGGTAAACTCGTCCTCATAGCTGCCGATAGTCACTTTCACCGTCACCGTGGTGTTGGCGGCCAGACGGTTGTTGCCATCACGAACCACTGCCTGGTAGCTGATTTTATTAGTGCTCTGGGCCATCACCGCGATGCCCATCACCACCAATGCGATAAAAAGAATAAATTTTTTCATGTTTCTTGGTTTTTGTTTATATTTATTGTTTACTTCCTTAATGTCTTCCTTATTAAATATGGCTTTTAACAAAAGGATCTCCGTTTTTTCTTTTTCAATCATTCAGCTCATTGCCATCAGCATCGAATATCTGGTTTTTCACGCAACGCACGCTGGCGCCATTTTCAACGCTCATCTCGTCGGTAAGTAATCTGTTACAACCAAATGCTAGCGAACACACCCATCCATCGCTGAAGCTATGACGGACACAACTCCAGAAATAGGTCATACCCAGCAGATTCTCGCAGCGGTGGGCGGATTCCATATACAATCCGGCAGGCAAGGCATAGAATCCAGCACCCGTGTCATGTCCAGGATTGATCCAAAGCGTATCAGCCATCAAATCCCATGCGTCAATGCTTGATATACCAACTATGTTGGCAGAATCAGGTATATGCCAGCCTTTGGGGCACAGACCTGTTACAAAACCACCATTGGCAGTGGTAGGCGGAGTGGCGTTACTGCCTTCCGGCAGGTTTACAGCCGCATACCAATTGTACAAGCGCCCGTATAGCGCCAGGTTCTCCGCCACATCCTCATGTCCATAGCCTGTGTAAACCATGTTCGGAACAGAACCTCCTCCCACGTACGTGGTAGTCTGCATATTGGGTTTAGTCCAGCAATAACGCATTGGGGGCATTCCCACATAAACAGACTCATAGCCATTGCCGTCAGCATCTTTGACCGTTCCACCGCACAAATTCACAAAGAAATGTCGCACGCTGTCGCAGTCATGGTCAACAGTCCCTAAAACATACTCGTTGGGACCACCGTGCAGCGGCTGGGTTATCATAGCGGGAATCATCAACACATTGTGCGCATAATCCGTCACAATCTCCGTGGAGTCCAAATACAAAGTGTCAAACAACTCATAGATGGGCCATACATCCAACACCAGGGTGGTGAGGCTGTCGTAATTGTACTGGGCATTCCAGTTGTAATGTCCCGCATTGTATGCCGTCGAATCATAATAGCCGGCGGGGAACACGTTGATGGTCCTCCCTCGAAACACGATGTTCTCCCCTGGATAGTCCAGGAAGAAACCTGTAGTGTCTTTCACATGCGCTGGGCTCACGGCAGCGGAGTCATTCTGGCAGCCCGCCAGCTCCATGTCCACACGAATCAGCTGTGCCTGCATGATACCCTCAGCGACAGAGTATGAACCCGCATTCTCAGACTGACTATAGAATGGCAGACCCAACACGAAACTCGTGTTGCCTGCCATTCCGCCCGATGCGCCAAAACCATACGCAAATTTGCCATAATCACCTTGTGCGCCCACGAACGCCACAGTCATCAGCAAACTTAAAATCAGTAATGTTTTTTTCATAGCACAATATTAATATGTATTCATTTAAATTATTGTTCCACAATTTTCCGCACCATCACACCTCCATGACTTAAGGCGTATGCTCTTATCTCATTGGCCAGTTCCGACTGTGCCTCACATTTGAGCGCACTCTTCACAGTGGGATATGTGGTGCCAAAATGCTCCATAAGCTCTTTCCTTAACCCATGACGCACCACAATGAATTTTTGCTGGTCTTGCTCCAACTCTGGCTTAAGACTGTTCTTCTTTCCCATCATTTTTTATTTTTTTACATATTCATGCAAAAAAGGCTTCTTTTTAGTATAGGAAAAGTTAAAAATAGTAAGAAAAAGTAATTTTTTAGTAAATCAACAGCAAGTGTTTATCTTCAGAATCTTATCCTAAACGTGTTATAAATCAAATATTTATAAAATTAAATATACTTTACACATTCCCTAAATTACAATATGCAAATATAAACAATTTTATATAATGACTCCAAAAAAAAAATTATTAACTATCAAAGAAAAGGGGCTAATTTATCTAATACCGCAAAGACTGAAAAAAAAAGGGGGGCTAAATCGCCCCCCTTTTTTAGGTGTTACGTTGTGTAATACGAATCAATTATTCATACATCAGCACGCATCTTACGCTGAGACCGTCGCAACGAGGTAATTCCTGTGATTTCTGGAGTCTCTCGCAAACGTAGGCAATCATGGCTCCGGTGGACATATCATACACAGGATGACATGACCAGAAGTAGCTCACGGTACCCATATCCTCGAATCTGCCAGTTGTACAATTGTAATAACCACCTGGTTCAGCGTTGAAACCTGTAGCGTTGGTACCCACACCAATACCACTGGTAGTAATCCAATTGTCGGTAGATCTCAAATCACGAGTTTCATAAACATCCAAGGCGTCAAAATCTGCATTATTGGGCAAATACCAACCATCGGGGCAGATACCCTGAACATGTTTACCCTGGGCGTTGAGTGCCTCAATTTCGGCTACACTCTTACTACTCGTATCGGCAGCGGCATACCAATCGTACAAATGACCATAAATAGCAGCGTTTTCATCAGCATTGGGATGAAGATCGGATACGTATGTCATCACATTGTCAATGTTTCTACCATCGCTGTATTTTGTAGATTTCAAGTTCTCGGCAGTCCAGCATGTGCAACCCAGACGAATAGTGGGATAAACATTCCCTTCATAATCAACAGCGTTAGGACAAGGTGCGGCGGTGACAATCACGATTTGCGTGCAAGTTACCGTATGTCCGCAAGTATCCGTGGCCGTCCAGACAACCTCATTGGTACCAATGTAGAAGATCGTGTCGAAGGTACTGAGATTATTGGTAATCTCGATACGGTCAATAGGATAGCCCGGAATGGTTGTGGTGATGGTCGGAGTACCCAGATCTCTGATAATCGTGTCGCAACCTTGCACAATACTCGATCTCACCGTATCGATGGTCATGTCGGTATTGTGATGTACCGTCGCATCATCGGAAATAACCGGACTGACAGAGAAAGTGGTGGTTGCAGTACCTACACAACCCTTGCTGTCGGTCACAGTCACAGCGACTGTATAAGTGCTGTCGCGGTCATCGTCACCAGGAACAACCGTAGTGGCATTAGCGTCGATATTCACAGCTGCTTCGCTCCATGTATAGGTATAAGCACCCGTGTTACCACCCTCTACGCTCACACTCACATCATAGGTTCCCGAACCCATCAACGGGCAAGGATTCTCAGGAACGGTGAGGGCAGTGATCACCAAGGTGTCGGGCTGTGAAATGGTGAATTTTATGGATGTGTCTGAGAAACTACCATCATTTACAATCACATAATAATCAACACCTGGTTTTAAGTTCTCAAAAGTATAAGTTCTTGCAGCAATATCAACCGTATCATTCTTGGTCAATGAACCACCCAAAAGCACATATTGGAACGGAGACACACCACCAGCGATGTTTACTTCAACCTTTCCGTTATTTTGGTGATAGCAAGTCACATCTACAGTGTCCAGACTGGTAATCTTCAAAGTAGCATTCCAAACCGCATAAAGCGTCAAATCTGCATTGTCGCTGTAATCAGCGCCAAATTCGTATGGAGTGCCGTTACCGTCGTCCTGGGTATTCCAACCATAGAGGTTGTTGCCTTCATAGCTGAAGCCAGTACCGTCGGACAATTGGACAGTCTCGTCTTTAACCTTATCTTGGGATTCGGAACCGGTACCACCGTTGGCATCGTAGGTGATGGTGTTACCCAGCTGCCAGTAGTTACCGGTAAGTCCGGCTGCCGCCACAGCATCATCGGCAACCTTTATCAGGTGCAGTTCGGGGGTGCCGTAATAGCTGATATCATCGCCATTAAGCCAGCGCGGTGTACCACGGGTGAGACGGGTGAGGCTTTCGCTGTACCAGCCGTCGTTCACGGTGAAAGTGCCCGTATTGGTGATGGCGTTATCTGAACTTTGGGTAAAGACGCCGCCGTTGAGGGTAAGCTTACCAGCATTAGTAAACATATCGTCTGTAGCGGTAAATTTGCCTCCACTTACAACGCAGCTGTCGCCACTGCCAAGGTTGAACATTGCGGCAGCATTAAGTGTTGCATCGCTAATGGTGAACACGGCTCCGTTACCAGCTCCTTTGAAGATGATATCGTTGGCTCCAGTAGCTGCAAACGTACCGCCCGTAACAGTTACTGTATCCTGACCATTAATGTTGATAACATTGGCATTGTCATTCGAAAGGTTGAACGTACCACCAGTAATGATGATTTTTCCCTTACTTCCAGCGATAGTATTGATGGTATTGGTAGTTAATCCCTCATCACTGATAACACCTCCATTGATGTACAATTCTCCATTTCTACCATAGCTGGTTCCCGATGAAATTCCCGTCATACCTGCGATGGTGATTGTGCCATTATTCATGATAAATGTACCACCGGCATTATCAACACAGGGATAACTAGTATTGCCCCCATGGATTTCACCTCCGTTGAGGATGGTCGTCGGGAAATACGTGTTATTATAGGCATAATAATTGTAAACGGCTTTACCGTTGCCTTGAATACGACCATCGTTCACGACGACTTTTCCTTGTTTGTTGTACAAGGCGGTGCTACTTCCATTAGCAGCCACCTCACCTCCATTGATGACCACACTGTCGCCATCATTGAGAACCACATACAAGCCCCAAGTGTTTGAAGCTGCTGCGCCTTCAAGTTTGCCGCTGTTCAAGGTGAAAGAGGCATTGCCACCAGCACTCGTACTTGTTCCCAACAGTACGGCACTTCCTCTGTTTGTAGCTCTTATGACGCCCTCTCCTCTTGTGTCCTTGACTTCAAGGTAACCACTTTTCAGCTGAATAGCAGCATAGCTACCAGCAATGGTGCCGCTAAAGGAAGTAGAAATGGTATCTCCATACAAGTCAAGAGTAAGGTTCTTTCCATCAATTATCACCCTGTCGCTGGTAGTGCTGTAAGTGATATTTCTTAGCAGTCGGACAGTGTCGCCCGTGTTCACAGAATCTGCTGCGGTTTGGAGAGAAGTATATTTGATGTCGCGGTTAACATTGATAGCTACATACGGAGCTGCATAGTACTCAAATTTATGTACCTGACCGCTCACGGATTTATGCACTATTTTGCCGTCAAAGCCGGCCGGTACGGCAAAGATGCTATCAGGAACTTCCACATCGGTACCACAACTTGTACCTTCAGCCAAAATAATATGGTGGCCGTTGTTGATGATGTTATGCGTTATGTTTGAATTATACCAATCCTTGAAAAACAAAAGGAACCTACCATTAACATCAACGGTCTCATCTTTCTGCAGAACCACATCCTCTATGAGCGTAAGTTTGGCAGAACCGCCCTCAATCACATGATTGGCGTAATTTTCGGTGTCGAAATACAAATGGAAACCAATGTCTTGAGCACAACGACCGTTACGTGCTTGACGGGACACTTTTGTCATCGTCATCGTTCCGCACACATCATCTCCAGTATCTGTAAGGCCAAATCTACGGCCGGCGGCATCGCTGGCAATAATGGCTTTCTGCTCATCCGTAAGTGGCAACGTGTAAGAATTATAGGGACAGTTCGTATTCGTTATAAGTAGTTTGTCCCTGACATCCTGTGCATCAGTGCCTTTACCGTTCACTATCTTGGTCTCACAGTCCACCACAATGGTGTTGGAGGTAGCTTTGTTCTGGCAACAGAACACCCCTTCCGTGCAAGTACCACGTTGTTCTGCAATAATGACAGATTTTGAAATACTGACATTGTTGTTGTAACCCATGTCTGAACCACTACCATCAATGGTGAATGTGTTGAAATTATCATAAGTACTTGTGCTCTGTGTGTTGAGGCCATACAGGGTGTCATTATCAAAAATGAACGTTGAGTTCCTTGAATAGCAGTTGAAAGCAGCCCAGCCTTGGATATAGGAATTCTTGACAGTGACGGTAACATTATCAGCACCGCCAGGGAAGTTAAGGGCATAGCCCCTGTCATTAATTCCACTGACAACTATACGGCAGCTGTCAAGCAGGAGGTGGGAACCTGCGCTCGTGTTATAGATCTGAACTCCACGGATAGCATCTGATCCTTGGTTGGTAACATTATTACAAGTCATATAGAAATTACGCAATGTCACGTCTAAATTCGAGCCATTTTCCAATCCAAGACCACGAGTTGCCTTAGTGGTGATAAGATGCTTTTCTCCGTTAATGACAATTGACTTATTCACCTTGATTCTGCCGGCATCACCGGTTTCAACAATATTCATATCAGCCAGCACCACGAGGCTGTCGCCAGCGGTAGCGGCATCAATGGCAGGTTGAAGGGTATTGTAGTAATTACCCGTATTGGCATTGAGGACATTTTTCCACTGTGCATAAAGGTCGAGGTCAGCATTAGTAGCAGGTGAAGATGAACCGGGTGCATAAGCAGTCCCAGTACCGTCGGCCAGGGTATTCCAATTAGCAATCAACACAGAAGCCGGGAAAGCATCATCAGCAAGCAGAGTGACGGACTCATCAATGGGTTTATACTGTTCAAGCTTATTGTCAGCCCCATCATTGCTATGATAAGTAATGGTGTTACCCAGCTGGTAATAGCTTCCGGTAAGACCTGCTGCCGCCACAGAATCGGCGTCTACAGGAATCAGATATGCATTATCCTTATAAGTGGGTTCTTCAGATCCTGTTCTGGCTATGTACTTCTTGACACTACGTGTATTCGCGGTCAGATTAGAGTTATACCATCCCTTGTTCACGTGTAGTGTACCATTGTTAATCACACTGGATTCATTACTTGAAATGAAAGTACCACCATTGAGATAGACTTTACCTGCATTGGTCAGCCACTCTCCATCGACATTAAATGTACCGCCGTTCACTGTGATGGAATCGTTAGCACCGCAATTGAAAATGTTGCTTGCGGTAGCAGAGATTTCCTCAACCGTTACTACTGCACCATTGCCAGTTGTGTTGAACAGGGTATCGTTAGTGCCTGTAGCAGCAATAGAACCTCCTGTCACACTCACTGTATCCATACCTGTCAAATAGAAAGCATTTGCATTGTTGCCAGAAATGTTGAAGGCACCACCAGAGATGGCGATTTTTGCTTTATTACCAGTGTTGGCACTATAAATACCCTTGGCGTTGTCACCAGTAAGGTTGAACGTACCGCCAGAAATATTGAGGATTGCTCCTTCTCTGGGGATGACACAAGCATTGTCTGCAGTAATCGTACCACCAGAGATATTTGTCATGCCAGAACCAGCACAAATAACACCTGCAGTGGCATATTGACCTGCTGCATTAATATTTGTATTTCCAAAGATGTTCAAAACACCATTAGAAACGTATGCACCACAATTGGTTCCAGAAATAGATGGATTAATAGTAATAGTAACTGTTCCATCTGCGACCAAATTATCATTCTCGTCTATATAACCTCCAACGTTAAGGGTACCAGCAGTACTTTGATATACGCCATATTGGGCTTGATTTGTGCTATTCAAGGTAATTGTTGTATTGCCATGAATGTCAACCCTACCAATGGTGGCATTTTGAATACCTCTACGTTCAGCATTAAGCGTACAATTGTTGATATCAACATAGGGCGTCGAAGAAGAACCATCGACATAAACACAATAACCTGCCGGTGCATTAATTTCACTATTGCTGATATACATCTGTCCCCCTTTGTTAGGATAAACGACATATGCATAACTAGCAGTACCCGTTATTGTACTATTGTCGATGTAAATTTTTCCAGCAGCAGCATTATTACGCACAACATAATCACCGCCTGTGATGTTGCAATGGTTATTGAGTTTGATAGTACCAGTGGTAACATTGTCCACGAGATAATTTTTTCCGTCAGGTATAGTTACACCAGACACCATGATAACACCTGATTGCTTATTCTGAATGGTATAATGACCGGAGGAAGAATAAGTGTTAACAATAGTACCATTGGTAAAGGTAAGAGTATCCGTACTATTATTTACCACGGTATATTGCGTAGCATTAACATTGCAATCCACAATATTCAATTTAGCCGTGCCATCGCAGTACACTGCGTATGTCTTATTGCTGTTGATAGTACCGTTCTTGATATTAACCTTTCCATCGGTAACTTTCAGTGCATACTGAACCGTGCTGTTGATAGTCTTGGTATTCAAATCGAGGGTTTGCTCCTGCGAAAATTCGACCGAACGGCTCAAATCGAGATTCTCCAACAGGCGTAAAGTGTCGCCAGGATTGGCCTCATTCAATGCGGTGGACAAAGCAGCGTAATAAAAGTCCTGATCTACATTATACACAACATTCAGTCCCCACTGGGCGTAGAAGGTGACATCGGCTGTGAGCGGATAGGCAACGCCTGGATAAACACCAGAACCGTTGCCGTCGGCTTGGAGATTCCATTTGGTGAAAGTATAACCATCCTTCGTGTAGTCACATGCTTTCACAACAACCGTACCTTCGGATTGGCGGACATAAATGGAATCGCTGGCATCGGTACCATTGTTGGCAACGTATTTAACCTTGTAGGCAGGATACACTGTCCATGTTTCGGGATTAGTGCCATTGGCGAAGGCGGCGTAACCCTCTGCACACTTCTTGGTTACATCTTCGTTGAACGTACCGCCCGTGATGCTGTAAACCGTAGCATCATTATCCGCATCATAACCCGTATGGTAACCCAGAGGACCATCATAACGGCCACCGGCAATGTTGAGGGTGCCACTATTACCCGTCAGAATGGAATTAGTACCGACAAAATGGTTGTTGTCCAGATTGGAGGTTCTTGTACCATTGTCTCTGATACGCAAAGCATAGGTTTCGCTCGAAACCGTATCATATTCCAGCGTAATATCTCCTGAACCGCCAGGAATGTTAATACCTTCTGTCACCTCATCTGCCTTGTAATTGGTGATGGTGAGATTGTTGGTGGAATTCATCAACGCGGGAGTAAAGACGTTGGTAGCATACAGATGGTCGAGGGTGATGTTGTAAATACCGCCCTGTCCATTCGGAGAGAACACCGCGTAGGTCGGATAGTAGGTGATTCTGTCCAGACCGTCGAACGAACAGTTTTGAACCAACACATTGTGTGCATAATTGTGTGCGCTCGTTGCAATGAGACCCGATTCTTTTACAAAATATACAAACGCATGGGGAGTTGAGCTGTTGAAACCACCATCATCATACTCAAAATTGATATTTTTGATGATCAAAGAATCAGCACCGGTTGAGCGACCATCACCATCAATCAGAATCTGGCCGCGGAGAATGTGGTCCTGTCCGTCAATCGTAAGGTCAAGACCCTCTTTCTGTCTCACCAATGTCCATGCTGTGAAGTCCTTAACCAGCTTGACAGTAACGTCTCCCGACATTGTAGCACGGGCTGCATCCACGGCGGCTTGCAGCGTGGCGTATGGAGTTTCGCCAATCATTGCCACACAATCCCATTGTGCATACAAAACAGTATCGGAAGTAATGGTAATTGTCTCATTATTGTCCGGATCAAAGCTGGTTCCCGTGCCATCGGCTTTGGTATTCCATGCCAGGAAGTCGATACCACCAGTGTAGGTAAAGGTGCAGGCAGGCACGGTATAGGTCTGCGGAGTGCGTGGGTCTAAATAAACGGTATCCATCGTGCCTGTACCACCGTTGGCATCGAAGGTGACCCAGTTCATCTTTCTTACTGTGCAGTAGCCAGCTGATGGATCAGCATCGATAGCCATATAGCCAGGAGCGCACAATGCTTGCACGTCAGCCACAGGACGGTCGTAAGTGCCACCTGTGAGAATTACATGATTAGTAGCTGCAGTGATGGTCATAGGACCTTCATACCAGCCACTGCTGATATAATAGTTGGCATCTTCGCTGTCATTAAAAACAAGTCCTTCTGCACTTGCTCCAATAGACTCAAAATGATTGTCAGACAGATAAAGAGACTTGGGACCATTATTTTTCACCCTTAACGCATAACCCTCAGGAGTGGTAATATTCGTGTTTCTTATCACAATAAGGGCACCGGTTTCGCCGTATGTAATGTTGATGCCATTATGTGTACGTTCGGTATAGGTACAATTACTGATAATGACAGCGGTATCTGCAGAACCTTTCGTCGGTGCAGCGATTTGTGCGAGACTGTGTCCTCCGCTGGCCGTTAAATAGTCCAAAACGAGTCCGTTTGCTTTAGCTGAACTATTAGGAGCCTTAAAAGCACAAAGTGTGGGGTCCGTGCCATGCGTAGGCATATTGAAATTACAATTTCTTACCGTAATGTTACGCGTATAGTTGTTGAAGTCCCCGATGTTTATGCCATGCTGCTGCCACCAGCTGCTAGCATTGTTGGGGTTCCAAAAAGGATCTGCACTTGTTCTACAATCAGGGATATACACTACAGCGTCCGTTGCTGGTTGCAATGTGTAGGTGTCATAATTAATGTTGAAGTTGAAATTATCTATGGTCACGCTTGTATTGTTGCTGTTAACACCCTGTGCAGTTATGAAAATCTGGCCGTTCATGGTGTGGTTATTACCTTTAATCGTAATATCCAAATTGTCTTTTTGGCGAATTACAGCGTAATCAGCGTCAATGTCTTTTACCAAGTCAATGGTTACGTTGCCTGTCATACCGTATGCAGCGTCAGCGGCTGCTTGTAGTGAGCCGTAACCGGTGGAGCCGATCATAGCCACGTAAGTCCATTGGGCGTAAAGGGTTACATCAGATGCAAGGTCCAAATTAGCGCCTGGAGCATAGGAAGTTCCCCCACCATAAGCATCGGTGTTCCAGGATTCAAAGCTATACGCATCATTGGTGAACGGGTTGGTTATTACTTCGTGTGCAGCCACCGACTTCTTTATATAAATAATGGTATCTTGATTCGGAGTCTTGTTAGCATCGTACTTAACTGTATATGCTTCCGCAATGGTATAAGTTTCCGGATCAGTGCCATTGGCGAAGGCGGCATAGCCTGAAGCACAAAAGTCCTTAGTCACATTTTCGGAGTAGGTACCGGCCGTGTATTTGCCGCTCGCATCCATCGCCACATCCACCGCATAGTGACCGTTGAATTGGGCAACGGGAATCTCGTTTTCAAAATCGTTGGTCGTGATGGGGGTTCCGTTTATGGTCGTACCATTATCCAGTACAACAATCTGCGCATTGGCATTACCAGTTCTTTCTATGTCGTATGCTACTCTTGGACCTGTACCTACTACATCAAGAACATTGTTTTCGCCCCACGCCGTATAGGAATTCGCCCGAGAATTGTTTTGATACAAATCGAAAGCCGCAAAATAGTAGTCAGTTGTACCATAAAATGTATTATCCGAAAAATGATATTCTGTTCCATCGGTTACGTTCATCAGCTTAACAGCTACAAAATGGCAGCGATAGTCGGCAGAGCCAAAAGTGTTGTTCGAAATATTGGCTGAAGAGAGAAATGCCCATCCGAAAACGTACGCACCATAATAATCCGTGCCAAAAGTGTTGACGATGTTACTATTGGTTAATGTGAAGTTAAGCCCTGTGGTATTTTCAGAGGTGCTTAATACGATGAAGGCGGATCGCCCTGTAATTTTTTGTGGATTCACTGTCGCATTCACATGATCAACGGTTAAACCTTTGCCGTTATTGGCGTTGATATAGGAGTCTCCGGAGAAATTCAAGTTGCTCACGGTCACCTCCACAGTATTGCCGCTAAGGGTAAAGTGGTGGTCGGCAATGGTGTATTTGCCTGGAGTCTCTGCCGTTATGGTCAACGACTTATCCAAAGTGATATTGGCCACTGCGTCTGGAGTGATATTGTCCACAATCGTGATGGTGGCACCACTTGTAGCAGCAGTAATAGCCTCTGGCAAAGTGGCGTAGGGGGTATTGCCGATCATAGCCACGCAACTCCATTTGGCATAGAGAGTGGTGTCGGAAGTAAGCGTCATCACAGCATCCACAGCGACATCGGTTCCGCCACCGTTGGGCTGGGTTGTCCAATTCTTAAAAGGAACCGTGTGGGTGAAGGTGCAGGCAGGCACGGTATAGACATTTTTCGGAGCTTCGCGAGGCACATAGACACTTTCCATGGTGCCTGTACCGCCACTGGAATTAAAATGGATATAATAAATAGGTGTCACAAGATATTGCTGCGGATCTGTTCCTGGAATCGGAACGCCCCTATAGCCATCGGCGCACATAGAGTTCAAAACATCCAAATTACCGCCATAAATACCAGCGGTAATCTCGCCTTCGGCATTGGCAGCATAACCTTCATTCACAACAACGGCTTTCCATTGGCTTTCATCCGTATAGTCCGGATCCACAAAATCGCTTAAATTTTCAGACGTGAGGGGTGTTCCACCCAATTCGCAATCATTCAACAGAATCGAAGCCAAACGCGGATCTAATGTGTAGCCGTCAGAGAAAGAAGTTCCCTCTACCACTACAGGACCATAGGGTCTAAAAAAAGCATATCCATTACTTTCGCCAAATTCACTATCAATAACTGTATAACTTTTGAAAACAGGACTATAACTTGTCCATCCATTAATAGATGAATTTTTTATAATTACTGAAACATTTTGAGGTTTGTCACCATCTATGTGAAAAGTATAGATTACATTGTTTATGGTCACGTTGTCAAGGAGCAGATCTGCATTCATATTGGCGGGAGGATTATAACCCCAAGCATAAATCCCCTTGAAAGCATATCCATTTAGCACCAAGTTCATAATGGTTCCGCCTTTGGTATAAATTATCTCATTGACGGATGATGCAGGATGCAGGGAATGTCCTTGTCCATCCAACACAATACGATCCACAACAATACAGCAATTCTCAGGATTTTCAGTTATACCACTTACGTTTTGAGGTGTTTCAACAATATCACTGAGCAGCCTTACTGTATCACCGACGGAAGCGGCAGCCACAGCGGCTTTACAGGTAGAATAGGCCACACCTGTCACGCCGTTATACACGATCAGGTCGCCGTCGGAGGCTTCCGGGTCAACATAGATTACATTTTGCGCAATTGACATTCCCACACTTAGCAGGAAAAGTGTCAGAAAAAATAGAATTTTTTTCATTTTAATTTGTTTTAAGTTTATATTGATTTTTTGTTTGTTAATTTCATAATTTGCTTTATATCAATATGTTACATTTTTAATATTCATACACTTCACCTCATATTAAATTCTTTTAAATTTAGCGCCATTCAGTAAAGATTTGATTATCAGCAGTATTTAAAAACAAACAGGCAATTGTTAATAAAGAGATAAATGAAACAGGTTGTTTTATATAGCTAATTTTTGAAATTATTTTTCATTATTTATATTTTATATTAAAAATGTCAGTATATTGGCAGCGTAAAACAGGCAGTGGTAAAATCCGACACCTACCGCCTTGTAATACAATGAATTATGAAAGAACCATCATATCACCGGCAGAATTATGCATCCTGCTGCATATCGGGACAAAGAAATAATTGTGGTAAATGTTTACAGATATAGCAACATGCTCTTAACATTGCGGTAACCCATCTGGCGGAGAAGGTCACAATATTCATCCAACTGCTGCTGATAGCCCTCGTTCTCCTGACCGGTTTTGTAGTCGATCACCATCACCTCGTCATCGAGAAACACAATACGGTCGGGACGGCGAAGCTGACCGTCGCAGTTCATGATGGTAGTCTCATTCATCACCTCCACTCCCGGGGCAAAATAGGGCTGGAGGCTGGCATCTTTCATAATCTTGCGCAACACGGACTGCAAGATCTGACGATCCTCGGCATCCTCCACCTGCTCTAGCACCTTTGACAATTCCTCCTCGTTTTGGGGGAAGACCTCTATCTTGGACAGAAAATCGTGGATAAAGACCCCTAACTCCTGCTTGTAACTTCTGTCGGCAGCCAGCAGTTGTTTTGACCGCAAGGTAAAATCCGACGAATACAATTGATGAATAGTGTATTGAGACTCTTTTTCCTTGGCATGTACATCCTTACGACACTGGGCATCGCCAAAGAGATACTCTTTTTTCAATTCTCCCGTTTCCTGCTGCATGGAGAGAATATAATTCGCCAGAAACTTGGTATAATTTCCATTTTTAGTGGCCGGTTTGCCCGCAATGATGTACAAGGCATCACCGGCACGTGTATGTGCCACATACATCACATTGACATTGTCAATGTCTGTCATCTCATGTTCTTCAGTTGCCAATGGCGCAAAAGAGGAACCCGACAAGGCCGAATTGCTGGTATCCAGAATATAATAGGGCAAGGGGCAGTCTTCCAATTCGTTTTCGCACCACACCGTTGGAATGCCATTCACGTTGCGGTAAGCTCTCATCGGGTAAATCACCACAGGGTACTGCAAACCCTTGGACTTGTGGATGGATGTGACCGTCACCGCATTGGTTTCTTTGGAGGAAGTCAACGACATCGACTGGCCCTTCTCCTCCCACCAGTTCATGCACTGGGTCAGATCCGAAAACTGGGTGTTAAAATTCTCAAAAACAGCATCCTCAAAAGCGATCACGTAAGCGTCCGGAGAGATGATATGATACGCCAGCAGCAACTCTTTCACAACAGTAAAAACTGGAAACGACAACAAACGAGGAATATCCAGCAGAATATCGGCTTCTACCCGATTGCCGATTTGCTGTATGAACTGCCGAAAACCATTATTCTGACTGATAATCTCCACCGCATCCGTCATCCTGTCTTTCCAGAAATACTCAGCAATGGACAGTTGCAACAACTTATCGTCTGGCGAAAGCAGATAACGCATTGTGTTCACCAGCAGCAAAACCTCCGGAGAGGCACTCAAAAGCAAAGAATCCGAAGAAATCACAGGAATTTGATGTTCACTCAGGTAGCGGGCAATCTGACCGCCGGCTTGGTTGCCCTTGGACAACACCGCCATATCCCTATACTCATAGCCCCTGCTGTGAGCTTCATGCACCGCATTCAAGGTCTCCTTCATCAGATAATCATCGCCATCGTCTTCCTGCTGAAAACGCACATACACAAAACCCTCTTTCTGGCGACTTTTCCGCTGCTGCACATCCGCATAATAATCCACCAACAATGGATTATCACTGAAATCATTATCAATCAAATATTTAAAGAATCCATTATTGAAATCTATCACGGCCTGCGACGAGCGGTGGTTGGTATCTAACAACTTCAGTTCGAAGTCGTCTGGAGTCAACAAGTTCTCCCCAAGATTCCGGCTCACACCTTCAAAAGATGACAAGCTGTTGAGCAAGGTGGAATCACCATTCCTGAAACGGTAAATGGACTGTTTCACGTCACCGAAAAGGATGGTTTTACCTTCCTCGTTGAAGACATTCAATCCTGACAACGCATTTTTAATCAACGGTTTGAAATTCTCCCATTGCATACGGGAGGTATCCTGGAACTCATCAATGAAAAAATAGGAATATTTGTTGCCAATTTTTTCGTAGATATAGGGGGTGTCAATATCTTTGATCTCATCAAAAATGCGGCCATTGGTTTCGTTCAGGAAGAACAAATTGTCGCGCAATTTGATATCCTCCATGATTCTTTTCAAATCAAACAAGAGGGGAAGAGAAGACACATGCTTCGCTATCAGCTCCCAATCTCTTAGCGTATTTTGCTGGCTGATAATCTTATTCGCGATCTCCACAATAGTCGGCTGCAACTGTCTGTCGACCTCCGTAGGAGCTTTGAGAACAGAATCCGCCGCCAAGGCTTTGAGGACATTGCTTCCAGCCACCGTCAATGGTTTTTGAGGCAGATCGCGAACCCATTTGTAAATACCCTTCGTCTTTCCGAGATATAAAGAAGGGTCGTCGCCCAGACGATTGAAGATTTCAGACAATTGGCGCACCTCTTCCTGAATAGTCTTCCGTTTGGCGGCAAGCTGTCCAAACACCTCTTTCACAGCTTTTTTGAGTCCGCTATTTTCCGTTTCATCCTGTGAGTCCGAATGCTGCATTCTCTCCAAAGCCTTCGCGGGCTCAAAAGCCCTTTCATTATAAACCGATTCCAGTGTGTTTTTCAAGGTCTCTTCCAACTGCCAACGTCCCTCGTCATTCATCTGCTTGTCCACCAAAAACATGATACGGTCCGACAAATCCTTGTCACTCTTGGACAACTTGTTCAGCAGCATGTCCACCGTCTGATTATAACAATCGGACAAGTCGATGGCCACATTATAATTCATGTTGATATTGAGGTCGAAGGCAAACGAGCGGATGATGCGTTGAAAGAAGCTGTCGATGGTGCTGATGGTGAAATTCGGATAATCGTACAGAATCTCCTTCAGCAGATTGAGGGATTTATTACGGAACTCACTTTCGCTTAAAGCTTTATAGCGGGCATCGCAGGTTATCAACTTATAGATGGCGGCCTCCGAGCCCTTCCATTCGGTAGCAGGGCGGAAGGCAAATATTTTCAAGGTTTTCACAATGCGCTCCTTCATCTCAGCAGTTGCATTGTTGGTGAAGGTCACAGCCAGCACATGCCTGAACTTTTTGGGTTCAAGCAGGCACAGCGACAAATACTCAGCTACGAGGCTGGTGGTTTTGCCGGAGCCGGCCGACGCCTTATAAACCTTGAACATTTAGGGCAGTCAAAATATTAATCGAGTGTTGATTCCAACACTTTCTTCTCCATTGTGCGACGGTATTCCGCCAGCTGGGCGGCTATTTTCTCATCGAAAGCACCGAGTATTTCCACTGCCAACAGGCCACCGTTCTTGGCGCCATCGATAGCCACTGTAGCCACGGGGATACCACCGGGCATCTGCACGATAGACAGCAGCGAGTCCAGCCCGTTCAGGGCGGCACTCTTAATGGGAATGCCGATAACTGGCAAAGTGGTCTTGGCTGCGGTGATACCTGCCAGATGAGCAGCGCCACCGGCGCCGGTGATAATCACTTTCAGTCCGCGCTCGCGGGCGGTGGAGGCATACTCAATAGCCTTCTCCGGTGTGCGGTGCGCGCTGATGACAAATTTTTCATACGGAACGCCAAACTCATCCAGCACATCGCAGGCGGCCTTCATGGTGTTCCAATCGCTCTTCGAGCCCATTATAATTCCAACGAGGGGGGTGTTCATGGTGTTGATTTTGTTGATTTGTTGATTTGTTTATTCGTTTATACGGGGAGACACTCGCTTTGCTCGTTCGGGGAGTCACTCACTTCGTTCGTTCGAGGAGACGAATATATCGTCTTAACGTCTTACCGAGCGAACGCAGTGAGCGTCTCCACGTCTTCACGTTTCAGTTTACCCCAAAGTTCCCGGAGGTTCGGGTAAGAGTCTTTGAGAAGGCGGGCCACCTCATCGAATTTCACCCAGCGGGCTTCCTCGATATCCTCTTCGGTTTGAGGGACCAGATTCTCGGGTGCAGACGACTTCATGATATACCAAGCTGTGGTTTTGCCCACCCATTTTCCGCCTAACTTATAGGTATGGAAGGTATCGGGCAAAGGCTTGACAATAGAAAGTTGCTGCAGGCCGGTTTCCTCGCTCACCTCACGCAGGGCTGCTTCTTCGACAGTTTCACCGTCTTCCACTTTTCCCTTTGGGAAGTCCCATTTGCCACGGCGGAAAATCATCAGCACTTTGCCTTCTGCATTGAGCACTACCCCACCAGCAGCCTTGATCTCACAATAATTGTCTTCCAGTTGCTGGTAAAAAGTTTCGCCATATTTTCTGATAATCGGACTCTTCAGGAAACGGAAAACAGGAAGGCCCAAGCGGTGGCCCAGCTCACAAGCCTCGGCACAGACGAACCAACGATGATAATTCAGTGCCTCATAATCCGGCAATTTTTTGATACGAATAGGATATAAATGACAAGAAATAGGCTTTTGAAAGTCGATTTCTCCCTTTTCAAAAGCCTTTTCGATAGCGCATTTGGCAATGCCATTTTCATCGTAATAAGCGTAAGCGCATCGTTCGTCACTCAGCAGCGGAGTCACGAAAGAGCCTTCCATATCATAATCGAAGGTCCCTTCCGCCTCCACTTTTTCAATTCCCTCTTCAGACATATACTTCTTGAAGAGCGGGTAATTGTCCTCCAGGTCCGCAATCTCCTCGGGGTCCACCGGGGCGCCGGTATCCCCTTCCACACAGCACAAGCCCTTGCACTGCGCTAAATCACAGCAGAACTGACTGTCAAAGAGGTCGTCGGATACCAGGACATTGTTGATGATGATCATTTCTTGATGAACTTCTTGACGATATTATCAGCTTTGACAAAATACACGCCAGCATTCAGGCCTTCCACATTGACAATAACCGTTTCGTCTGTCACAGTTTGTGTCATCACGACCCGGCCGGTTACATCAATGATTTCGACCTTTTCGGGCAAATTATTGGCAGAGAACACCAAGCTCAGGCGATTGCCAGCAGGATTGGGATAAAGCTGGATTTCTCCGGCATGCTGCTCCTCAATACCAGTTGCGGAACCATTGAGTGTCACCGTCCTGGTCAATGTCTGGCTGGTGAATGTCATGGTTCTGTTATAGCTGCCACCAAATTCAGGATCAAAGACCACATATAACAAACCTCCATTATATGGAATTGTGGCGGTCTGTCCATAACTCTCCTGGTCGACAGAGATTTTGAACGGAGCTTCCGCCTGTACCTGAACATCTTCCACTAAATCATTCGTAATCACATTCACAGACTTGGGTGCGGAAGTTGCGCCGGCAGCAGAGGAAAAATACAATGCGGCAGGCAAAATGTTCATTGTTGGATTAGCCACACGGAACGTAGCGGCGATAGAATGGTCTGCTATAACATTTTCGAAAGTATAATGCAGCACTCTTGACTGGGCAACACCGTCCACCAGCAATTCATTCACCGTATAGCCTTCTTCAGGGATAAGATCGAAAGTTTGATTGCCATGCAAGGAAACCCACACGGCACCAGAGGGCGAGATTTGTCCATGTTCACCCGCGGAAGCGGTGATAGTGAAACCTGGAACCATAGTACCGTTAACCATAATATCATCCAAAACCAAACCCGATCCATTGGAACCCGATGCTTCAAAAGCTATCTGGTAAGTGGAAGAAGGATTCGGCAGTGCAAGCGTCTGCTGAGTCCACTGACTGGTGAAGTTGGAATAGGTTTGCAGCAACGTCCAATCATCCGTGGCATTCGCTTTGTAATACACTTTCAAAGTATAATTGCTGCTACCAGCCTGGGCGCACCAGAACGAAAGCTCCGGATTCTGAAGGAAAGTAAAGTCAAAAATAGGCATCACCATTTTGGTAGTACTGTTTGTAATGGTATAGAAAATCGCATTTTTGGATCCTGTATGGGCTGTATTGACTGCTCCCGAATGGTCGCCTGTCGCGGTATTCCACACACTGGAGTTGTACTCAAACTCATGATGGCAAT
The DNA here is from genome assembly GCA_905233625.1 of uncultured Bacteroidales bacterium. Lineage (GTDB taxonomy): Bacteria > Bacteroidota > Bacteroidia > Bacteroidales > WCHB1-69 > RUG11690. The sequence continues at coordinate 160,141 of CAJOFJ010000009.1, read as the reverse complement.
AGTATGGTATTCCCTCGCATTCAAAGGGCTCAACCCATGGGAAAGTATCAATAGTAACTTCCCCTTTAATAAAATAAAACTGCAGACTGTCACCATAGTTCTGTATATTGACAAATCTGAAACCAGTCATGGGGGTTCCGTTGCAATAAAACGGATAAGGATTCGTATATTCGCTGAATTCCGTCATATTAAAACCACCGAAATACGACTGGTTGAGATTACCCACGATCGGAGGCTCATAAGCAGATACCGGAAATCCTCCTTTACGGAAAGCATATACTTCCGGGTAATCGCCAACACTATAATCAGTGCTATGGTTTCCGTTAAAATCGGAATTAATCCTATATATCACAGCACCTGTTCCATACACCGTGCCATCGAAGGGGGTTGATGTGTTTCTATATTCAATCACCAAGAACTGATTCGGATGATGAACACGGTCTGGGAAAAATTTATAAGCACATTGGGGAGAAGTGGACACTGGATACAAAGTATAAAGACCATTTTGGGTCAATTCAGGAATTGACTCTATCCAATGACCATACTTGTATTTCATATAAGCTCCCATATTCTGAGGCGGATTGGTAGTTCCTTCCATCAGATCCCAATGACCGGTATATGTGGCATTTCCGCTGGAAGAATATAAATCGGGGGCGCTCAATGAATGGAACATCTCGTGGCACATGGTGCCGATATCAAAGTAAACGTCATCATCTCCCATAATTAAGTTAAAATCGTATACTCTTTTGCCATTCATGAACACGGTACGATCGAATAATGACCATCTATGGGGCCACAGCAAGTCGTTCCAATTACCCACTCCGCAGTTGACAATGAACACCACGTTGTCCACTTTTCCATCCTCATTATAGTCCAGATTAATTGATGTCGGAATAAAATTCTTCACATAGTTAATCGCATTTGTCAGCAAGGTGAATTCTCTTTCGCGCTTTCCATCATTATCCATATACCCGTCCGGATTCTGGATTTGATTATACGGTCGATAATAATTTTCGGCATGAGAATCGTGATAAGACAAAATCACATCATTGGGTCCTGCCTGAGGAAACAAATGGGACTGTATGGTAAATTGATTATAAGACACATGTCTGTAAAAATTCATCAGGGAAACAGACGAGCTACTTGACGTGTCATTGAACATGGTATTGACCTGACTGTATGTTTTGGGGAAGGTTGTATCATTCTGGAAGCTGATGAACACCACAAGGTTATTCATCAGTCCATGATTCATATTCCTTGTATGAGGGGCAGGGTCATTATCCTGTATCTGACGCATACGTTCAATGCGCTTGGCCATAATCCGCTCCGGATTTTCCTGTACACCGGGTGCCAAAGCGGCCACTGTGGAAGGATCGACCTCACCGACAATATATTCCGACGACGTGATCTCACCGTTGACTTTGACAGCGTAAGTGTAATATCCTGTTTCAGCATCCATGATGATAGTGTACCCCTCAGCATCGTGACAATAGTTGAAAAATTCGTCACCGCTGACGAAACAGTGAATAACCTGCCCATTTGGCTGAGTAATGGTGTAAGGCACATTTTTCAGCGGGGCAGCCAAAATACTGCCTATCGCGAAGGCGATAAGCAGTATGGTAGACAATAACTTTTTCATATTTCCAAAATATTATTTGATACGTTCCAATTGTACGGTAAAATGACGCATAAGCTCAGCTTCCCAAGTGATGCGCACACCGTGTTTGATGCTGTCGCGGCGGTCAAACACGTTCTTCAGTGCGGCCGCGATGACATCCATGTGGTTATTGGTATAGACACGACGCGGGATACAGAGGCGCACGAAGTCGAGGCCACCGAAACGGTTCTCGCGGGTCACCGGATCACGGTCGGCGAGCATATAACCGATTTCGCAAGCGCGGATACCGGCTTCAAGATACAGCTCGCAGGTAAGGGTCTGGGCTGGGAATTCCTCTTTCGGCACGTTGACCAGAATCTTGTCGGCATCCACGAAGATGGCGTGACCGCCTGCAGGACGCTGATAAGGAATGCCATATTCATCGAGTTTTTTGGCAAGGTACTGCACCTGCTGGATACGGGTTTCCACCATGTCGAAGTCGCAATTTTCTTTCAAACCGACAGCAAGCGCGTCCATATCACGGCCGTTCATACCACCATAGGTAAGGAAGCCTTCGAACGGAATGCAGAACAACTTGGCGCCTTCGTACCAGTCTTCCTTGTTGGTAGCGATGAAACCACCCATGTTCACGAGACCGTCTTTCTTGGCGCTCATGGTCATACAGTCCACATAGCTAAACATTTCCTTCACGATTTCACGGATGGACTTGTCGGCATAGCCTTCCTCGCGGGTCTTGATGAAATAAGCGTTCTCTACGAAACGGGCACTATCCATATTCACCGGAACACCATATTTGTGGCACAATTCGCAGGTCTCGCGGATATTCTTCATGCTCACGGGCTGTCCGCCAACGGTATTGTTGGTGACGGTAAGCACCATAAACGGCACCTTGCCTTCGTTTTCTTTCAATACTTTCTCGAGCAATTCAAGGCTTACATTACCTTTGAAAGGCAGTTCAAGCTGAGTGTCTTTCGCTTCCGGAATAGTCACATCGATAGCAAAAGCCTTACGGCTCTCGATATGGCCTTTGGTGGTGTCGAAATGGGCATTGCCCGGGACCACCATACCCGGTTTTACGAGATAAGAGAACAGCACGTTCTCTGCGGCGCGGCCTTGGTGGGTGGGAATCACATAGTTGAAACCGGTGAGCTCGGTGATGGTATCTTTCATGTGGTAGAAACTGCGGGCTCCGCCGTAGCTTTCGTCGCCCATCATCATCGCTGCCCATTGACGGTCGCTCATGGCACCTGTGCCAGAGTCGGTGAGCAAATCAATGTAAACGTAGTCCGACTTCAACATAAACACGTTATTATGCGCGGCTTCAAGCCACTTTTCACGTTCCTCACGTGTTGATTTCTTGATGGGTTCCACCATCTTGATTTTCCAGGATTCTGCAAATGGTAATTCCATAATTTTAGATTTTATTGATTATTATTTATTTGTTTAGTCTCTTTCAATTGTCCGTTCTCATACTTCTGGATGTATATCAGGCGGCCCTGTTCGTCGTAAAATTTCCACTCTCCCACTTTCATTCCCTGATGAAACTCACCGGCATAGTACAGATATCCGTTGTCGTGGTACACCTTATACAAGCCTTCTTCCTTGCCGTTTTCGTAATGGGCTTCTGTACAGAGATTGCCGTTCTTATGGTAGGCGAACCAGTCACCGTCGCGCTTGGTCTGGTCTACGAGATTGCCTTCCGTATATTTATAATGGGTGCTATCGTAATAGAACACCTCGCGGTATTTCTCATCGGTCAGCTGGCCATTTTCATCCACTTTGTAATACACCACCACCTTGGCCGAGTTATCGCCATACATTTCCTCTACCTTTTTTCCCGGAAGTGTATCATTGTAACTGTTATCGGCACCCGCGCCAATAGCATCTGGATTTATTTCCACTGTTTCCACCGCATCTTGCCCCTGTGCCTGTTTGTTTTTCCCTTTACAAGAACCGAAAAACAAAACTATCGCACACAGCGACAGGAGCCACAAACGAGCACTCATCATTATTTCTTTGATTTAAAAGGTTCATTTAAAATTTCAAGCAACTCATTGGTTATATCTTTTGCCGGGTCTGCGTCAATCATCTGTCCGCCGTACTGATACGAGAACACGAAAGAAGCGTTTCTTTCCGCATTGATCCGTTTGGTAGCGTTGATCACCGAATCGGCAATTTGCTTCAGGGCAGCTGCCTGACGGGCTTCCAGGTCTCCCATAACACGTTCATAATCAGCCTTTAGGTTCTCGCTTTCCTGCATCAGTTGCTGCTGGGCATTCTCTATCTGGATTTGGGTCAGGATACCCGACTGATAATTCTGCTGGAATTGTGCCGCTTTTCTTTCCAAAGCTGCCTGACGGTTTTGGAAAACCGCTTCCTGTTTGCTCATTTCAGCCTCAATATCCTTGGTAAGGATGTCCACCAACTCGTAATTGGCATTCACGCTGTCAATATTGATGTAGATAATCTCGCCCGAACGAGGTTCCGTATTGACCACTGTCTGTACGGATTTGTGACTGGCTGTTTTCGGGAAAAAGAAATACAAGACATAAAGCACAATCACAGCAACCACAAGCACCGCATCCACGATACAACGGCACAGATTACAATTACATTTTTTCTTTGTCTCACAAGTTTCTTGTGGTACTTCTTGTAGTGTTTCTTCTTTGATAACTTCTGTTACGTTTTCTTCAAATTCACCCATATCTAATAATTTTTAACTTTTAACTCTTAATTCTTAACTCTTTAGTTGCCGACCTCGGACAAATACTTGATTCTCATGATTCTCACTTCATCCATGCTGTATTCGTCCTCGCCCAATTCTTCGAGGGCGTCTTGAACGGAATCGGATTGGGCATTGTTGAAATAATCCAATATATCTTCCTGATGATAGGGGTCTATCACTTCATCAATATAATAATTGATATCCAGTTTCATACCGGAAGACACAATACTTTCAATTTCAGAAAGCAGTTCGTCCATCTCCATACCTTTGGCGATGGCGATATCTTCAAAAGCTATCTTTCTGTCGATATTCTGGATGATATACACTTTATTGGCCGACTTGTTCACCACGGTCTTGACCACGAAATCCTGTGGACGCTCAATTTCATTGTCCTCCACGTAGTTCTTGATCAGATCCACGAAAGGTTTGCCATACTTCTGCGCCTTGCCTGCACCCACGCCCGTGATATGGGTCATCTCCTCGATATTGGTTGGATACTGGATGCACATATCTTCCAGCGAAGGATCCTGGAAAATGACGTATGGCGGAAGGTTTTCCTTATTTGACAGTTCTTTGCGCAGATTTTTCAGCAGCGAGAACAAAGTTTTGTCGAAGGCGTCGCCTTTGGATGGCATGGGCTCGTCCATCATATCGCCATCATCATCGGGATCGATGGCTCCTTTGGGTTTGGCCACCATCACCGAATAGGGATTCACCATATATTTCTCCCCTTTTGGGGTGACCTTCAACAGGCCGTAATTCTCCACGTCCTTGATAATCAGTTCCTCGAAAATTGCCACACGGATCACATTGGCCCAGAAATTCTGTTCATAGTCCATGCCTTCGCCGAACTGTTTCAGTTTCTGGTGTTTGAATTTCTCCACTGAGGTCGTTTTCTCGCCTCTGATGATATCGATGATATGGTCTTCCTTGAACTGCTGTTTCACCGTTTGAATCACTTCGATCACGAGGCATATCTGGTCGGCAGCGTTCATTTTGGGTCTCGGATGATTGCAGTTGTCGCAGTTATGGCAATTTTCCTCCTCGAAATCCTCGCCGAAATAATGGAGCAGATGTTTACGGCGGCAGTTGGTGGATTCTGCATACGAGGCGGTTTCCGCCAGCAGCTGTTTCACAATTTCCTGTTCCGCCACTGATTTCTTGGTAGAGAACTTCTCCAGCTTGTTCAAATCTTTCGGATCATAGAAAGCGATGCACACACCCTCGCCGTCGTCGCGGCCAGCGCGTCCCGTTTCCTGATAATAGCCTTCCAAGCTCTTCGGCATATCATAATGGATAACATAGCGCACGTCGGGTTTGTCGATACCCATACCGAAAGCGATAGTGGCCACGATGACATCGGCCTTTTCCATCAGGAAGGAATCCTGGTTTTCCACACGGGTATGGGAATCCAGGCCTGCGTGATAGGGCAAAGCCTTGATTTGGTTAGCCTGCAGGAATTCCGCCAGCTCTTCCACCTTCTTACGGCTCAAACAATAAATGATGCCCGACTTGCCGGGATTGTTCTTGATAAACTTTACCAGTTCCTTGTCCACATCCTTGGTCTTCTCGCGGATTTCGTAATACAGATTCGGACGATTGAACGAGGAAATGAACACCTCGGCCTTGTCCATGCCCAAGTTTTTCTGGATGTCACCCTGCACCTTAGGCGTGGCGGTGGCAGTCAGTGCAATGACAGGCACCTTTTTGCCAATGGTGTCGATAATATTTCTGATACGACGATATTCCGGACGGAAATCATGGCCCCATTCGGAGATACAATGCGCCTCATCGATAGCATAAAAGGAAATATTGATATCTCTGAAGAAATCCACATTCTCCTCTTTGGTCAGCGATTCGGGAGCCACATACAGCAACTTTGTCTTTCCCGACAGCAAATCGTCCTTCACTTCTTTGATTTCCTGTTTGTTGAGTGAAGAGTTCAAAAAATGAGCGATGCCGATATCCGTACCAAAATTACGAATGGCATCCACCTGATTTTTCATCAGAGCAATGAGCGGAGAGATAATGATGGCCGTGCCCTCTTTCATCAGAGCGGGCAATTGGTAACAAAGCGACTTGCCACCGCCAGTGGGCATAATCACAAAACAATCCTTCCCTTTGAGCAGGGCCTTGATGATTTTAAGCTGATTCCCTTTGAATTTCTCGAAGCCGAAGAACTTCTTCAACATTTTGGAAATCTCTTTATCCGTTATTGTTGCCATTGTGGTTTTGCTTTGAGTATGTTTTTATGGTTGATGGATGTTTTTTCTAGTCAAATGAAATAACAAAAGTAAAAAAAAAATTTCAATCAAGGGGATATTTTTCTGCTATTTTCTACCAATTTTTATCAATTAGTTGATTTTCAGCATTATAAATTATCAATAAAAATTTGTTGATAGATAATTTTTAACACAAAGCCGAATTCCTTTCTCCAGAGGAGTAAAAGATTTCTTATATCCGACACGATTAATTTTACTGAGGGAGACCGTATTTTTCTCTTGCTGATGAAGAATTTCAGAAGAGGAAATGACTTGGTATTCTACTTTGGACGACAGTTTCAAAACAGAGAAAATAGCATTCGCCACCGTACTCAGCGGACGGGGAAAGCCGTTGCCCAGATAATAGAAGCCGCTGGCGGGCAAATGATTTATGAACCAAGTGAAAACCGTCACCACATCTTTGACGAAAATCCTGTCCCTTAAGGGTTCGTTATCCGAGCTTTCTGAATTTTCAAAAACAGGGATAAGCATGCGTCCTTCCTTTTGCCATTGTTTGAATAGCTGAAACACCGAAGAGGCTGCTGTGTCCACGCTCTCTTCGTTCGGCCCATACACTTCAGGCATGGCGAATCCCGCCCACAGCGGCGGTGTCACCCGCTGCTTCAGCACCCACTGGTCGAACTGCCGCTTCAGCCGCTCCGCTTCAGCTGTTCCACTCCCCCACCCTGTCCATTCCTGGCCTGTCCAGTTCCATTTCGCCTCGGTAGAAGCTGCCGCATAGAGCATGGGTATGCGATTCATCGCCGCCAGGCTCCACAAACGTTGCGAAAACTCCAGATTGTACTCCCGAAGCAATGCCGCATCGGCTTGCATTCCTGCGGTTTCTATTCCGAAATGAAGGATAAAATCGATATGAGCTATATTTTGCACCGCCCAATCAAAAAAGAAATCACGGGGGATTTTTTCAACAAATTGCAACGTTTGTGAAGACGCATCTTCACCTTGTAGAGACGCGCCACAGCACGTCTCTGCAGGGATACAGGGATACATCTTCGGCGCATCATGGCACGTTTCCACAGGGGTAAAAGGATAGATTTCTGGCACATTACGGCCCGGTTCAACAGGTGTTACGGGGAAATCATCCACCAGAACCAAATCGTTGCGATCTGATTCATTGAGATGTTGAACCATGCGGCTGCCGATAAAACCGGCAGCACCCGTAATGACAATCATATTCTGTTTTTAAAACAAAGCGGGGTCTGAAACAGACCCGCTTTTTCGTTTATTTTCTTGCACGAATCATCGCTCCCGTCTTGTTCTTGCCCACCCTGATCATGTCCAGAATCGGACGGTTGGAGGGACAACCGAAGGAGCACGAGCCGCACTCGATACAATTCATAATACCATATTTCTCACAGTCCTCATAGCGCTGCAAATCCGTGAAAGCATGCAGCATGTAGGGTTCCAGACCCATCGGGCAGGCATGCACGCACTTGCCGCAACGCAGGCACTCATACACCTCGCCACGCTTGCTTTCCTTCTCGGTCATCAGCAGCAAGCTTGACATACCCTTGACGGTAAACGCATTGAGGTTGGAGATGGCCTTGCCCATCATCGGACCTCCAGAGATAATCTTGCCCGTATCTTCGGGAACACCGACAGCATTCAGAATATCGTTGATGCAAGTACCAATACGAACTCTGTAATTTTTCAGATTTTTCAGTGATTTACCGCTCACTGTCGTGAAGGTTTCGATAATCGGTTTGTTCTTCTGCACTGCCTCATAAATGGCGAAGGCAGTAGCGATATTGTTGACAATGCAACCCACCTCAATCGGCAACTTGCCATTGGGAACGCTTCGTCCTGTTAAAGCTTTAATCAGCTGTTTTTCAGCACCTTGCGGATATTTGGTTTTCAGTTCCACCACCTGGATGTTTTTGTAGTTGGCGGCCACTTTGGTCAGATGCGCGATAGCATCGGGTTTGTTGGCCTCCACACCAATCATCGCCACGGGAGCCCCCGAAGCGATCAGCATGGCCTCGATACCCACCATCACCTCATCGGCACGCTCCAGCATCATGCGGTAGTCCACCGTAATGTACGGTTCGCACTCGGCGGCGTTAATCAGCAGGTAATCCACCTGCTTGTCTGGTGGCACCATGTATTTCACATGGGTGGGGAAGCATGCGCCGCCCAAACCGACGATACCGCAAGCTTTCATGCGGTCGATAATCTCCTGTTTGGTCAGCGTGATGTCCTTTTTCAACTCGGAGGAAGTGTCAATTCCCTCGGCCCATTCGTCGCCTTCCACGTCAATCACCACCGCGTCTTTCTTGTAGCCCAGAAAATCGGCCACGGGTTCGATTTTGGCCACCGTTCCCGACACGGGAGAATGGACATTGGCGCAAATAAAAGCCTCGGCTTTGCCAATCAGCTGCCCCACCTTCACCTTGTCGCCTTTTTGCACCTGAGGCACGGAAGGGGCTCCCAAATGCTGGGTCAGGAAAACGGTGACCTGTTTGGGAATGGGAAAAATTTCCACTGACTGTTCTTTGGCTAATTTATTTTCCTCGGGGTGAATACCACCTATTTTAAAAGTCTTCATTCTATATAAGATTGATTTTTTTCAGAAAAGATTATTGTTCGGAAGCGGGAGTTGAAGTTTCGGCAGGAGCGGCTGGCTTCTCGGCAGGAGCTGCGGGAGCCTCTTTCTTCGGTGGGAAATTCACCGCATGGATGGCACCTGTAGGACATTCTGCCACACATTTACGGCAGCTCTTGCACTTGGTGAAATCGATATAGGCCAGATTATTCTCCACCGTAATGGCTTCGAAAGGACAGGTCTTGGCGCACTTGCCACAACCGATACAAGCGGCGGAGCAATTCTTGCGGGCCGCAGCGCCTTTCTCTTTATTGACGCAGGACACGAACACTCTTCTGCCCAGTTTTCCCTTGAGACGGATTTCGATGACCTTGCGGGGACAGGTCTTGGCACAAGCGCCGCAACCCACACACTTCTCTTCATCCACTACTGGCAAACCTGTGGTATCGTCGATATGGATAGCATCGAACTTACAAGCCTTCACACAGTCACCGCAACCGAGGCAGCCGAAAGGGCAAGCGCTCTCGCCGGCATAAATGGAAGTGGCAAACTGGCAGGACAATGCCGAGTCGTATTTCACCTTGGCAGGCGCGTTTTCACAACTGCCGTTACAGCGCACCACCGCCACCATCGGCTCGGTTTCAGCAGCCTCTAAGCCCATCACAGCGGCAATCGCTTTCATGTCACCGCCAGCGGGGCATTTGTAGCCGTCCAGCGTATTGGCCTTCACAATAGCCTCTGCCAACGCACGGCAACCGGCAAAGCCGCAACCACCGCAATTGGCACCCGGCAAGTGCTCGGCCACCTCGTCGATACGGGGGTCTTCTATCACTTTGAACGCCTTGGAGACAAAATACAAGATTACAGCCGCAATCATTCCAATAGCTCCAATGACCAGTGCGGCATATAAAATAGTAGTAACAGTTGGTGTCATAGTCGTTGATTTTTTGAATTTGCAAAGATAACTTTTTTTTTGAAAAATAGATTATTTTTGCACTTTCTAAATTCAATTTAATATGAAAAAAATTTTTTTACTGCTCAGTCTGGCGTTTTTGCTATACAGTTGTAGCGAAAAACCCCTACCCCAGAAAATAGCCTTAGTGCCCGAACCCGTATCGATAGAGCAGGATTCGCTCAAGAATTTCATCCTCGACAAGCACACCAAATTGTCATTTTTGAATCTTGACGAGCAAAATTCCACGCGACAATACATCGTGGAAAATTACAAGCATTATTTCGGTTTTGAACCCAAGGTGCAAAACTCCCCGGTCAAAAATATCATCATTTTTGAATTGAATGACGAAAAAAACGACCAGCTTGGCGACGAAGGCTACCAGCTCACGGTGGATAAAAAAATCATTCTGATTTCCGCCAATACGGAAGCTGGCCTGTTTTATGGTTTCCAGACGCTGTTCCAGTTGGCACCGGCCAATGCGAACACGGAAAATCCTGTGGCATTGGCTGTTCCGGGAGTCAAAATCACCGACTACCCACGTTTTGAATGGCGTGGCAGCCACCTGGATGTGTGCCGCCATTTCTTCAACATCGACGAAGTGAAGAAACACTTGGACGTGATGGCCTTGTACAAGCTCAACAAATTCCATTTCCACCTCACCGACGACCACGGCTGGCGCATCCAGATTGACAAATATCCCTTGCTCACCGAAGTGGGAGCCTGGCGAGTGGATCGCAGCGATGTGCCCTGGGGCGAAGCCGAAGAGGCCAAAGAAGGCGAGGAACGCAGCTACGGCGGCTACTTCACCAAGGACCAAATCCGCGAGATTGTGGCCTACGCCGCCGCGCGCCATATCGATGTGGTTCCCGAAATCGAGATGCCCGGCCATAGCTCCGCCATCCTGACCGCCTATCCGCAGTTTGCCTGCGACGATTATCCCTACTGCGTGGCCCTCGGTCCCTATTGGCCCCCAAAAGCCATACTTTGCGGCGGTAACGAATCGGTGATGGTCTTCCTGAAGGATGTTTTTGATGAAGTGATGGAACTTTTCCCTTACGAATACGTTCACCTTGGCGGTGACGAAGCCTACAAGGACAACTGGCGGGCCTGCCCCAAATGCCAGCAGAAAATCAAAGACTTGGGCTTAGCCAATGAGGAAAAGTTGCAAGCCTGGATGGTGGCCGAGATTGAAAAAGAAGTGAACAAACACGGCAAGAAAATCATCGGCTGGGACGAAATTCTGGATGGCGGCGTAACCCCCACCGCTACCGTGCAATCATGGCGGGGTGCCGAAAGTGCCATCAAGGCCGCCCAGTTAGGCAACGAGGTGGTGATGTCGCCCACGGCCTTCTGCTACTTCGACTACTACCAGGACGAGCCCGAAACGCAACCCAAAGCCATTGGCGGTTATGTTCCTCTTGGAAAGGTCTATGCTTTCGAGCCCATCCCCGACACCCTGACCAGCGAGCAGGCCAAATGTATCAAGGGGGCTCAGTGCAATTTATGGTCGGAGTTCATTTTCACATACGACCATGCCGAATACATGCTGCTGCCCCGTTTGTGTGCCTTGGCCGAAACCGTATGGACTCCCAAAGAGCGGAAAGACTGGCCCCGCTTCGAAGCCGCCATTCCCGCACAGGTGCATTTGCTGCAGCAACTGGGGTATAATCCGTGCACAACGATAGGTAAGGAAAAAGAAGGGGAGTGACGCACTACGTGCGTCAAAGGGGAGTCTCACTACGCTCGAGGGGAGTTTCGCACTTTGTGCTCAAGGGGAGTGCTACGCAGAAGATAAAGACAATGTGCTAATGTACCAATGAATTAGCAAATTAGCAAATGGTTTTATTAATGTGCTAATTTTCGGGGATGCGTGAAGATAACATCACCTCAACCTTGAAACTGCGTACAAAGGTATAATCGTCACATGGCGGACGGTGTTTCCTGCTTTGGAATCTACATAGTCAAAATGGCCGAAGTTCTCCAAAGAGCAGCGAACACCCTGCGTCAACTCCTTGTCCCGCATAAAGTCCCACATGCTCTTCATGCCGCCTTGCACACCCGCTTTTACCTCAAAAGGCAACACCTGCATGTCGTGCGGCAACACATAATCCACCTCAGCAGTGGCATTCTTGGCTTGACGCATCCAATAGAACAACTCATGATGAAGATTGGGCGATAGATAATGCAATAACTCCAATCCCGCCAGCATCTCGGCCACAGGACCTTTGTTCACCAGATCAGCAGCAGAAGCCGTCAGAATCTGCGTAGTAATGGCTGTGATGTCGCCCAGCGACATGTTAAGCAAGCGTAACATCAAGCCCGTATCAAGCAACAGTATCTTGCGGGTGCCGTCATCTCGTCCATCGCCCAAAGGCAGTCCGTTAGCATTGGTATGAGTGACAGGTATCAGGATGCCAGCCTTTATTAGCATTTCAAGTGCTTTCTTCACCTCTGCTGTCTTGTAATCACCCTGAACCCGCGAATATACAAACTTTTTTCCGGCTTGCACGGCAGCACTTTTCATAGTAGCACTCAGCAATTGCGGGTCCACTTTTTTCTTATATTTCGGGAAGTCGGCCTCATAGCCCGTCAGTATGTCATCCTGAATTTCTTGACACTGCAGGTAATCGTTGGTTTCCACCCATTTAGCCACCGATTCAGGCATACCTCCCACTAACATAAAAGTACGAACCAATTGGACCAGCTTATCGTGAAGAGACTCAGGTAGCGGCGAGATAGCCGAAGCTTGGTTACGAGCCTCCATGAGAAGGTCCTCCCCATTAGCACAAAGGAACTCGTCGAAGGTCATGGGGAACATGTACATGGAGTGAACGCGACCCACACCAAAAGTGGTGATATCGTCGAGCACAAATTCCAGCAACGAGCCTGCCGCAATCACATGCAGGTCGGGCATATCCTCCTTGAAGAATCTCAATGCCATTATGGCCTCCTGACAATCCTGTATCTCATCAATGAAGAGCAAGGTTTTTCCCGGAACAATGGGTATCCCGCACATCGCCGCCATCTGAGGAACTATGCGTTTCACCTGTAAGTCTTTGCGGAACAATGTTTTGTAGCCCGGCTGTTTCTCAAGATTAATTTCTACATAATATTTGAACTGCTCACCCAAATGTCGGACAGCAGTAGATTTCCCAACCTGTCTTGCACCACGCAATAAAATAGGCTTATGCATCTTGCGGGAAGCCCATTCACTTAAATAACTATCAATGATTCTTTTATAATACATCTTAATATGTGTTTATGGGTGCAAAAATACAAAAATTTAAATTATCCAAAGAAATAATCATTCAAAAATCGAAAAATTCCAAATGAATAATTTTATCATTTTTGAAAAAATCCAAAGAAATAAGAACTTTCGTCATTTATCTCGATTGGGTTTTAACAAGAAGATACCCTCCTGTCTTCTTGCTCCCTACATATTCCACGCGTCCCTGCTTTTTGAGTTCAAAGAGGCAGCGCTCGACAGTGCTCTGTGAGAAACCGGTCTCGGCGATAATATCCGCTGAATTACAATTCGGATGCTTTTTGATGCAGGAAAGCACCTCATTGATCTTTTCTTCGGGAGGTGTTGCCGGTTTCCGCTTGGCTTTCGGGCGAGATGATTCCTCGAGGATATTTTCGTCGCTTGTTTCAGCTATTTCGGTCTGAAGACTTTCCATTATCCTTTGGGCAATCTCCTCTTTGGTTTTGGCTTCCAACTTGAAAGCGGTAGCTTCATTTTCCCATGGCATCTTTTGCATCACCACCATATCCCCCTGACACGACTCAACATAGCGGAAAGGCACCAGCACGGTTGCTGTCAGGCGGATGAACTCTTCCTCTCCGAACAGCTGTTCAAGATGCCTCATGGAACCCAAGCGTGTGTATTTTCTGTTTTGCGCTGTATGGATTTCAGTGAAGTTTCCCTGCTGGTGACAATAGAAAATGTCTTCGATGGGAACCAACTGTATATCGTTGTGTTCATCAGCGACATCAAGCATCCGAACATCCCGGTAAACAATCTTCACCTCTTTTTCCAACGACTGCTGGTAATGCTGCTGCTCTCTGAACAAAAAAGGAAAAATATTCAATACAAAATTGCGTCCTACAATCAAGGAAAAAATTTTTGAGTAAAAATTAAATGGGCCTACAAATTCAATAACTTCAGCATTTCTTGATACAATATAAGGATTGGCAATGGCCACATCTATAAGTCCTGTTAGCAAAGCAATGAGCAATACCACTATCCAATAGACCATGTGAGAATATCTATGGTAAAGCCTCGGATAAAGCAGAAAGTAATTAAGATACAAGGTTCCTAACAATAGTAAACCGGAAAGAAACTCCTTGAGATCGCTACCGGCACTCGGCCGCAGAAATGAGTTCCTGACAAAAAGCCACAACGTTATGGCGCAGAACAGAACATTGAGCAAAATGATGACAACTGTTTTCCAATTTTTCATAGCGTTTTTGTATTGAATAAAGCGACAAAGATAGTCATTTTTGCGACACATTTCCCTCCAAAAATCAATTTAATCCCTCACGAACGACCTTTTTATCCGCCACAAACAACCTTTTTATCCGTCACAAATCTATTCCAAAAAAATTATACAACGCATTAATTATATGAATCTTATATCCTTTCTTAAAAAGCAGCAATCCCAACCACTCGGCATATTTTCGACATAAGGGTTCACATTTTGCTTGTGAGGGATTAAATAGTCCGCAAACTGAATGTATTTTTGCAATGAAAAAACTGATATTTGTAGCAACGAAAATATCATTTACAAAACAATAAACCAAAATTATCATGAAAAAAAGACAATTATTTATCATGACAGCATTCATCTGCTGCCTTGCACTGGTTTCGTGCAAAAAAGAAAATGTTGATGGTCCTAACGATTCCGGCACCACAACTCCTGAGCAAACCCATGTCTATGTTGCGGGAACCACTTCTTCTTACGGAGACTATGGTCCGGCAGTGTGTTGGGTAGATGGCACCATGCAGACTCTTGATGCCAACGCATCCGATGCGGCTCTCGCAGTGTGCGTAAAAGGCAGTGACGTTTATTACGGCGGTAGCAATGGGGACTCTCGTCCTGTAGTATGGAAGAATGGCACCCCACAGGTGTTGTCAAACGAATCAGGTTGCGTGACGGACCTTAAAACCGCAAATAACAAGCTTTATGCTTGTGGATATGTTGCTGGCAAACCCGTCTATTGGGTTGATGGTCAAATGGTTCAACTACCCGTCAATTCCAATGATCAATACTCACTTATCAAGGCTAATGCTATTTTTGTCTCCGGGAACGATATTTATGTGGTAGGCACAAAATATATATACGAGGGGGATGGCGATGGTGCTTACCTGTGGAAAAACGGCACATTGCAAATGTTGTCAGACAAGCCCGCTGGTGCCCGCGACGTTTGTGTTATTGGCAACACCGTTTATGTGGTAGGCAGCGAGGAGTATGAAAGTCCAGGCTATGAGGGTTTCCATAAATCCGTGATGTGGGTTAACGGTGCCATTCGCGACATACAGGTCAACACAGGCCTGGGGTCTAGGGCTATGGCCGTTGCCGAGCTGAACGGAAAGCCTTACGTGGTATTGGAAGGATGGATTGGAGATGCATGGACAGGCAGCTACCAAGGGTTCGCATGGTATAATGAGCAGGTGACCAACCTGTCAGCATGCCAGAGTCCCAAAGACGTGTTTGTTCACGGCAGTGATGTATATATCGCAGGTATTAACACCTCATTTTTAAGGACTGCTGTTGTGCTAAAAAATCTCACCAAGGTAAATCTGTCCACAACAACCACCTATAGCGCTTGCTATGCTGTTTTCGTGAAATAGTGGAATAGATTTAAGACCTGTTCGCTGTGTCCGCGATTAAAATAATTGTATCTTTGCACCGTCGTTCTCTCCAAAGGATGTTTTTAACGGACTTCGCATCCCTGGAGAGGACGGCATAAAAAGGAAATAACAGAAGTCCACAAGAATGTTATGAAAAAGTTCGCTTTTATTACCTTATGTCTGCTTCTCATGCAAGGCGTGAGCGCGCAGAAGTTCGTTGTGCCAGCAATTCCCGGTGACATCGAAAAATCAGAATATGCCCAGTACACGCAGGATGCGATGAACTGCATCGACTGGCTGAAAACCCATTCGCCGTCTGATTCAAAACGCAAGGATGTGGCCAGTTTCGCATTGTGGTGGCTTACGGGAACACCCGACGTACACATGGTGCTCAACACCAATGTGGTAAAATTCGAGGACGGCTACCTGCTTATTTTGTTCCTTGGCGGCTGGGCCCAGTATGCCATCCAAAACGAGGACAATGACCAAGTGGAAGGCTGTTATGCAGGCATAGAAACCGCCCTCAACTACTATGAGCAATATAAAAAATCGCTCCCAAAAGACAAGGGTGCTGAGCAACTTCTCAAAATAAAGAACAAAGGGACCCTAAAGGACTTTATTGCAAAAGGGTTGCAGTAAGGTGATTGTGGTCTTGGTACACTGGGCTTCATTCGAGAGTGTTTTCAAAATGCATTAATGAGAGAATGTGCCGAAGGCACAATATCCTATTAACCCCGCACAAACGACGAAGGAGTGCAGTGTGGGGTATCGAGGCCAAATGTGTGGTATGCGTGCGGAAGGCACGCTACAACTGCACTCATAGTAGCGTACCTTCGGCACGCTGCATTCCACCACGAGTATCACCACCCCAAACTGCGGTCTACGGCCTTGTCAGGGGTTAATAGGATAACGTGCATTCTGCACGCAACCTATGATACCACAAAGCAGCAAGGAAGTCCATATTTTTTTTATATCTTTGCACCCTATAAACCATTAACCATGAAACAAATCATCCTTTTCTTCTTGCTTATTGTCAGCACAATTAGGCTCTCCGCTCAATCCGAAGAGTGGAAAGAGTATTGCCAGCTTCAGTTTAAGGCGCAAAGTGAATATAAGAAAGGCGATTATCAAAAGGCAGCCAAAAGCTATTCGCAAATGGACTCCGTCTACGGAAAGATTGTGGATTACGCAGACATGCGGAATTATTGCATAGCTGCCGCGAATGAGTCCATGTGGTTGCGGCCTGTGGATATAGAGAAGACCAAAGCTAATATTGTGGAGTATGAATAAAAAGGTGTTTTCAACGAGCCCAACAACAAGCGTTCTATAAATAAACATATATTATTTTCATAATTATTTTATAAATATAAATTATTATTGTATATTTGCATTTAATTTTTAAAGCAATTATACAATGAATAAAATTTACCACGAAGGACCTTTTGGTCCAATTTATCCTCAATTTGAAAGAAAACCCAAAAAGGCTATAAAACACTTGCTTAAAGTACAAAAAGGAGAATGTACTAAAGCTCTTTTCCGTGAAGACATTGGCTATATTGACATTGTTTGGGGTGAAAATGAACCTGAAACCAACAGGGGGTTTGGATTAAAACACATTTATGAAAAGCATGGGAATAGCATAAAAGCCTTGGGTTTTGAAATTGAGGATTTCATCCCGATAGTAGTGCAATTTGGTGAATTATCGTTAACTAAAACTGGCGAAGAGTATTTATTGGAATCAAATTATTTCAGAGTAGTCATCGAACGTAAGGCATTTGGATTTGACAAGCAGTGGATATTAACCGCTTTTGATATATCTAAAAACCCACACCAAAATAAACAATGATGTGGGTTATAGTGATTGAAATTACCAAAATCGTTGTCGCTGGTAATTTTACATGCCTGCGCTGTATGGCATAACAACATTGCAAAAATAATAAAAATTTTTCATTTCACAAATATTTTTTTCTTTTTTTTATTCTGCTTGTCCATTTTTCGCCCCTTGAGAAAAATTTCAACGCATTTACTATCGTGAAAGAAGACTTTTTATATCTTTGCCCCCACCTAATCATTAAACAAGAAAAGCTTGTTGTTAGATACAACAAAAAATTGATAACAAACAAAATAACCAAGACCATGAAAAGAATATTTGTTTTCTTATTATCAACGATCTGTCTCTCTTTTGTGACAAGTTCTTGTTTTCACACCTCGTTTTCGAGTGAACAAGAATGTATAGACATGATGTCGAAGGAAATAGAGCATTCCAAAACAAGTTTTATCTTTATCGGAGCCCAATGGTGTAGAGCGTGCAAACCAAGTCTTGAAGAGCAATTCTTGCAGAATCCCCTATTACAAGAAGATTCCATAGGGGTTATGGTCATTTATTTCTCAGACAAATCATATTTTGACAAGCTATTATCAGAAGTCAACTACAAAGGAAGCGCCTATAGATTTGACAGTAGAAGCGGTCTGGATAAAATGGTGGCCAATAATATCCTGAAAAAGATAATTCCTGATTTTCAAAAAGTGAATTACATGCCCATAATGTTGGAAATTGACTCCTTGGGAAATTACAGCCACTGGAGTTTGAGAATACCCTCTTCCTGTGCACCGAACGAAAATTGACAAAAATAAAAGCCAACATTGTGGAGTATGACTGAGAAGACTGTTGTGAAAAAAAATGATTTTTTTTGTAAGGATTTTGGGAAAGGGTTGTCCAATGCCATAAAAATCCAAAAAACGGTCAGATGAAAAGTGACAAAGAAAAACAATTCGAGGAGCTGGTGAAACAGTACAAACAGACGATTTACTCCGTTTGTTACATGTTCTCGCGCGACAAGGAGGAAATCAACGATCTGTTTCAGGAAATCCTTGTCCGCTTGTGGTTGGGATTCGACCAGTTCGAGAACCGCAGCAGTGTGAACACCTGGGTGTATCGCATCGCGCTCAACACCGCCATCAACGGCAACAAACGGACGAAACGCCGTCCGCAGACGGTTTCACTCAGCACCGACATTGACCCCTACGACCCTCAGGACAGCTCTCTCGAACAGATTCGCCAGCTCTATGCGCTCATTCACCAGCTCGATGTGATGGACCGCGGCCTTGTGCTGCTATGGTTGGAGGGGATCGGCTACGACGAAATCGCAGCCGTTATGGGCATCTCTGTCGCAAATGTCGGGATCAAACTGCACCGTATCAAGGAAAAATTGGTCCAGAAAGCGAAATCCATCACCCATTAAGCCTTAGTATCATGGAAGAGAAAAAACAAAACCAGGAAGCGGAATTGTCTTCGTTACAAATGCAATACAAGACACTCCAGGAAAAGTTCAACCAGCAGGAAATTGTCAACAATGACCTGATTCACGAGATGCTGCATTCGAAAATATCGGACTTCAAACGCCGCAATATGGAAATAGCGCTCACCTACGGGCTGCTCTCCGCCGCGGTTTGCTGGAGCTGGTATCGCTTCGAGCTTCAAGTTTCCTTTATGGTCCTATCGGTGCTGATGTTTTTGCTCATCGGACTATTTGAGCTGCTCAGCTGCAGGAAAGTGCTGAAAATCAACACGGAGGATTCCGAT
This sequence comes from uncultured Bacteroidales bacterium, assembly GCA_905233625.1. GTDB lineage: Bacteria > Bacteroidota > Bacteroidia > Bacteroidales > WCHB1-69 > RUG11690. The sequence goes on along the minus strand of CAJOFJ010000009.1, from coordinate 140,582 downwards.
ATCCAAACGATCATCCAAAAGGTGAAAACAGCACAGACCCGCTTTTCTTTGGTCTGGATTACCGGAACACTTGCCCTTTGTCTATGGATGATGTGGTTTGTAACTGAAACAGAGGGAAAACCAGGAATAGCACCTTTGCACTCCTCGTTCATCATCGTGGCAGCCATCCTCACGGTATCCATCATTCTGGCAATCATCAACATAGACCGACTTGCCAAGATGAGCGATGAGCTTTTGTCGCTGACCGCACGATTGAACGGCAACGAAGACACCGCGGCACCAACCTATCGTCGTGGCAAAGCCTACTGGACAGGCATCGTCATGGTCGCGTTGTGTCTTGTCGGCCTCGTTTTCAAGCTGATACATTGGCCTTTCGGCAGCATTATCTATATGTTAGCGGGAGTTTCGGGACTAGTGTTTGTGTTGATGACGGGAAACCATCTGGCGCGAATTGTCCCGGAGGAGCGACCGGTTATCCGAATCGCCAAAATCGCAGGACTGTTCCTTGTCGCCAACGCAGCATTCAGGATGTTTCACTGGCCTTTCGGCGATCTCTTTGGGCTCATCAGCTTATCGCTCCTCGTCATCGCCGCACTCATTTATTGGCTGAGGAAGTAGTGAAGTTGAACTCTTTGATGTCTCCAGCGGTATGGCCATCCACAGTAGTGAAGTAGGGGCCTAAAACCGTAAAACCATACTGATGCGAGGGTTCCAGAGAAAAGACGGCATCCAAAGTACGGTCATCAGGCCACGAATAGTCCTTGACCGCGGGAAAATCCGCCCCAGTTTGACTATAACCCAAAGCAATACCCCCGGTCATCGGCTTAGAGAATTTGATGACAAGATGAAAAAGACCGCTGGGCACATTCTTGGCACCGTTCTTGATATTCACTTTGTAAGTGGCGTTCAACTTGGCCAGCTCTTTTTGCTCTTTCCTATATTGTTTCAAATATTCTTTCAGGTCAAAATCGTTGATGGATTGGGCATAAACAGGCATGAAGTCAGTCATGGCAACATACTTGTCACGCTGCTGTTCGTAATGTTTCAGTGCCTCGCACAGCGTTTGAGTCAGAATAAATCCCTGTTCTTCCTCCGATTTGATAAGTGCGGATTCATCGACCTGAGGATAGTGCGTTTTCATATAGCGGATTACCGAAGCACGGACAAAAGTCTCGTTCATCATAATCTGTGCCGAGCCGTAGGCGGATTTCCGCATTTGCTCCTCTCTCTCCTTATACACCTTTTCAGCGGATTTGCCCATCAACGGCCAGAATTGGTCGTTCAGCGGATTGCAGTAATGGTGGCAAAACTCGTGGATAACAATGGGCAGCACTGCGTTCGCTTTGTAGAATATCTCCCCGTTCTCATCAAGCCGACAACAGCCGATGACAGGACTCAAAGCGTTACTACCATCTTTCAATCGGGCACTACACCCGTAATTATTCGGACCCACCAGCAGACTGAGCACAATGCGGAAGCTACTGCCGCTTTGGGTACCGAAATAGCTGCTGAACCAGCTGTAGTCCACCTTCTCATTGATAGCGTTGAACGCCTCCTCAACCTGCGCATGGAAGTCTTTTTTCCTCAAGTACCAGTCGTGGAAATGGGAAGTGCGATAAAAATCGTTCAGCGGTTCCAAAAAATCCTTTTTCTGCCGCTCAGTCCAACGGTCGAAAGAGGCATCGCCTCCTTCCGCGAAATTGTCGTTGAGCACAATATCGCCGTTTTCCGTCATGGTCAGATGCAAACCATACGAAGCAACCGCGTCGTAACCGATTCCTGATTCCTGCGGATATTGACGAGCCAGCTGCACAACAGGGTGCTCTTTGTAGGCTGCGAAAACGGAATCAACCTCATGCGCATAGTTAGGAACGTCGCAGCGACTGTATTCATGGGCACCGGAAAGCCGCCAGACTGTAGCCACCAAATCAACGCATTCGTCAAAATGTGCCGGAATGGGATTCTGGGCGATGGAAGCCTGCACGGAGAAAAGGACGAAGAGGAAAAGGAGGATGTTTTTTTTCATGATTGTTGGAGGTTAAAAGGTGAGAAGGTTAGAAGGTTAGAAGATTTTTTTAATTCTGAGTTCTGAATTTTGAATTTCGGATTAGTATTGGCAAAAATACGAAAATTTCACCTTGAGATGAAGCAAAAACGAAATTTAATATGTTGGCCTTATTCATCTGCGTGCTGAAAGCACGCTATCCTATTAACCCCTAACGAGGCCATAGGCCGTAGTTTGGGGTGGCAATGATCATGGTGGAAGATGGCGTGCCAAAGGCACGCTACTACACCATATAGTAGTGTACCTTCGGCACACTTGTATTACACCGCATACCGTCCACCCCACACATCAAAGATGTGAGGGGTTAATAGAATATCGTGCCTTTGGCACGACTCTATACAAACTTAAATCACTGATACAATATTGATTAACGCATTAACAAATTTGTTAATCAACCAATTTGCTAATTCAATTGGCACATTAGCACATTTGCAAATTAGCACATTAAAAAATTTTGTATCTTTGCAAGCTTATTAAAACACAACTCAATGAAGATTTCTTATAACTGGCTGAAGCAATATGTGAAATGCGACCTCAGCGCCGAAGAGGCAGGTAAATATTTGACCGATTGCGGTTTAGAGGTTGAAGGTTTGGAAGAATACGAAACTATCAAAGGCGGACTGAAAGGTCTGGTGGTGGGCGAGGTGCTTACCTGCGAACCGCATCCAGACTCCGACCACCTGCATGTCACCACCGTGAATGTGGGCGGAGAGACCCCACTGAACATTGTTTGCGGTGCCCCCAATGTGGCACAGGGACAGAAAGTCATCGTGGCCACCATCGGCACAGTACTGTACAACGGTGACGAGTCCTTCACTATCAAGAAATCGAAGCTGAGAGGGGTGGTTTCCGAAGGCATGATTTGCGCTGAAGACGAAATTGGCGTGGGCACTTCCCACGATGGCATCATGGTGCTGCCCCCCGAAACAGTGGTAGGCACACCCGCCGCTAAGTTATTCAAGGTGGAGTCGGACTGGATTTTCGAGATCGGCCTCACCCCCAACCGTAGCGACGCAATTTCGCATTACGGTGTGGCCCGCGACCTGCACGCCGCCCTCGAAGTCAACCACATCCCCTGCTCTGCCCTGATGCTGCCCAACGACTTCGACTTCAACGTCAACTCACGCAGCTTCCCCATCGACATCTCCATTGAGAATCCCAAGGCATGCCCACGTTATACCGGACTGACTTTGGAAAATGTCACCGTGAAGGAATCTCCCGAATGGTTACAAAATCGCTTGAAATCCATCGGTGTGCGTCCCATCAACAATATTGTGGATGTCACCCAGTATATCATGTTTGAAATCGGCCAGCCGCTGCACGCTTTCGATGCCGACAAGATCCAAGGCTGCAAAATCATCGTCAAGAATCTGAAAGAAGGCACTCCCTTCACCACTTTGGACGGCAACGAAATCAAGCTGAGCCAAGACGACCTGATGATTTGTGACACCAAGGGCGGTTTGTGCATCGGTGGTGTATATGGCGGTCTCAATTCCGGCGTGTCCGACAACACCAAGCGACTCTTCTTGGAAAGCGCCTACTTTAATCCGGTCAGCATCCGCAAAACAGCCAAACGTCACGGCCTCAAAACTGACGCCTCCTTCCGCTTCGAGCGTGGCTGCGACCCAGACATCTGCATCTATGCGCTGAAACGCGCCGCCATCATGATCCGCGAGCTGTCGGGAGGCATTATCACCTCCGACATTGTGGACATCTACCCCACTGAGATCGCCCACCCAAGAATTCCGCTCCGCTATGACGAAATCAACAAGGTGGCTGGCAAGACCATCGACAAACACGTGGTGAACCACATCCTCATGCTTTTAGGCATGGAAGTGCAAGCTTCTGGCGAGGAACAATTGTTGGTTACCGTTCCGCTTTACCGTGTGGATGTCACCCGTCCTATCGACCTGATTGAAGAGATTTTGAGAATCTATGGTTATAACAATATCGAGATACCGAGTATCCTGCACTATCCGATGACGGATCACGACAGTCACTCTTCCCGTAAGCTGCAAAAGAAAATCTCAACATATTTAGCAGATGACGGTTTCTTTGAAGTGATGAATAATTCGCTTACCCGAGCCGAATACGCTCAGAAATTCGACTTCATCAACGAGGCGGAGACCATTAACCTGATGAATCCGCTCAGCAGCGAGTTAGGTGTGCTGCGTCAGACCCTGCTGTTCTCTGGTCTGGAGAATATTGCCCGCAACCTCAACAACAAGCAGAACTCTTTACGCCTGTTTGAGTTTGGCAAAACCTACCATCTTAATCCGGAAAGTGCCAAGGATGCCCCTGTTACCGAACGCTACCTTGAGAAAGAATACCTCACCCTCTTCGCGACTGGCAAGATATACGAAGACATCTGGAATTTCACCGCCAAGGAACTGGATGTATTCTACCTCAAAAATATCCTCAACAATATTTTTGTCAAAATCAACATTCCTATTGGCCAGATTGAAATCAGCACAGAAAACAGCAGCGACCTGTTCAACCAGGTGGTTTACCGCATGAATGGCGAGGTGCTGGCACGTATCGGCCAGGTTCAGGCACACATCCTGAAATACTTCGGCATCAAGAAACCCGTGTACTATGCGGAGATGAACACCGCCACCCTGTATGCCGCCTGCGAGAACGAAGTCAACTACAAGACCATCCCTGCATTTCCGGAGGTCAAACGTGACTTGGCTCTTATCATAGACAAGAACATAAGCTATGATACCTTGAAGCAGATTGGTTTCAAATATGGCTCCAAATTACTGAAAAACATCACCCTATTCGATGTTTATGAAGGAGACAAGATTGAAGAAGGCAAAAAATCGTACGCTTTGAATTTCGTCTTGCAGCATCCTGAAAAAACGCTGACCGAAGAAGAAATCAACAAGGTGATGAACAAACTCATTGCCGCCTACGAACGCGAAGCAGGAGCAAAACTCCGGAATTAATCGTATAGGCGTTAAGACGTGAAGGCGTTAAGAAACGGATTTCGTCTTAACGTCTCCACGCCTTGACGTCTAAACGTCTAATTATAATCTCATGGAAATCATCACCGATTTAGATGCGATACCGCGATTGCAGAACCCCGTTGTGACGGTGGGGGCATTCGATGGTATCCATTTAGGTCATCGGCAGATCTTCGAGACGGTGAAAGAATACAGCCGCCAAATCAATGGAGTCAGTGTCGCTGTCACTTTCGACCCCCATCCGCAAATGGTGCTGCATCCCAATTCAGACTTTTTCCAGATTTTCCCTTTGGAAGAAAAAATCAAACTGATAGAAGCAGAAGATATTGATTATCTGATAATTATACATTTTACCAAAGAATTTTCACAGCTTTCTTCTGAAAGATTTCTGAAAGACATCATCATTGATAAAATTGGTACAAAAGCCATTGTGATGGGACCAAGTCACTCCTTCGGCCACAAGCGCGAAGGCAATCATGAGACCATGGAAGCCATTTGTCAGGAGCATGGCATCGATATCATCGAAATCCCTGAATTCACCATGAACGATGTGAAAGTCCGCTCCTCACAAATCCGCAAACTTATCGCCAACAACAACTGGGATATTGCGGCGGAACTGTTAGGACGAGAATAAAACGGGCAATCAAAAGAGTTTTTTGTAAACAGCAGCTTTTTTCTCTAGAGCAAGAGGATAAGCACGTGAGGTGGAAGGCATCCGCCAAAAGGCCAATTCCCGACCTGCGATGTTGATCAAGGTGTGGCCACCCATAGGCGGTTCGGCACAACCAAAAGTCTGAACAATAACATCGGTGGCTTTCTGGCCTGTAGTGACCAACTTTTGACAATGCGGAATTTTTTCCAACAGGGCTGGAATATCGGTAGCAGTAACCACTTCCAAATATTTGTCGGAAGCGTTGTCCTGCAGGCGACAGATCTCACAGGCCGTATCATAGAGTGCCAATCCCTGTTCGCAACAGAAAGCCTTCACCCGCTCCATGTCAAAGTGTTTCTCTCCATGCACAGCAAACCACTCTTTATTACCCTGAAAAAGCAGGCCCATCACCCGCCAGAAATCATTCGTCCAATTCGGGTAATAGAAAGGCATCGACCACCGCTTGGGTTGTGGCGGAAAACTCCCCAGAAATAATATGCGCGCATTTTCCGGCAGAAAGGGCTCGAAAGGATGCTGTTCGGTCATCTTATCCTTTGTCTTCTCGCCGGCCATTTCTTTTTGCAATAGAGAACACTGAAATAAATCCTATCTGCTCAGCGCCTGCTCGCGCAGCGACTGGAAGCCATAGCCCAAGGTTTCGGAAGCCTCCAAAATGGACAAGAAAGCATTCGGGTCGATTTCATGCACAAAATAAATCAACTGTGGCAATTCTTTTCTGGAAATAGACAGGAAGATGATTTTCTTTTCGGCATTATTATACATACCCTCGCCATGCAAGAATGTGCCGCCACGATCCAAGTCGCTGAAGATACGGTCTCGGATTTCGTTATAATGGTCGGAAATAATCAGCACTGCCTTGCCCGACTTGAAACCGGCAATGACCTTGTCCACCACATAGCCGCTCACGTATATAATCAGCCATGAGTACAAGGGAATAGTCCAGTCTTTGAAAACGGCCAATGCCAGCAAGACCACGCAAGAATCCACGATAATCAACAGGGTTCCGATTGGAATATGCTTTGCATACTTGCCGATAATCATGGCAATGATATCAGTACCACCGGAAGTGGCACGGGTTTTAAAAACCACCCCCAAACCGACACCGATAAACACGCCACCGCACAAGGCGATGATGAAATTGGCGGCAGGGTCTGGAATGGCGGGATTGGAAGCCAAGCCAATCAAGGGTTCATAACCATAGAGGAACTCCAACAGGGAAATGGAACCGGAAAGCGAGACGATGCCCACCACAGTTTTCAGGCCAAATTTCGGGCCCAACCACAACGTACCGATTAGTAACAAGGGCAGATCAAGGCAGATACCCGACAAACCGATTGGGAAGTTGAATAAGTGGTGCAGGATGATGGCGATACCATAAACACCTCCTGGGGCCAGTTTCAATGGAGACACAAACACCACATAGCCGATAGCCATGATAAAAGTACCAAGCACTATCAGTCCATACTCCTGAAAAAGTTGTTTAGGACTCAACTTTTCTTTTTTTATATCCTTAAATTTATCCCAAAAACCCATAAAATTTGTTGAATTGTTTATTTGTTGAATCGTTGATTTGAATTTTGAATTCTGAACTTTGAATTTCTCAATTTGCACATTTGCCAATTAGCTAATTTGCTAACTATTTCGGGGTTGACCGTAGCAAAATGACACACAACACCAGACAGATGATGTTTGGAATCCACGTGCCCAGACCCGGCGGCATATTTCCTTGTACTGAGAACACCGTGGAAATCTGCTGGAAAAACACGAAAGAAAATGCCAAACCCATGCCTATAAAGAGATGCACTCCCACACCGCGTCGGGTTTTTCGGGAGGACACGCAAACCGCGAAAATCGTCATGATGATAGTGCCAAAAGGATTGGCCAAACGCCGCTGCTGTTCAATCACATACTGGTCCACGAATGTGGAGCCTTTTTCTTTCTCCTCCTGAATAAACTTGTTCAATTCAGGGGTGGACATGGTTTCACTGACAAAAACGTCCTGGTTCAAGTCCACTGGAGTGATATTAAAAACTGTATCTTTTTGCTCAAAAGTGGAACAAATTTCCTGATCGCCAATAATGCGGCGTTCTTTGCCGGCATACAAGGTCCAGTTTTTCTTATCTTCATTATACACAATGCGTTGTGCACTCAACTTATAATCAATAGTATGCTCTCCCAAGACTTCGTATGTAAACTGATAACCCGTCTTTTCCGTCTTGGTCCATCTTTCAAGATATATATAGCTGTTAGCTGAATTTTTAATATGTATATTGATTCTGGCCACAGCGTAATTCTCCAAATAAGTTTCCTTGAACTTATGCATACCCTGATTGGTTTTCGGCACTACAAAATTGGCGAGAATCAAAGCACAGAAGGCCACGATCACGGCTCCCACAATATATGGTACCAACATCCGGTAATAGCTCACCCCTCCGTTAAGAATAGCCACAATTTCGTTATGGACAGACAATTTGGAGGTAAACCAAATCACACTGATAAAGGTAAACAGCGGAATAAAAAGATTAATGAAATACGGGATAAAATTGAGGTAATATCCAGTAATAACCGCCGACATAGGGGCATTGTTATCCAGAAAATGCTGCAAATTCTCCGAGATATCCACCACAATAATGATAGCCATCAGCAATATAATAGAATACGTTACCGACCCAAGAAATTTCTTGAGTATATAACTATCCAGAATATTCCATTGCAGTATACCTCTTATTTTCTTAAACACAAATCCAGCTATTTAGCAAAAAAAAAACGCTACCAAAATCTCTCAGAATATTTTTTGCAAAAATAGTGAATTTTGTTGAATTGTTAATGTTTTTGTTTCGTATCTTTGCATGAATGTTTCAGCATCAAAAGCGTCTCATGACTATCACAGAAGACAAAATCCCAAGAACCCTTATTATCTTACTGGTTATCAGTATGATAATACGTTGTTTTTTAGCAGGTTTCCATGAATTCGGAAATGACGAGGTATACTACTGGACCTACGCTTTGTACCCCGACTGGTCGCACTTCGACCATCCTGGCATGGTAGGTTGGATGATGCAGTTGTTCAGTCTCAACCTACTGTTCGACAGCGAGTTGGCCCTGCGACTTTCTTCCGTGGTATTGATGACGGTGGACACATGGCTGATCTATCTGATTGGCACTCAGCTCAAAGACAAAATCACAGGACTATACAGCGCTTTGCTCTACACGGCCTCGCTATATACCTTTGTCATCACAGGGGTTTTCATCATGCCCGATACGCCGCTGATGTTCTTTACCCTACTGTCCATCTATCTTTTTATCAGATATTTCACAACAAAAAAAGAAGAGAATCCCCCTGTAGAAACGCACGGAAGCGCGTCTCTACAAGACAACGCATCACTCCTGTTGGCAGCTTTGTGTGCCGGTCTGGCTATGCTGTCTAAATATTCCGCTGCTTTTATCTGGGTTGGTGTAGGTTTGTACGTTCTGATTTATAATAGAAAAGAACTGAAAAACAAATACTTATATGTCTCTATTCTGATTTCCGCCCTTTGTTTGCTACCCATTCTGATCTGGAATCTGCAAAACGACTTTATCAGCTTCACTTTTCATGGAGACCGGGTCAGCCTATGGGGAAAACTCCGGTTAGACTATCTTGGCATTGAATTGGCAGGAGAGTTACTCTACAATAATCCTATTGTTTACATATTGATTATCATTGCTTTAATTGCATTTTTCAGAAAAAAACACGCTCCTGAAACCATCGGAAGCCGTTTACTGCTTCTCATTGCCCTGCCTTGGATAGGTATCTTTGTGTATTTCTCACTTACCCGTTCCACCCTGCCCCATTGGAGCGCTCCCGGAGTGAGTCTGTTGATTCCAATAGCAGGAGCTTATTTGGCTACCAAACAAGAAAACATGACAGGTATCTATCGCATCCCAGTAGTAATTGTCGCCGCACTTTTGCTGCTGACAGTTTCCGTTGGCTTGGGCTGTTTTGAAATCAAAACCGGTCGCATTCAGGCCTGTTTTGCCTCCGACAAAGCTATGGAGATGACCTCTGTGGGCAAAGGCGACGTCACCCTCGACATGTACGGCTGGGACCAGATGCGAGAAGGTTTTGCCGCAGTACGTGACAGCCTTGTCGCCACAAACGAGATGCAAGCCGACGACGGCATTATCGCCCTGAAATGGTTCCCTGCCGCCAACATGGATTATTACATTGCCACCCCATTGGGAATGAAGTTATACGCGCTTGGTGGACTAAATCAAATTCATAAATACTATTGGATTAACCAGTACCGGGGAGGTTTACAGGAAGGACGGAATTACTGGTTCATCAACCAGAGCTACAACTACTATGAACCCAATGGCTGGTACCTGCAACCCTATTTCGAACATGTTATTCCTGTTGACACTTTCCCCATATATCGAAGTGGACGAATAGCGGAATATATATTTGTGTATAAGTTGGAAGGATATCAATGTGCTAATTAGCCAATTATTTTTGTATCTTTGCAGACTGACAATTTTAGCAAAAATATGCGCATTCTGAAATTTATCGGCAAACTCATTCTCTGCCTTATCGGTATCTTCATTACCTTACTACTATGTATCAGCCTTTTTGTCCCTGTCTATGACTTTGACGAACCCTATCCTTTCCATGGGGACTACCTGCATAACCCTTATACTGGCATGGACTCGACCACATGGCTACTATGCAATTTCCATGCGCACACCCGCACTGCCGGAGGTGTGGCCAATGGCCGCGACAACAGCGACGAGATGCTGGACAGCGTTTATCGCAGTTTCGGTTTCGACCATATCGGTATTTCCAATTACAATACCATCAACGATTACGGCAAGGACAATCCCAGCTATGTGCCTGGCTACGAACACGGGTATGGCATTTTCAAAATACATCAATTGGGACTTGGTGCACGAAAAGTCAGAAGGATTGACTACCCGTTGTGGCAAACCCTCAGCATGAAACAGCACACCCTCAACAGGATGGGGCAACAGGCCGAACTGGCGATTCCTGCCCACCCTTCTTTCGTTGAGAAAGGTTATCATCCTGAAGATTTCAAATACCTCAGCAATTACAAGTTATTGGAAGTGCTGAACGGTTACCGCAAGTCGCCTGCTCACTGGGACATGGCCCTTTCCAATGGTCACTTGGTCTATCTCATCGGTGGCGATGACACCCACAGCGTAACCAATATCAACGACCCCGCCAACCGCTTCACCATGATCAACAGTCCCGTCAACGAAGGCAGCTTATTGTTGAAATCACTGGTAGCCGGAAAGGCGGTCGGGGTTGCCTTTCCCATGGACCCCACCTATACTGAAAGCTTCCCGCACAAAAGGGCACGGTTCGAAGAAAACCTGCCCTATCTCACCAAGGCGGATTTGTGCGAAGACACCCTGCGGGTAGCTGCCACCAAACGTATCAGCAAAGCCGAATTTATAGGCCAAGGCGGCCATGTGCTCAAAAGCATGAATGACATTGACGAGGCGGAATATATCATCCAAAAAGAAGACCAATATGTACGTACCGTGCTGACTTTTGCCGACGGAACCGAATTATGGCTCAACCCCATTACCCGACACGAAAGTCCAGACCAACTGTACCATCCGCGACTTGACCATTTAAACTATTGGAAAACTGCCGTGTTATGGATAGCATACATCATTATTATCTCTATGGTGATATTATTGTTCAGACGACGGAAGAAACTAAGAACTAAGAATTAAGAATTATACTACCCCGGCCTTCGGCCACCCCTTCTAAAAGAAGGGGAATTTAAAATTGAATTTTGAACTTTGAATTTTGAATTGTAACCCCCTAACTTTAATCACTATTCCCTATAACCTGTAACCTCATAATGAAACACTCCACTTTATTAATGCTTGCCCTCGTTTCCCTGTTCTGTCTTCAGGCGCAGAACTATGACAATATCGCCTTTGACAACAGAACCTATGTCAATGACCTGGCCAGCATCAAGCTGACACCGGCCTCCGCTCCATTAGGATTTCCCCTCATCAACCTGAATAGCGGAGAACAACTGTGCCTGAATTTTGATGACCTGTCGAGCAATGACAACCGCTATCTGAAATATACCGTTATCCACTGCACTCACGACTGGAAACCTTCAGACCTCAACCCCCTCGACTATATTGACGGCTTTACTGAAGACGAGCTCACCGACCATTCCTACTCGTTCAACACCGTGCAAAGCTACGTACACTTCACCCTACGCTTTCCCAACGACATGCTAAGAATTACCAAATCTGGAAATTACCTGCTTTTTGTATACGATGACACGCCCGACAACCCCATTCTCACCCGTCGTTTTATGGTTAAAGAGCCAGAGGAGTCCATCATCATTGGCGAGGTGCATGCCGCCTCCGACACACGTTACCGCTTCACGGGACAGGAAGTGGATTTTGTGGTCAACACCGGACGTAACGTCATCCGCGACCCCGCACGAAACCTTCGGGCCACCATTATACAGAACGGTCGATGGGACAATGCCATCATCGGCTTGCGTTACCGCTTTGGCAAACCTGGTGAATACAGCTTCGACTACGACGAGAACGAAAACAGTTTTTATGGAAGTTCTGAATTCAGGATGTTCTCACTGAAAAGTCTGCGCTATAATGGCGACCGCATTGCCGCTCTCCGTTATGACGGGAAAGGTTACTACGCCCTCGTGTTAGAGGATATTGCCCGACCGTATGGCGCTTACCAGGGCAATCCCACCCTGTGGGGAAAATGCTATTGGGAGAACAGCGACTATTCCGGTGAAAACCGCGAGGATTACGTCATGACCCGTTTTTCGCTGAAATGCGATTTTCCTGTCACAGACGGCAGTATCTATGTATTCGGAGAACTTACCGACTGGCAGATTCAGGATGATGCCAAACTGGAATACAATCCCAGCACCAACTACTGGGAGGCTGAGTTGTACCTGAAACAGGGAATTTACAACTACCAATATGTTTTTGTGCATGACGGCAGTATTGAAATCGATGCCACTTACATTGAGGGCAGCCACTGGGAAACCAAAAATGAATATGGAGTATTTGTCTATCTCACCGATGAAACCTCGTTGTATGACCGATTGATTGGAACAGAGTTTTTCAACACGGTGAACGGAAGGTAAAGAATTCATGATGAGAAAGTTAGAAGATTATGGGTTGTGGGGTTGAATTAAGAATTAAGAGTTAAGAGTTAAAGAGTATAACTGAATTTTATGGGACCTCGAAGAGGTCAAAGTTTAATAACCCCACATAAGCGTAGCGCAATGTGGGGAATATCAAAACATCAAATAAACATTATATGTACGCAATAGGAATAGACATTGGTGGTACGAACACCGACATCGGGCTGGTAAGTCCGGCGGGAGAAGTGGTAGCCCGCAAAAACCTTCCCACCGCACAATACAGTGACGCCAACCTGTATGCCGACGACTTGGCAAAAACCATCCAAGAACTGATAGCCGAGCAGAAAGTGGAAGTGAAAGGCATCGGCATCGGCGCACCCAATGGCAACTTTTACACAGGCTGCATCGAGAACGCCCCCAACCTCAACATGAAGGGCAATATCTTCCTGGCCAAGATGATGGGAGAACGCCTTCATCTACCCGCTGTCATCACCAACGATGCCAATGCAGCGGCTTATGGCGAGATGATTTACGGTGGCGCAAAGGGCATGAAGGACTTCATCATGTTCACTCTGGGCACGGGCGTAGGCAGCGGCATTATCGTGGATGGCAAGCTGTTGTATGGCCATGACGGCTTCGCTGGCGAATTAGGCCACACCATCATCTTCCCTGAAGGACGTGACTGCAAATGCGGGCGCAAAGGCTGCTTAGAGCAATACACTTCCGCTGGCGGTATCCGCAAAACCTGCCTTGACATGATGGCGCAAGACCCTTATTACGACGGTGTGCTATCAAAAGTTCCCGTTGAAGATATTGACTCCAAAATGATTGGCGATGCCGCCAACGCAGGCGACGAGCTGGCATTGAAAGTATTTGAATATACTGGCAATATCCTAGGTTTGGCTATGGCCAATGCAGTGGCATTTTCCTCGCCGGAAGCAGTCTTCTTGATGGGCGGTCCCGTGAAAGCAGGCAAAGTGCTGCTCGACCCTGTCATGAAGTCCTTTGACCACAACATTCTTGAAAATTACCGAGGCAAAGTCAAGGTTATGGTATCACAGCTGAAACAGAATGATGTGGCGATTTTAGGCGCCGCAGCGCTGGTCAGCTAAGCAGGTTACAGGTATCTGTTTACAGTGTAGAGACGCGGCGTGCCACGTCTCTACAACATTTTATAAACCTTGGTTACGATATGACGCACCTTATGATGAGCTATGATGGGATTAACCCCGAACAGTGTGGTCTTATATACTTACATTTCGTTTTTTGCCGTGGATTTGGTGACAGTGCCATAGCAGGTAGCGGAGACAGACATTCATTCAACGGGGACGGAATTTCCAATAATTGCGGAATAAACAACCCTAAAATTACGGAATAAATTTTCATAAAGTTGCGGAATATTGTTATATGTCATTAATTTTTAATATCTTTGAAACCTCAAAAGATTTTGAAACAATAAATGTAAAATATGCGATGGAACCGCAACCACCACATATATGCTCGCGGCGCAAGTTTCGCATACGCCGGAGCAAAACATTTGCGCCGCCGCATGACATTTTGCTTTGCTTTTTGCCCTGCGGCGAGTTTATCCTTTCAGACCGCTTTGGCGCTTCGCACTTTTGCGGTCTGCTCTAATCGCGAAGACAACGGACCGAGTATCCGTAGAACTTGTCGTTGAAGTTCCTGTACAGGTAGGCGCCATAGTAGGTGAGCTGGCGGTGGTATACGAAATTGCCAGAAATATTCGTTGCACTCCAGAAGGTGGCGTAGGCACCAAAATAGCTTAAGTTGCTGCCGTAGCAGCCAGCAGGAAGAGCCGAAAAGCCCGTGGAATTATTTGAACTAGGCTCAAATTGGACATAATAATGGCCCATCCTGATGTTGACGCCAACGCCTTGGCTATATAGGCGCTATTAGCGCTACACTGATACTGCGTCTGGCTGCCCACATAATCACTCAGCTGTGTCCACTCCGCATCACTCGGAACATGCCAGCCTGTTGGACATATACCCTGAACGCCACTGGGATTGGCACTGCTGGAAGATGAGGTACCCATTACCGCAGGCCAGTTGTACAGATAGCCGTAGGTGCCCACATTGGAAACGCTATCGTCAGGATAATAACAATATGCGGTTGTATTACTTCCACTGCTGCCCAAAGGTATGCTTGTGCCATCGCTGTAGTGTGTGGTGCGTAAATTCTCCTTCATCCAGCACTGATTGCCAATCTGCACCGTATTGTAGGTATTGTTGTCATAGTCGGTCACTGTAGAGACTCCGGGACAAGAATTCCCAGCAGTATCAACAGCAGTAAAACTTCGTTGTTCCCCATAGCCCGTACCTGCACTACTGGTGGCATACGCCCGCACATAATAAGTAGTGCCAGTGGTCAGACCTGTAATATTACTGGTGAAACTGCCCGTACCACTGCCATCGGTGGTGTGGCTGTCGCTCACAGTAGGGTTCTGCACGGTGCTCCAACATACACCGCAAGCGAAAACGGGAAAGACACCATTTGAAGTAACATTACCACCGCAAATGGCAGAATTAGTCGTAATAGAAGTTATCGTATTTGTGGTAACAATTGGCAACTGATGCTGAGTATCGGAAAACTGCAAAGTGATGGTCTGGGAAGCTCCCTGCACTTGTGTAATATGCTGGCTTTCCGCTGCGCTGCAGTTAATGCTAGCATATCCCACGTATTCCATCTGGTCACCGAAGGTGAAAGGGTGGGTGGTGGTGTATTTGGGGGCATTTTGTGATTTAGGCGATTGTAGAGACGCACGGCCGTGCGTCTCTACGGTACCAATGTATTCCATTTTATTGGCATCGGTGCCGCCATTGCATACCATTTTGATGGAGGAGGTTTGGCCGCTCTGGCGGGCGGTCATCACGTAGGTGCCGGCAGTGGCCAAGGTGATGCGGAATCGGTGGGAGCCTGGTTGTAAAGAATAATCCTTCGCTACAACAATACGGCCATTGATATCGGCAATGTCCATGGTTGCCGTTCCTTCTGCAGTCACCATCAGGTTTACCTCGGTGGTGCCGGTGAAGGGATTGGGGTTGTTTTGGAACAATTGTAGAGACGTGCCACGGCGCGTCTCTACATCTGCAAGTCGTATCAGGCCAATATATTGTTTCCTGCCAGCCCTTGGTTAAGTTAGTAATGGACACACGGTTGAGCTGTACATGCTGGTTGGCCGCATCCTTGGCGGTGAAGGTGAGGGTCACACTTTGGGCAAAAGCAGTGATGCTTATCAATATTACCACCAAAAATGATAGGAGTCTTTTCATAATTGTGTTATTTTTAATCAGTTCAATGTATCCCTTTTGGAACACAAGGCAAAGTTAGTAAAAAAATTTGATATACGGCATAACGCATTTGATTTTTTCAAATCAAGGAAGCCTTAGAATGAAACAAAATTTGCACGCAATGCTGATTTTTGGAAATTACGAAAGCGATAAAATCGAAAAATGCTGCAAGTTTGCAACAAACTCCGAAAGCTATCTCAAAATATCGCTATTCATCAAAAATTGGTGCAAGCCCATGAAAATAATACCGTCATCATTGGTATAGGTAGCGATGTCATCACCTTGGATGACAATTTTTTGAAAGGAATCGCCTATTTTCTTTAGAGATCTCAGTTCCTGATTCTGCTTCATTTCCGTAAGCAAAGCGTATGCTGATTGTATATAATATTTGTCAAACCCATTTGTAGCGATGAAATCTACTTCATATTGAATGTAAACTTGTTTTCCATCCCTCATTTCACGGGACTCTATCAAGCCTACATCCACAAGATAGTCACGTGATCGAAGCTCATTGTAAATCACATTTTCCATAATATGAGTGACTTCCTGCTGTCTAAAATTCAACCGTGCATTTCTCAGACCGACATCAACACAATAATATTTCTTAAAGGACTTGTAGTATTCCTTCCCTTTTATGTCATATCGTCTTGCACCTTCAAAAAGGAAGGAATCGCATATATAATCCAAATATTTCTTAACTGTTTCCTCGTCTATTTTGATATTTTGGACACTTTGCAGGGAATTGGCCATTTTGGTTGGATTTGACAGAGAACCTATGGCGGAGCATAAACTATCTGCTATTGCCTCAAGTGCAACTTCGTTTCCTATGCTATATCTTTCAATAATATCCGTAATGTACGTTTTTCTCCAAAGATCCTGCAGATAGTTTGCTTTCTGAAGCGGGGTCTTTCGGCTGAGTAATCCGGGCATGCCTCCAAAGGTATAGAACTCTTTCCATAGTTCGCTAAAAGGTTCATTTCTTTTCTTATATAATTCCTTGAATGAAAACGGATTGCATCGTATTTCCTGACCCCGATCCCGGAATATTGTACTAATGTCCTTAGACAGCAATTTGGCATTGCTGCCCGTTACATAAACATCCACGTTATCCTTACTTCTTAAACCATTAACTAGTTTTTCAAAGCCATCTACTTCTTGGATTTCATCCAATATCACATAATACATCCGCTTAGGGTCGGTAATCTTACCGTATAGGTAGGCCTTAAGTTTCTCCTTGTCAGCCAATTCGCTTTGGTTGTTCTCGTCATCAATATCTAACGAAACGATGATGATGTCTTCTTCCGGAACACCATCTGCAATCAAATATTCTTTATACAAACGAGTCAACAGCCATGATTTACCGCATCTTCGTGGGCCAGTGACGACTTTCACGTCTCCATTTTCTCTGCTGTCAATCAATTTTTGGAGATATACCTCCCTTGGTAATAGTTTGCTCATACTGCAATCGGAATTTTCTGCAAAAATACAATAAATTCCGATTCGGTATAACAAAAAATCATATTTTCATCCGAAGATTCAATATGAAAATAATACTGTTTTTGTTTCTTTCGCCTACTCTCTTCTGGTTTTTCGGCTTCCACCATGTTATTGTTTAATTGATTTTTCTGAATTAATATTTTTTGATTTTTTTCGCCCGCCTTGCTGCGGGTTTGCTTGACAGACCGCTTTTGCGCTCCGCGCTTGTGCGGTCTGCTCTAATCGCGAACACAACGGACCGAGAACGCGTAGTTCTTGTAGTAGTCGCTCTTGTACACGGCGGCGTATTTGTAGCCAAGAACACGGGTGTACGCGATGTAGTCATTGTCCTCCGACGCACTCCAAAAGTAGGCACGATAACCGAAAGCTTCGTAGGGGCTGAGGTAGCCGCCAGCAGGAAGAGCCGAAAAACCTGTGGCATTGTTATTACTTGGGTTATTGCCCACTACACAAGTAACTGTGTAACTGTTCCAGCCTGTGGTGGAAGCCAATGCCTTGGCTATATAGGCACTGTCTCCACCACACACATACTGGCTCTGGCTGCTTACATAATCGGTCAGCTGTGTCCATTCCGCATCACTCGGAACATGCCAGCCTGTTGGACAAATGCCCTGTACTCCACTGGGATTGGCACTACTAGTAGATGAGTTACCCATCACTGCTAGCCAGTTGTACAGATAACCGTATGTAGGAACGTTGGAGTGATCATTATTGGGATAATAACGGTAAGCCGTTGTGGTGCTCGTACTACTCCCAAAAGCAATACTTGTTCCATCAGCATATTGTGTGGTACGCAGATTTTCTTTCATCCAGCACTGATTGCCAATTTGCACTGTATTGTAAGTATTATTGTCAATATCGGTCACCGTGGCCGCTCCCGAACAGGGTTGGCCATCATACGGATTGCCGACTGTTTCAGCGAACTGCAAGACAATTGTCTGTGAGGCATTTTGCTCTTGAGTTACATGCTGGCTCTCCGCCTCACTGCCGTTAATGCTGGCATAGCCCACGTATTCCATCTGATCGCCGAAGGTGAAAAGGTGGGTGGTGGTGTATTTGGGGGCATTTTGTGATTTAGGCGATTGTAGAGACGCACGGCCGTGCGTCTCTACGGTACCAATGTATTCCATTTTGTTGGCATCGGCACCACCATTGCATACCATTTTGATGGATGAGGTTTGGCCGCTCTGGCGGGCGGTCATCACATAGGTGCCAGCGGTGGCCAAGGTAATGCGGAATTGGTGGGAACCCGCTTGTAAGGCATAATCATTCACCACAACAATACGGCCATTGATGTCGGCAATGTCCATGGTTACCGTGCCTTCATTTGCCACCATCAGGTTCACCTCGGTGGTGCCGGTGAAGGGGTTGGGATTGTTTTGGAACAATTGTAGAGACGTGCCACGGCGCGTCTCTACATCTGCAATACCTGTACCATGTCGTATCAGGCCAATATATTGTTTCCTGCCAGCCCTTGGTTAAGTTAGTAATGGACACACGGTTGAGCTGTACATGCTGGTTGGCCGCATCCTTGGCGATGAAGGTAAGGGTTACGCTTTGGGCGAATGCGGTGGTACTTATCAAAACTACTGCCAAAAATAATAGGAGTTTTTTCATAATCTTATTATTTTATGTTTTTTATCGCAATGAAAATAAAATTGTTATAAGGCAATTTCCAGCACCGCAAACAACATCGCAATGACAAAGGTAACCAGCAGAATGCCCCTGCCTGTGAGATCGTATTTCAATTTTACCAAATAATACCGCAATAACAGCACATTGGGAATCACACTCAACAGAATAAGCTTCTGAATCATCTTTTCAATATTCAAAGCACCTGTTTGTTGTTGCACAATAACGACAATGCCATACAGAATGCCAAACAAAATTGCAGGGCAGACAAAACCGATGAACAAACCCATCGGTAAAGAATCTCTTCTCAGTTTCTCAACAAAATTGCCCATTATTCCTCCAATGCCTTAAAATTATTCATATACTGATAAGCCGTCAAATCGGTTTGAACCGGCTGTATGGAAATATAATTGTGTGTCAATGCCCACTGACAAGTGTCATCGTGTGGATCCTGATCAATGAGATAACCGGAAAGCCAGTAATACGGCCTTCCGAAGCAATCTATACGTTCTACCAAATCCTCTGCCCAATAGCCCTTGGTCTGTCTGGTAATCTTGATACCCTTAATATCCTCGACAGAGCCCTTCGGAATATTGATATTCAGTGAAATCTGTGGCGGAAAATCGGTAGCCAGCAGCTGCGGAATAAGCTTTTTGGCGTAATGCACAGCAGCGGTGAAATCCGCATCCGGAGAATAATCCAGAAGAGAGAAACCTACCGCTCTGGAACCCTCGAAACTGCCTTCAATGGCTGCGGCCATCGTGCCCGAATAAATCAGGCTGACAGAGGAGTTGGAGCCATGGTTGATACCTGACAACACCAAATCAATCTTACGGTCACGCAACACCACCCTCTGTCCTAATTTCACACAATCCACAGGGGTACCATTCGTTCTGTAATACTTGATACCGTCTTCCTCACGATAGAGTTTTATTCTCAGCGGTTCATTCATCGTAATGGCATGTCCCATACCCGAACGGACACTGTCGGGCACAACCACCACTATTTCGCCAAAATCCTTGGCAGCTTCCACCATGGCATACAGGCCTTTCGCCTCGTAGCCGTCATCATTGACAATCAATATCAAAGGTCTTTCCATCTTAGTCTTTCAAAATTTTAACAGCCTTAACTTGTTTATCACCATTCCAAACCACCAGCAAATAAGTGCCAGCGGACAAATCACTCAGGTTCATAGTAGTATGAGTATCGGTAAGCGCCACACTATGCACACGCTGACCGGAAATATTAAACAAATCAGCTCTTCCTTGCTGGAATTCCGGCAATTTTTCGCCGGCAATCACCACATAATCTGTGGCAGGATTGGGATAGCAGGATATCAAAATGCCATCTTCAGTGTAATTCTGGACCGCTGTGGATTGTTTTACGGCGGCTGGCAACGAGATGTAGTCAATCATAGCCAAGTCTTCGCCACCGGTTTGATAATTATCTTTGGTATAACGCCACTCAAAAGTATATGTTCCCGCAGCTAAAGGATATTCGGCCTTGGTCCATGATACTTCTCCATCCCAGGAATCCTTTTTGGTATTGTTAATATAGAAAGCCAAATAATCATACTGTTGCGTCTGACCCCACCAATTGGTTCCCCCTGGCTCACAAGACACATAGTAATAGAACGAGATGGTATCGGGTTGAGAAATCTCCATCGTCAATTTCAACGAGGAAGACTTACTGTTACCAATCGGATAGGAACGCACCGCGTATGTACCTTCGTATGGATGCGTGGTGGTAATCTGCCATTGGTTGGAGGTTCCCAAATCCCAATTGTAGGAAGAGAAATCTCCCGTTTCCCAGTCTTCAATATTGGCACCTATCAGCAAAGCGAAAGTTTTTTCAGCCTTATAAAAACCTGCTGTATATACCAATTTGAATTCCGCTATTGTACTCTCCTGAATTTCTGGATTCACTGTCACCGAAAAGTTCAACATTTTGGAAGCACCCTCTTCCATAAAAGGTAATGTCTGTATCGTAGCAGAATTAAAACTGATGGCGTTGTTCAGGTTCTCCACCGTCACAAAGCCAAACTGTGCCCTGGCATTTCCAATGTTCTGCATGGGGATATTCAGAGTCACCGTCTCACCGAAATCAATACGTCCGTTGACAGTCTCCGTGGATTGTGAATCATCGACCTCACAATTGCCGATAGCCAATTTGGGAGCATACAATAGTTGTGAGAAATCCTGTTCGGTCACATAATCACCGGCAGTCATCACTGCATGGAAAATCGCCACATGGCCGTAGGGCACATTCGGAGCCACCTTGAAGCGGATAGCATTGGACAATGAAACACTCTCATTGGGCTGCAAACCTGTCGAGCTGAACGTGTTTTGCAACAAGGAAACATATTCATCGTTGGTAGTTACCACCACGGTGAAATCAGAGGATGCCACACCGCCCACATTTTTCAATTGCATGGTCACATCCACCAATTCATTATATGACGGATGGCCACTGGCATTGTCAATCTGATGACCCATATAAGTAAGATAGGGTTCATTATTCACAATAACCGGAATATCAGCCTGATAAGGAATATAATTGAAAGCAGACACCAACAAATGTACGGTATCCATAGGTAATAACACCTCATTGAAATTCAACATGAGACTTCCATTCGCTATGACTCCTTGTGCGAGTATGTTATTGCCTTTGGTCAGCACCACCTTGGCATCTTCCACGGGAGACATAACCTGCAATTGTGTGACACCAGCAAACATTTGTTCAGCGTGTGTAACGGTCAATTCCTGCGGTGTGGCTGTACGCACTTGCAAGGTCGGATCACCGAAAATCACCCAGGTACGCATCGTCTGCAAACCCTGGGAAGAGCTTGTCGGATAAACATCGTGCATTTTGGCCAAACCATTGAAAACAATACCACCATAAGTACGCTTCACAGGTGTATTCTCCGCACCAGTCAGCAATCGGATCATCTCATCCTGGCCGCACATTGGAGGATTCCAGGGCTGGCTCATAGTGGACATCACCGTGCTGACCGCACCCGTGGGCTGGCCATTCTTCGTGGCTCGCAGCCAAGCTTCGGCAAAACAGGTGTTATTGACATAACTGCCATTCAAACAGGCTACTGAGATAATAAAAGGCAACATGTTGTAATTGGTAAGGTTACCGATGTTTGTATTATTGAAATTGGTGGTAGCCCACAAAGTCACATCTCCATGTCCACAATAAGTAATGATACCCACACCCGCATTTACAGCGGCACTCACATTGGCAGCGGTAGGATTGCCACTGGCATCCAAACCGCCCTGGGAACCCTCAAACAATTCATAACCACCAGTGTAAGTAAAAGCCTGTAATTTATTGTCGATATTACGGATATGCTGATAATCATATTCATTCTCCTCACCAGGTCCTTCGGAAGAACCAATACCCAAAAATTGGTCGAAATGCGTAGTCACCGCAGGATTTTCCTCATACTGGATAAACTTGTTCACCTGAGTGGTCACATGAGTAACATTTTCAGCGGAAATCTTACCCAAGATAATATCCGGAACCTCATCATTACCCACAATTTCAGTGTAAAAATTATCGGATATCTCACCATCTTTAGTGAAATAGGGGAACAAATTGCCGTCACCCACAATCACCACAAAAGCCAGGTTATGCTCATTATAGAAAGACGTGATATAATTTTTGACTGCTGTGTTGGTACTTCCCACCGTTTCCAATGTTACCACGGTCGTGGGATAGCCGTTTTTGATTTTCCAATTTACGTATGGCTGCAATGCTTCCACAAATTGCGCAGGCGTGATAATCAGAATCTCGCCCGTTTCCACGATAGTGGTGTAACGGCTTCTTTCATAATTCAAAAAGAAATTTTGATACACCTCATTGAACTCAGTGCAATTCTTACGGGCCCGCTGGGCAGTATAAGGAGCGTTATAGTTCACCCGCACAGTCAATGAACGGTAAACCTTGAGTTTCTGCTGTACAGGGTTATAATCAAAAGGGAAAACTTGTAAAGTAACACCATGAAAATCACGCATATAAAAAGTACTCGTCAGTTGAACCGGAGCTGCCATCTGAAATGCATCCCGCTGATAGGCGGCACCAAACTGATAGGGTACATCATCGGGATTGGTATTTCTGAAAATCACCCCTTTGGAAGGATGCAACTTGAAATTCTCCACCACTTCATAATCAGCATTAATCACAGATACCGTCGGCTGGCTGTTTTCCGGAATAATCAATGATTTGCCATCCACCAACAATTCCGGGACGCCTAATTCATCAAGGGTATATGCGCCTGAAAGAGCCAGTTTCTGGTAAACCTGTCCATTGATTTCCACCGGTGAAGTGGAATATGCCGGCATGTCAATCTTTACCGTCAACCCACTGTCATCCGAAGACAGTACGGTATAGGCAATTTTCTGGGCAAACATCAAATTTACCACCAGCAAAAGCAGTAAAAGAGCACTAATTTTTTTCATTTTTCGACTTGTTACGTATTAATTTCTTTTCTTTATTTTCTTTGGACAATTTACACAATTCTTCAATATTCATGCTGAATGTCAGATTGTTAGGCACTGCCCCAACGGCATAATGATTACGTGAGAAACCGACCTGTATAGATCTGATATTAATCATGAAACCATAGGAAAACCCTGCGAAACTGCGCTTCTGCGGAATCTTCATTTCCTGATGAATATTATGATTATAAGCGAAATACAGCGATAGGTACTTCACTGGGATGATTTCGATGCCCACCACCACATGACGGAACAAATTGTCGAAGAACGTGGCCGCCTTGGAGGGAGTCTGTACCTCGCCGGTAATGGCATCCTTTGAATACAAAGGATTGTCGGTACCTGTATAAGCCATATTCCATTT
Source organism: uncultured Bacteroidales bacterium (assembly GCA_905233625.1). Lineage (GTDB taxonomy): Bacteria > Bacteroidota > Bacteroidia > Bacteroidales > WCHB1-69 > RUG11690. The sequence goes on along the minus strand of CAJOFJ010000009.1, from coordinate 116,421 downwards.
GTACAGCGAATGCAGCGAAATGTGGTATCTTACCGGGATATGGGCAAAACGCTGGGAAAAGGCGATCTGTATGTCAAACGGCAATTTCTCGAAATTTCCCGGGGTGAACGGTTTCAGCTCCGATCCCATGTTCTTGAACAGCAAGGACACAGAGAGCCTTTTTTTCTCGTTATAATAAGTTCCTGCCACATCAGCGGCTATTCCGAAAGAATTATAGTCAGCATAGCCACAATAAATCAATTTCAGGCTGGCACCGACGGAGAAGCCTTTGCCCAGCTCCCGGCCCCAGCCCACAATAGCGGCCAGATCGCCAGCACGGAACGAACCTATCTCCTGCCCTGTCACATCGGTTTCCGTAAAACGACCATAGCCGACATAGCGCATCTCAAAAGCAAAACTTCCCACATTGCCGAAAGAATGTGAATACATGGCCGACACATAATTCGAGCCTTTGAAATAGTTGGTAAAATTCATCAACAGGGAAGTATGGTGTCTGTCGCTAATCAACGAAGGATTGGTCGTGATGATAGACGGATCATCGTCATGAACAGAAATCAGGTTGCTACCCAAGCCCGCAATACGGCTGGAGTAATTCAGTGACAGAAAATTGTACACATAGTTACCGTTCGACTGGGCCATCAGACCTGTCGAGAAAAGCAAAAGCAATATCGGCAACCAGTATTTTTTCATTTTTACGCTTGAAATAATAAAGACAACATCTCCTCCACCCGTGAAATCGGCAGGATTTTGATTTTCAAACCGCTCAATTTCACGCCTTTCAAATTATATTTGGACACAAACATGCGGGTAAAACCCAGCTTGTTGGCCTCCATGATACGCTGCTCTATACGGGTCACGGGGCGTACTTCCCCGTTCAGTCCCAGCTCGCCGGCAAAGCAGGTTTTGGCATCGATGGCAATATCGGCCGTTGACGACAGGATAGAGGCCACCACCGCCAAGTTGATAGCCGGATCCTCCACATGGATGCCACCTGCAATGTTCAGGAACACATCCTTGGCTCCGATTTTGAAGCGGCAACGTTTTTCCAGCACAGCCAGCAGCATATTCATACGGCGGGTGTCAAAACCCGTGGCTGAACGCTGCGGTGTACCATAAACCGCTGAACTCACCAAACTCTGGGTCTCAATCATGATGGGACGGTTGCCTTCCATCACGGCGGCGATAGCACTGCCGCTATAATCCTCTTCGTGCTGGGAAACCAGAATCTCGGAGGGATTGAGCACCTCGCGCAGGCCATTCTCATTCATCTCGAAAATGCCCAGCTCGGAAGTGGAGCCGAAGCGGTTCTTGATGCAACGAACAATACGGTAACCATAATGCTGGTCGCCCTCGAACTGCAGCACCGTATCCACAATATGCTCCAGAATTTTGGGTCCCGCCAACGTGCCGTCCTTGGTGATATGACCGATCAAAAACACCGGAATAGCAGTTGTTTTGGCCAGGTGCTGGAACTCGGCGGCGCACTCCTTGATTTGTGACACCGAACCTGAAGCGGAGTCTATCAAATTGCTCTGCAAAGTCTGGATAGAATCCACAATCAACAACTGAGGTTGCAGGGTTTCAATATGCTTGAAAATCTCCTGTGTTGACGTTTCGGTCAGGATATAGCAATGCTTCAGCGCATCGGGACTTCCCAGACGCTCGGCACGCATCTTCAGCTGGCTCTCGCTCTCCTCGCCGGAAACATACAATATCTTGGTCTCTGTCATCTGCAGGGCCATCTGCAGCAACAAAGTTGATTTGCCGATACCAGGCTCGCCGCCCAGCAAGGTGATAGAACCTGCCACAATACCTCCGCCCAACACACGGTCTAACTCACCGATATGCGAATGCAGACGCGGCATCTCCTGCAAGGAAATCTCGCTGAACAGCTTAGGCTTGCTCTGTCTGATGACTGCATTGGACTTGCCTTTGGGAGCCTCCTGGCGCACCAACACTTCCTCCTCAAAGGTGTTCCACTCGCCGCACGACGGGCAACGCCCCATCCACTGGGCGGACTGGTGTCCACAATTTTTGCAGAAGAACTGTGTTTTGGTCTTGGCCATGATTACGCTCTGTTATAATCCGTATGATTCACCAAGCGGCAGACAGAAGGATTCACCTCATCATTGGAATACGCGTCCTGGGTCAGCACCCTGCCTTCTGAATCATACGTATAAGTGGTATACGACAATAAATTCTTATCTTTATCAAACGCAGAAATCTTGACCATATTGTTGCCCTCGTACTCGTAAATAGTCAAACGGTAATGGTCCAAATCCTCCTCTTCCTGCTCTGTCAAATGATTCTCAGTATCGTAGCGATAATACACCTTGGCAATCAAAGCTTCTTCATAATTGTAGATCAGGTCTTTGATTTTCCGGCCTTGTTCGTCGTATTCAAAATTGACGGTACGGCGGTCTTTCTGCTGCACCTCATCGCGTACACGCACAATCACGTGTCCTTTCTCGTCGTATTGCATGGTGGTGACATACATCTCATTGCCATCCTCGTCATATTCCACATCCTTCACCAGCTGGCCTTTGTCATTGTATGTGAAAACTCTTTCGGTATAAGAGAATTCGTCCTCATCGTAGCAATCGCGACGCAGCAGGCGGTCGTTCTCGTATACCAGGCGGGTAGTATATTCGGGCATACCTTCACCATAGCACTGTTTCTGTTCCACCAGCCGACCATTTTCGTACACGCTGCTGACCTGTTCGCAAAGCATGCCTTCACCATCATAATTTTTCACCAGCAGAGGATGATGATTATCATCGTATGCTGTAGTGGTAGCAGACAAAAGCGTGGCGTCAGGATTGTAGGTATTCTCTGAAATCACATTGCCTTGGTCGTCGTACTCCAAGATGGCCGAGATATAATCTTCGGGGGTAATATCGTTCTCCTCGTAACCGGTACGCAGGTAGTTGATGGTATGGATGGTCAGTTTTCCCATAATAATGAAATTAACCTGCAAAGGTACAAAAAAAAATGATAGGAGAATTCGTTAATTAGCAAATTAGCAAATTCGTCAATTAGCAAATTCCTGTTCAGTGATATGAACGAAACAATGTAAATCAATTTAGTTTAACCTTCCCAAATCTGTCAACCTTTTTCAGGGAAAGTCACACTCTTTTATAAGTCAAGCTTAAAAAATTATTTTGAAGGTTAAAAGCTTTGATTTCTTGAAAAATATGTATCAACGAATTTTTTATGATGTATGCTAATATTCCCACAAGAAAAATAAAAAACGAGGACTGTTACGTCCTCGTTTTTGTTATGGCAGGAGAGGAAAGAATCGAACTCTCACTGATGGTTTTGGAGACCACTGTTCTACCATTAAACTACTCTCCTGAGACAAAGGGCTGGCAGTACGTCAGCCCTTTGGTATACTGAATTTCAGTATTAGTCTAAGATGTCGGTTACCTGACCAGCGCCAACGGTTCTACCACCTTCACGGATAGCGAAGTGCAGACCCTTGTTGATAGCGATTTCTGATAACAGTTTCACAGTGATGGTCAAGTTATCGCCAGGCATTACCATTTCTACGCCGTCGGGCAGAATGATTTCGCCGGTAACGTCAGTTGTACGGAAGTAGAACTGAGGACGATATTTGTTGTGGAACGGGGTGTGACGACCACCTTCTTCTTTCTTCAGGATATAAACTTCAGCCTTGAATTCTTTGTGAGGTTTAATTGAACCTGGTTTTGCGATTACCATACCACGACGGATTTCGTCTTTGTCGATACCACGGAGCAGCAAACCTACGTTATCGCCAGCTTCACCTTCGTCCAAAATCTTGCGGAACATTTCAACACCGGTAACAACTGATTTCAGTTTTTCAGCGCCCATACCGATGATATCAACGGGATCGCCAGTGTGAACGATACCGGTTTCAATTCTACCGGTAGCAACGGTACCACGACCGGTGATTGAAAACACGTCTTCGATAGGCATGAGGAAGTCTTTATCTTTGTCACGGCCAGGAAGCGGAATCCAGCTGTCAACTGCATCCATGAGTTCCATGATTTTCTCAACCCACTTCGGCTCTTGGTTCAAACCACCCAGAGCAGAACCGCGGATGATAGGAGTATTATCACCGTCGAAACCATAGAATGACAACAGTTCACGAACTTCCATTTCAACGAGGTCTAACAATTCGGGGTCATCCACCATGTCAACCTTGTTCATGAAAACAACCATTCTAGGAACACCTACCTGCTTTGCTAGAAGGATGTGCTCTCTTGTCTGAGGCATAGGACCATCGGTAGCAGCAACAACCAGGATAGCACCGTCCATCTGAGCGGCACCAGTTACCATGTTCTTGATATAGTCAGCGTGACCAGGGCAGTCAACGTGAGCATAGTGACGGTTAGCAGTCTGATACTCAACGTGAGCAGTGTTAATGGTAATACCACGTTCCTTTTCCTCGGGAGCGTTATCGATAGAATCGAAGCTTCTTACTTCTGACAAACCTTTGGCAGCCAATACAGTGGTGATAGCTGCGGTCAGAGTGGTTTTACCGTGGTCGATGTGACCAATTGTACCAACGTTTACGTGTGGTTTCGAACGATCAAATTTTTCTTTTGCCATTTTCTTATAAATTAAGGTTTTTAATAAATTATTTTGCTGAATGAAAAATCTATAAAAAAAGAGCCGTTGATGAGATTTGAACTCATGACCTCTTCCTTACCAAGGAAGTGCTCTACCCCTGAGCTACAACGGCTTATTAAATCACATGCAAAGAACGTGCCCTAAAACTCTTTCTTTTTGGGTCTGCAAAAATACATCTTTTTTTTTACTTGGCAATATGTCAAGTAATTTTTTTTTCACTTTTTTCAGATGAAAAATCTTAAATTATTGATTACCAATCTTTTGCATACATTTCTGCAAACTATCCCGCCATTGGGGGATTTCAATGCTAAAGTCTTGAATAACAGCACTTAAGTCAAAAACAGAGAAAGCAGGTCTCGGTGCAGCAGCCCCGTATTCGGCCGTGCTAATCGGCATCACTTTGCACGACAATGAGGCATTTCTCATAATCTGACGCGCAAAATCGCACCACGACACGGCTCCCTGGTCGGCAAAATGATAGATTTTCGTTCCTTCGACAAAATCGCGTTGCCGCATGATGGTCAGAATCAGCTGAGCCAAGTCACCGGCATACGTAGGACCGCCAATCTGGTCATCCACCACCCGGAGCTCATCCTTCTCGCGACCCAAGCGCAACATCGTCTTCACGAAATTGCCACCGTATTCAGAATACAGCCATGAAGTTCTGATAATCACCGCATGGCAGTCCGCCTCAAAAATAGCCTGCTCACCGGCAGCCTTCGACTTGCCGTATACCGACTGCGGATTAATCGGGTCGTCAGGTTTATGCGGAGTGTCCACATTACCATCAAACACATAATCGGTAGAAATATGCACCAAAAAAATCTCGTGGCGTTTGGTCACCTGAGCCAAGTTGCGAGTTGCCTCAGCATTGATCAGGAAACAACGTTCCTCATCTTGCTCAGCCTTGTCCACTGCCGTGTATCCCGCCGCATTGATAATCACCTCAATGTCATGCTTCGACACATAATCCTCCACCTGATCCAAACTGGTGATATCCAACTCGTCCACATCGGTATAAAAATAGCGGTTCCGTTCATCACCATGCGACAAGTCCCGCAAACAACAACCCAACTGTCCGTTGGCCCCCGTTATCAAAATATTGCTCATTGCTTTCTATTCATTTGAAAATGCAAAAATACGAAAAATAATGAGTAAATGTGCAAATTAGTTAATGTGCTAATGAATGTATTCGTGGAGACGTGAAGACGTGGAGACGTGGAGGCGTGAAGATGGATTTCGTCTTAACGAATGCACGCAGTGCATGTCTTAACGCCTTAACGTATAAACGAAAAATCGAAAGCACCAACATTCAATATTTTTCTTTATCTTTGCAAACTAAATAATATAAGTATGAAAGTTAGTGGAAAAACCATTCATGTGCAGGCTAACAACCGTGACATTTACGACAAATTGTGTAATTTAAGCTATTTTGAAAAATTCCTTCCCGAACAGATCAAGGACTGGGAAGCTGGCGAGGATTACTGCCAGTTTGCCATTCCGGGAGTTGCCACCATGCGACTAACCATCGCGGAGAAGTCCGAATCAAAAATCATATATAACGCCGGCAATGACAAGAACATTCCGGTGAGCATCGCCATATTCATGGATGGCAAAGACGATGGTACCGACCTGCACGCCGACATCGATGCCGAAGTCCCAATTTTCCTGAGTGCCATAGTGCATAAGCCATTGCAGAATCTGGTAGATATGATTGCCGACCGGGTAAAAGCAGAAAGTGAAAAATAAACTAAGAACTAAAAATTAAGAGTTAAGAATGTTTTGTTGAGCTGTTGAATTGTTAATTCCCCTTCTTTTAGAAGGGGTGCCCGAAGGGCGGGGTAGTGTAATTGTTGAATTGTTTATAGTTCTTAGTTCTTAATTCTTAACTTACTAACCCCTGTAACCTGAAACCTGTAACCTAATATGATAAGTACCATCCGAACCGACAATTTAGTCAAACAATACAAGCACCGTACCGTGGTGAACCATGTCTCCATCAATGTGAAACAAGGAGAGATTGTAGGACTGCTCGGTCCTAACGGTGCCGGCAAAACCACCTCCTTTTATATGATTGTGGGGCTTATCCAGCCATTGGAAGGCAAGATTTTCCTGGACGACAATGACATCACCGGCATGGCCATGTACAAACGGGCGCAGTTGGGTATCGCCTACCTGCCACAAGAGGCTTCTGTATTCCGTAGTCTTAGTGTGGAGGATAATATCAAAGCTATATTGGAGTTCACAGGCATGAGCAAAGAGGAGCAGAAGGACCGCCTGGAAGAGCTGATTTCGGAGTTCAACATGCAGAAAGTGCGGAAGAACAAGGGTAGCAACCTGTCAGGTGGCGAGCGTCGCCGCTGCGAAATCGCCCGCTGTCTGGCCTCCAATCCGAAGTTCATCCTTTTGGACGAGCCTTTTGCCGGCGTTGACCCCATCGCGGTGGAAGACATCCAGACCATTGTAGCCAAGCTGAAGGACAAGAACATCGGCATCCTCATCACCGACCACAACGTCCACGAGACCCTGTCCATCACCGACCGCGCCTACCTGCTCTTCGAGGGCAGCGTGCTGAAAGCCGGCACCGCCGAGGAACTGGCCGCCGACCCGCAGGTGAGGAAGGTGTATCTGGGGAGTAATTTTGAGTTGAGGAAATAAACATTAGGTAGCAGGTTGCAGGTAGTAGGTGGCAGATGACTAAGAACTAAGAACTATAAACTTACACTACCCCGCCCTTCGGGCACCCCTTCTAAAAGAAGGGGAATTAACAATTCAACAGCTCAACAAATCAACAGTTCAACATTCTTAACTCTTAATTCTCAGTTCTTAATTCTTAACTTAATTTAGCACATAAAACACAAACAATATGAGATACCAACCCCTTCATCAAGACTTTTACATCCGCAACAGAAAGCGTCTGATTCAGGAAATTGAGGAAGACTCCATCGTGTTGCTCACCTCCAACGACGAATATCCCCGTTGCGGAGACACCACCCACCCCTTCCGGCAGAACTCCCCCCTGCTCTACCTCTGCGGTATCGACCAGGAAGAGACTTGTCTGGCATTGGCCCCGTGGCATCCAGATCCTAACTGCCGCGAAGTGCTGTTCATCAAGAACCCGAGCCCCGAAATGATCACCTGGTTCGGGCACCGACTGAGCAAAGAACAAGCCACCGCTATTTCAGGCATTAAGACCGTGGTTTTTGCAGAGGATTTCGAAAGCACGCTTAACAACATGCTTTTCTATGCTAAAAATGTATATCTGCACCTGCCAGAAAGCTCACGTTCCAAGAACAGCTTCCCCACCCGTGAAGTACGCATGGCCGAGCAGTTGAAGAAGGACTATCCTTTGCACAATTACCGTCGTCTGGCTCCCATTATCAATCCTTTGCGTGCCGTGAAGCAGCCTGAGGAACTGGAAGCCCTGAAGAAAGCCTGCGACATCACCGCCAAGGCATTCAGACGTGCCAAAGCCTCCGTCAAACCCGGCATGTACGAGTACGAGGTGGAAGCCGAGCTAATATACGAAATGATGCGCAACGGTGCCAGCGGGCATTCCTTCGCCCCTATCTGTGCCTCCGGTGCCGACACCTGCATCTTACATTATATTAAAAATGACAAGATGATGCAGGACGGTGACATGCTGCTGATGGATTTCGGGGCAGAGTATGCCAACTATGCCGGCGACTGTAGCCGCACCATTCCCGTCAACGGAAAATTCACCCCTCGCCAGCAAGCCGTTTACGATGCTGTCCTATCTATTTATAAGGACACCATCCCGAAATTTACTCCCGGCATGACCATCCACAAAATCAACGATTTTGTCTTCAAAAGAATGGATGAGGAGCTCATCAAGCTCGGACTTTACACCGAAGAGGATGTGAAAAAACAAGACCCGAACAAGCCGCTATTCAAGAAATACTACATGCACAACACCAGCCATTTCATTGGTCTGGACGTTCACGACGTAGGTGAGCGCGATTGGGTATTCCAGCCCGGCATGGTGCTGAGTTGCGAGCCCGGCATCTATATCGCCGAAGAAGGCATTGGCGTGCGCATCGAAACCGATGTCGTCGTTGCCGACAAACCGATAGATTTGTTTGAAGGATTGGATTTATAACAGGGGGCATCTCTTCGGGATGCATATACCGACAGTGTCTGCTACACCACTTTCGGCGGCAAGTTCATGAAAGACAACCTGGAAATCTACCACCCCGGCTTCAAGCCGAAACTGCTCGGCTTCATCGCCTCGGTGATGAACTCCGAGACCGTCATCCTCGCCCGCCTCAACAACGGCAATGTCCATATGCTGGGGGACGCTGACCGTGGCGCTAAAATCGGCGACAACGTGGAGGCCAGCTCCGGCAAGGCTGTCACCGACAACAACGGCGCAACCCTCTCTTTTGTCTATGACACCCCCACCGCCCAAATCTATACAGGCGACATGGACTCCCTTATCGGGCAGTCCACCAACCTGGACGAGGATGAGAACGAAAATGAAACCACATAGGAATCAGCCGCATAAAGTATGTTTTAGAGTTTTGTGTGAAGCCGTTGCCGAGGGTAACGGCTTTTTTTTTTATTTTTGCAGGGTAAATCGAATAGAATGAATCGGATATTAATAACCAATACAATTTAACATGAGAAGATTTTTTATTTTGGGAGCGGTGTTTGTCTTTTCCATGGCGATGCTGATGACAGCATGCAAAAAAGACGAAGTAAAAAACAATGGCAACAATAATGGCGATTCCGATGGTGGCGGGGGTACTGCTGCCGGATATGTGGACTTGGGGCTTCCCAGTGGCACGAAGTGGAAATCTGTTAATGAAACTGGAGGATACAATGGTTTCTATACCTACGAGGAAGCTGTCAGCGCTTTTGGTGACAAATTGCCAACAAAGGAACAGTTGGAAGAACTTAAAGTTTATTGTGCATGGGAATGGCAAAATAATGGTGGTTATAAAGTGACTGGTACAAATGGAAATTCCATTGTTTTGCCTGCTGCAGGCTACCGTGATTGCGATGGAAATTTGGGTGGCGTTGGTTCCTATAGCCACTATTGGTCATCCACATCCTACAATTCGGATTGTGCATGGTTCCTTGGCATCCATTCGGGCGGAGTGGACGTGGACTGGTTAGACCGTTGCCATGGTTATCCTGTTCGTCTCGTCCAAGATTAAATTGTCTTTCTTTACTGGAGGAATGTGAATTGTACATGGATTGATTTAGTTGTCTATGGATTGTAGAATAAGTCAAGACGAACTTGAATATACTTATGAGAACGCCCAAGGCCGGATGAGGGCTAATCCTGATTTTGCAGAGGCGCAAAAAAGCATCATTCAGGAATGCCCTCACTTCAATACTGAAAAAGACGCTTTGAAGGCGGCTATCAAGCTGGAGAATGAAAATCCCTACACGTGCCAAATTTGGGCCAAGGTAGAGAAAGTGGATGACATTTACCGCATTCAGGACTATTGGATTGTGACAGATGATGCGAAAATTAAAATTGCCGCCGACTACATCGGAATGGTTCAGATGTATGATGAAACAAGGCTTCAGAAGTTTTTATGACCTGATATTTTGAGTACATTAGAATGCTATGGGCAAACGAACTGAAATAGAAAAAGAGCTTATTAAGCAATGCAGGTACTACAAGGGTGAGGACACCTGCCCATTTGACATGTTCCCTGCATCCTGGTATTGGGATATGGAAAGGGTGTATATCGAACATGAAGGAATATTCTCAGGCGAATGTGCTACCTATGTGGCTCATAACTTCAAGGAATTTGATATGCCTTACAACCTGCTGATGGTGATGTTCACATCATGGGCAAAAACGGCATACGACCTCGACAAAGAGATACTACATTTCTATGATATGATTGAGCAATACCTTTCCAAATAGTCCTCTATAGTTTTTATGACCTGATATATTGGGTACGTTAAACTAATGGTGGCTTAAAGTCTAATTCTTTTTATATAGGGCGACCGGGCACGCTTTCCGCTCAAATTTCGTCCTTGCGTCCTCATAACCGCTTCAATTGTTGTCGCGGAATTAAGGTAAACAAAAACACGGTCAAACAGCACGACCGTGTTTTTCTTTTTCCTGTCCTATATTTTCCGTTTATAACCCCCTATCTTTGCCCCAAAAGACAAGGATATGGAAGACATTTTGCAATGGCTGGCCGGCGGCAAGGACTACTCGGAGGGAGTGGCGATATTGGACAGGCACACCAAAAACAGTGCCCTGATACGCCATTTCCGTTGCACTACCGCCAAGTTCGCCGCCGCCAAGCTGGAATATGAGCTGCGCAAGCTGCTCAGTCCTATTTCATGCAATTTGTCATATGTTTAAAACGGAAATTTCTGATTTGGAACAACTGTTTTCAGTGGGAAAGTAAATCCTTGAAAAACAGTTCCTCATCTTCCTGCTTCAAGAACCCCGAATTTACAATTGTACAACGGACATTTCTTAAATCATTGGGGGCTATATTCCCTATCACTTTGCATTGTCCAGAAAGAATTTCGTTGATTATCAAATCTGCGTCTAACACAAACGTATGGGAACAATTGGCAAACGAATCGTGAGAAAGGAAAGTGTTGTCGTTTTTTTTCAAAGGAACCTGAGCGTTCAGTATCAGTTGCTTGTTATACAAAGAAGGATGTATGTTTGAATTGATGAACACACTGCATACTGTCAGTTTGTCGTCAGTCATTCCAGCTACAATGAAAAATTTCTGATGATCAATTCCCTCAAAGTTCTTCAAGAACACATCACCCAGTTTTAGGGATGAAAAAAATGATTTTTTGAGAATGTCTTGGGGAATATCAACACTCATGGTTAATTCTGGTACAACATCTTTTCCAGCTTCATTTCTTCTTTCACATATTGGATGAAACCATCGTCACATCCCGTCTCCAACATCATGTTTTGTATGGACATCGGACGGTTAAGGGTTGTGCTGCGCCATGCATAATCGTGTGATTTCTCACGGATTTCGTCCCACGACAAATCACCATACTGTTGAATGCTGTCGTCAAGAACCTTGATATCCATTCGTGAAAGCTGCCCCATATCTGGTTCTTTTTTTGCCACGACAATATCCCAATTTTCAACAGCGACGTATGCAGCTAGATTTGCCAAATCTTTGAAATATCCGTCTCCTCGTACCGATTTCAGAATGTCGTACATATTAGACGGCACAGGACCATCGTTCATCGCAATGTATGTATCCCCTGTAATCATCATTCCTGACATAGATAACATGTTCCTATCCGAGAAATACAGAATTTTGAATACCTTGTGAAAATCAGCCCTTTTCAGATGCTTCACAATGTAAAGCACAGCATTGATAGCTTTATCAAAATTGAAAACACCTTCCATATCCGTTCCTTGCTATTGTTGATTATGGATTTGCAAAAATACAATAAATTTTTCTATTGTGCGTCCTTTGTGTGCTTTTTGTGTGTAAATTACAGTTTCATCTCCCTATACCCTTCAGGGATTTTGATGCCCGTAGGGCCGGGGGTGTTGAATTTCAGGTTTTTCACCTGGGCATCAAGCTTGCGCTGACCGCCATTCATGCTGATGCTGAAGCTGTCGAAAAACGGCTGCTGGTCAGTGGGGTTGATGTATGAATGGTAGTTGAAACTGAAATCGCCATATGCCCTGAGTTTGGCCTCGTTACCATTGAAAACCGCCTGCAAGGTATAAAAATCGGCTTTCGCCTTCAGATATTTCTCCACAAAGCTGTAATCGCCCTGATAATACTCGCTCGACAGTTTATTGACAAAAATCACCTCCTTGGGGGTGGCCACCAAACGGGCTATCTCAATGCCCATGAAATTGAGATTCAAATATAGGATACTGTCGGTTCGGTTGACCAAATAATAATTGCATTGGTACTTCTTCCCGTCGAAAACAATTTCAGCTGGACCACGATAACTTACCCAATTATAAGATGCCGAAGGCTTGGGTTTTGCCGGTGTTTTGGGTTTGGGATTTGCAGGCACTACTGCTTCCTCGGGTTTTTCAGAAGGCTTCGCCACCTTTTCGGTCTGCGCTTTCTGTCCCTTGCGCTGCATGCGTTTCGAGGTCTTGCAGGCGGAGAACAACACCGTTATTGCCAATACATATATTAATATTCTTGCAGCTTTCATCGTCATCAATTTATTATTTATAACGGAGGTTGTATTGTTTTATTACTTTAATCACTACCCCGCCCTTCGGGCACCCCTTCTAATAGAAGGGGAATTTTATTGGTATGACCTTCGGGCACCCGCTGGAGGCTACGCCTCCTTCACTTCCTTACGGTACGGCTTCGCCGTAATACTTGCGTCACTACCCCGCCCTTCGGGCACCCCTTCTAATAGAAGGGGAATTAATTTTGGCTCGTTCCTTCGTCGAATCTAGAAGAAGGGATATCAACAACTCAACAATTCAACAATTCAACAACTCAACAATTCAACGAAATCTGATATTGATACATCATAATGGCGGCCGCAATGGAGGCATTGAGCGACTCTGCCTTGTCGGCGGATTTCACAGGACTGTCAATTAATATTTTGGCATTGATTTTTCGGGCAACAGCTTCCGTAATGCCGTTGGCTTCATTGCCGATGACAATCACATCGGAAGGATGGAAATCGAAATGCTGAACAGGGGTTCCCTCCAAAAAAGCGCCCAACACCCTTCTTTCTTTCAGAATGTTATCAATAAAATATTCTAAATCAGTATAATACACTTTCACTCTGGTAAAAGAGCCCATCGTAGCCTGAATCACTTTGGGATTATACAATTCCACCGTAGTTTGGGAACATACCAACTGACGGATACCAAACCAGTCGGCAGTACGGATAATCGTGCCCATATTGCCGGGGTCACGCAAATCGTCCAATATCAGCAGCGGCTGATCTTGCCGTATGTCGGCAATATTATGATGCGGAATCCTCGTCACCGCCATCACCGGCTGGGGCGTTTTCCATGCGCTGAGGCGTTCCATCTCAGCAGGGGTTACCAACGTCAACTGAGCAGTTGCAGGCACTTCGTTTTCATGTTCTCCTACCCATACGTCAGTTGCCAGCACTTCCTCCACCTTGAAAGAAGAGCGCAGCAAGTCACCCACAGACTTGATGCCTTCCACCAAAAACAACCCGCTTTCATCTCTGAATTTCTTCTGATGCAAGCGGGTGATGGATGATATTTTATTTTTTCCAATCATGGAAAAAAACATTAGAATTCGGCATTTTGCGGGGTTCTCGGGAAGGGAATCACGTCGCGGATATTGGTCATACCAGTGACGAAGAGCAACAGACGCTCAAAGCCCAGACCGAAACCTGAGTGCGGTGCGGAACCGAACTTGCGGGTTTCGAAATACCACCAGTACTGTTCTTCCGTCATGCCTAACTCGTGCACACGGTTCAGCAATTTCTGATAATCAGCCTCACGTTCTGAGCCACCGATGATTTCACCGATAGTCGGGAACAACACATCCATAGCGCGAACAGTCTTGCCATCATCATTCTGCTTCATATAGAAAGCCTTGATGTCCTTCGGATAATCGGTCAGAATCACCGGACGTTTGAAGTGGTTTTCCACCAAATAACGCTCGTGCTCAGACTGCAAGTCAATACCCCAAGAAACCGGATAATCGAATTTCTTGTTAGCTTTCAGCAGAATGTCAATAGCGGAGGTATAGTCCAAACGGACAAAATCTTCCTTCAGCACGGATTCCAGACGCTCAATCAGACCCTTGTCGAACATATCGTTGAGGAAGCGCAGATCGTCCATATTGTGATCCAATGCATATTTGACCAGATATTTGATGAACTCTTCGGCCAAATCCATGTTGTCGGTAATGTCGTAGAAAGCCATTTCGGGTTCAATCATCCAGAATTCGGCCAGGTGGCGAGGAGTGTTGCTGTTCTCAGCGCGGAAAGTCGGACCAAAGGTATAGATAGAACCCAAAGCCAAAGCACCGAGCTCGCCTTCCAGCTGACCGGAAACCGTCAAATTAGTATGTTTTCCAAAGAAATCCTTCTTGAAATCCACCTGACCATCCTCAGTGCGAGGAATATTGTTCAGGTCGAAAGTGGTGACATTGAACATCTCGCCGGCACCTTCCGCATCAGAAGCAGTGATGAGCGGGGTATGCAAATAGAAGAAACCCTTGTCATTGAAGAATTTGTGGATAGCGAACGCCATAGCGTGACGAAGACGCAACACGCAGCCAAAGTAATTGGTACGGGGACGCAGGTGGGCGATTCCACGCAGGAACTCCATGGTGTGACCCTTTTTCTGCAAAGGATACACTTCGGGATCGGCGGTGCCATACACCTCGATGGTGTCAGCCTGTATCTCCACAGTCTGGCCCTTGCCCTGAGACTCTACCAAAGTACCTGTCACACAGAGGCAGGAACCCGTGGTAATCTGTTTCATCAGCGCTTCGTCAAATTGGGTCGGATCGGCCACCACCTGAATGTTGCTCACGATAGAGCCGTCGTTGATGGCGATAAAGGCCACGCTGTTGTTGCCACGCTTGGTTCTCACCCAGCCTTTCACACACACTTTGTTTCCCAAACCCGTTTCCTCGGGACGTTTGAGCAAATCGATCACTTTGGTTCGCTTCATAGCTATATTATTTTTCTTATTATCAATCAATTATCCTAAATAAGATTTCAAAATCTTACATTTTGACGTATGTTTCAGTCTTCTCAGAGCCTTCTCCTTGATTTGGCGCACACGCTCACGGGTCAAATCAAACTTCTCGCCGATTTCCTCGAGGGTCATGGGATGCTTGCTGTCGAGACCGAAATACAGTTTCAGAATGTCGGCTTCGCGCTGCGGCAACGTGGCAATCACACGGTTGACCTCTGTTTTCAGGGATTCGTACAACAAGCCCTTGTCAGGAGTGGGAGAATCCTCGGATTTCAACACATCGTACATGTTGTTGTCCTCATCCTGGGTCAGGGAAGCATCCATGGACAGGTGGCGTGAAGAGTTGCGGAGAGAATCTCTCACCTCAGCCTCGGTGATGTCGAGCATCTTGGCAATTTCGTCAGCTCTCGGTTCGCGCTCCAATTCCTGTTCCAGATAAGCGTAAGCCTTGTTGATTTTGTTGATGGTGCCGATTTTGTTCAGCGGCAGACGCACGATACGTGACTGTTCTGCCAGTGCCTGCAGGATAGACTGGCGAATCCACCACACAGCGTAGGAGATGAATTTGAAACCACGGGTCTCGTCGAAACGCTGGGCTGCTTTGATCAGACCGAGGTTACCCTCATTGATCAAGTCAGGCAGGTTCAAACCCTGGTTTTGGTACTGTTTTGCCACAGAAACCACGAAACGCAGGTTGGCTTTGGTCAGTTTCTCCAAAGCGGCCTGGTCTCCGTTTTTAATCTTTCGAGCCAACTCAACTTCCTCTTCGGCGGTAATTAGTTCAACTTTTCCGATATCATGCAGATACTTGTCCAACGAGGCGGTCTCTCTGTTGGTAACTTGTTTAGTAATGTTTAATTGTCTCATTACAAGTGATTTATATTGACTGAATTATACTCTCTTCCTTCAAAAAAAAAGCAACTTCACCCTCTCGAAAAAAAGTTTGCAAAAGTACAAAAAAAAACGACACGAATAATGAGCAAATTTGTAAATTAGCAAATTAGTTAATGTTTCAATGTGCCAATGTGCTAATGTGCTAATGATATCAGGGAATAGGAATTAGTGGATAGGAGTTAGTTTTGAATTTTGAATTTTGAACTTTGAATTTTGAATTAAATCCAACTATCAATTATCAACTGTCAACTGTCAACTATCAGGGGACCGGATCATAACCACTGCCGCCCCAGGGATTACATGACAGTACCCGTTTCAAAGTGAGCCAGCCGCCTTTGAAAGGACCGTACTTGCGGATGGCTTCCAGTCCATAGTTGGAGCAGGTGGGCAGATAGCGGCATTGCCGGCCTATCAGCGGTGACAGCGTAATCTGGTAAAGCTTTATCATGCCAATCATGATGGCCGCCAAGCCTTTGCAAAAACAGAACCAGAGTTTCTTCAGGAATGATATCATAATTTCATTGGTACGTAGAGACGCGTCATGGCACGTCTCTACAATTTATCACGGGAATCATTTGATCATTTTGGCACGTCACATAGCTACATTATATCAGAGGTTTGTAGAGACGGGGCGCGCCCCGTCTCTACAAGGGATTGCATGCAATATCTCCACCACCGCCTTTTCAATCATCGCAAACGACAATTTCTCCTTGCCCACGCATACAAAAAGCATGTTCACCACTATGCCTTTTTTATTTAATTCATTGTATAACAGATGCTTATTTAATCTATATGCTTCTCTCACCCATCTTTTGATCTTATTTCTACCCACGGCGGTTTTCTCCAATTTCTTGGGCACGCTGACGGCCATCTTCGAGACAGGATTCTCTTCCGAAAATGGCAAATGCTGAAAATAGCATTTCAGCGGATAAGAAAAAACGGACTGTTTGAGCGAAAGGAGCTGTTCCAATTGCAGGCGGGAACAGAGCCGCTCTTTTTTAGGGAAGGAGAACGAAACAGACTTATCTTCTCCGGGTTGCATGATCCTTCAAGAATAAATCCATGGCGGTGGTGATGGACGGAGCCTCTTTGGTAGGAGCCTTCACATTCACCGTAAAGCCTTCTTGCTCCAATGCGGATATGACTGCGGGGCCGAGAGCTCCGATAGCGAAATTCTCATCCTGCTTGAAATCAGGGAAATTATATTTCAATGATTGAACGCCAACCGGACTAAAGAGCACCACCATATCATACTTGGTAATATCGATATCATTCTTCACCTCTGCCGGCACTGTCTTGAATACGACAGCATGCTGATATTCGATCTCATTCTGATCAAAATATTCATCGAACTTGCTACCTTGCGAATCGGAAGAGCAAGGAATCAGATAACTCAGTTCCTTGTTCTTGGCAAAAAGGTCAAAAATGCCATTGGTCATGGTACTTTTCGGGAAGAAAATCTTCCGTTTCCTGAACTGGATATATTTTTGCAGATAATGCGCAATACTTTCCGTTGTACAGAAATATTTCATGGACTCGGGAATTTCCACTCGCAACTCCTGTGCCAGATGGAAGAAATAATCAATAGTGACCTGGCTGGAAAAGACAATCGCGGTGTGACTGAGGATGTTGACCTTAGTCTGACGGAATTCCATGCCAGTGATGGCTTCCAATTTGAAAAACTTATAGAAATCAATATTGATGCTATATTTTCTCTTCAATTCTGCATACGGAGATTTTTCAAAATCTACGGGTGCATTCTGCGAAATTAGGATGTTTTTGACTTTCATCTGCAATCAACGGATTAATTAAATTCTACTCAAAATCCCTTATTTCCAAACATATACAGCAATTTCACAATCACCAAACAAGGTAAAATTTCGAGCGTGCAAAAGTACATAAAAAATTGGAATAAATTGACCCGTTTTGATTTTAAAATGAAGTCCTTATAAATTTTTAATATAAAAAGTCCACTAATAATCAATGCAATAACTATGTAAATGGCATAAAAATTTGTATATTGAACCACTGTTTGGCCCAACATCAGGGCAAGGGAACAATTCAGAAAGAATGAAAATGCCGTCACATGAAAATCATATCTTTTTTCTGAACACTCAAAAAACTCGAACAGGAACAAATTAACCAACAGTTTTATCAAGAAAAAGACAGCAATAGCGCCAATCACAAGGCCGAAAAAGCGCATATAGGTCAACTGCTCAAAAAAATGCGGGAAATAATAAGAACACAGTTGCAGGGTACTCAACGACCAGGTCAACAAGATAAAAGGCAGCGAAAAAATAAAAGTGCCATCGCTAAAGAATTTTCCCTCTTTTGACACCTGGGAAAATGCGCGTTTTGAATACAAACTCTGGATGGACAGTATCAAATTGCGGCGGTTCACCACCGCATTGATCGTCAACAGTAGCAATTCAAGAGCAATAATCAAAGTAGCCCAATTGCCATCGACAAAAGAGACAGTAGAAAAATCAAAGCTATCGCCGTTAATTTCCTTCATAGCACTCCGCTTAAGCTTTGCAACAGCGGATCATCAACACGCTATTTCACCAACAATTTCTTGGTCACCATCGGTCTTCCGTCTATCTCAATGGAATAGAAATAAATTCCTGCAGGATATTCAGAAACATCCACCTTGACTTTAGAGGCATTCACATCCAACGCTCTGGTATACAATGTTGCCCCTAACATATTTTTGAGGACCAGCTGGGTCTTGCCAGGATTGCCAGAAATAGCGTATTCCACCGTCACATTGTCGGATGCAGGGTTCGGAAAAGCACGTAACTTATTGGCTACAGGTGCTGTTTCAACGCCACTGGGATCGTAAACCAGCTTAAAAGTCACAGCCACACAATCGTCGATATTCTCATAATTGGCAAAAGTAAACATCACGTATGAGGTTCCCACAGCAGTTGTTGTGTATGTCAAATGGAAAGCATCACTGTGAGGGTGTGCCAACGTGGTGTGTGCCGCAACCAAAAAAGGAATAGAGGACATAGAAGAAGATGTATAGCATAATCCCCCAACACAAAATAACGCTGAAGATTCCTCCGCCATTTCCAATTCATTCTTGTATACAATCACTGTAACATCATTGTCGCTCACATTAGACAGATCCAAAAAATAATCTGACGTCACATTTAACTGTGGAACAACAACTTCTATAGTATCACCAGTGTTGACGGGATTGCCCTCGTATGTCAAAGTCAAAGACTGGGCATAAGTAAGCACTGTTGACAACATCAATATCAGGGTAAATATCTTTTTCATAGGCCGTAATTTATTTCAATAATACAACCTGCAAAGATACAAAAAAATTTGATATGGATACGGGATTGCAAAGAAAAAATTTCAAAATTCAAAGTTCAAAATTCAGAATTACCCTAATAATTCTTGAATTCTGAATTCTGAATTTTGAATTCTTAATTCAAAAACACCATCCCTGACGGATTGACCCCCACCTCGAAAGAAAATTTCTTTTTGCCATCCTGCCCGAAACAATACACATCACCATTCACAGTATAGTTATGCGCATCGGTCACATAAACATCCCCGTTTCTGGGATTGACCGCAATACCGTATGGAGTATTCAAGCTTGTGTTATCAGAGATAAACTGTTCATTCACAATCATTTCTGAAGACAAATCCATAACCTGGATAGTATAAGCCTCTGTACTATAATTGTAAGAATACAGATATGCCTTGTTACCATAAAAAGCCATGTTTGTGATATCAAAATCGAAAGTCCGCACCACTTCATCCGTAGCAGTGCTGATTTTCTGGAGACGGGGACTTATATCATAGTAATTTCCATTGGAAATCAAATAGATATCCTGCTGATTGGGAGCCAGAAACAGTCGATTGGGATTCTCTATCACACTGATATTTTTCACTACTGAAAAAGCAGCCAAGTCAATCACCGAAACGGTAGTTCCGTAGTTCGGAGCATTATAACCACCGGTGTTGGCCACATAGAGTTTGCCATTAGTAATGCAAACACCCTCTGGATTTGGCCCCACTGCCACCGTTGCCTCCACCACCAGTGATGCGGTATCAATGCGCACCACCGTACCGTCGAAGCAACTCACGTATGCTTTCGGTCCATCGAAACAGATTCTGCGGGGCGATTTGCCCACCAACGGCACCGTGCCCACAACTTTGGCCGTATACAAGTCCATCACTTGCACATTTTCCGAAGTATTCACCACGCAATATAGCTTGGAGCCGTAGCGTTGCAGATCGTTGCCTGTGTCGCCCAAACCGCGGTTGTTCACCGAAGTGAAAATATCGGCGGTACAAGTATTGTTATCCAAATTATAGTAAGATATCGAGCTATTGTTATGTTCCCAAACACCCTCATTCAGAATATACAAACCATTTAAATCTATAGTGGTGTTATCCGGAGTGACCGGTTTTTTCTTGCAAGCCGTAAAAGAAACAGCCAATAATACGAGTAAAAAAAGTGATTTTTTCATAGTGCGAATTTTTTTGCAAAAATAAGGGATAATTAGCAAATTAGCAAATTAGTTAATGTGCCAATGAAAAATTTGCATATTAGTTAATTAGCAAATGAGATAATTTGCTAATTTACAAATTGGCTAATTTGCTAATTAAAATTTGGGTATTTTTGCAAAAAATATCAGATTATGATTTCAAAAACAGATTTACGAAAAAACATCAAGGCTCTGAAGAGACAGCATACTTTGGAAGAATTAGACGCCCAGTCGGAATTAATTATGCGCAAACTGGAGCAACATCCCGACTTCATCAAAGCGCAGAAAATCATGTTGTACAGCTCGCTGCCCGATGAGGTGCAGACACAAGCTTTCATCGAAAAATGGAGACTGCAAAAACGCATCATCCTGCCTACCGTGGTAGGCGATGACATCATTCCCGTGGAACTTGCGGCAAATACCGGATTTGCCGTAGGCGATTTCAACATTCTGGAACCGCAGAATGAGACCTACACCGGAGATTTCGATCTCATTGTGGTTCCGGGAGTGGCTTTTGACTGCCATGGCAACCGCCTGGGAAGAGGCAAAGGCTACTACGACCGTTTCCTCTGCCATCATCGTTCCGTCAAAAAAATCGGCATCTGTTTTGATTTCCAACTCATTGATAATGTGCCTGTTGAAGAAAACGACATCCCTATGGATGAAATTATTTCGAGATAAGGTGTAGTTTTCCACAAGTTTCTGCGTCTAATGGTTGAATTTGATGCTGAACACCGACACAAAACATTCAAAACAATGAAACAAACAGAACAAGAATTTGAGCAGATCGTCAAGAGGCACAAAAGCACCATCTACACGGTTTGCTACATGTTCTCCAAAGACGAGGATGAGGTGAACGATCTCTTTCAGGAGGTGCTCATCAACCTTTGGAAAGGCTTCGGGGATTTCAGAGGGGATTCCGCCGTTAGCAGCTGGATTTGGAAGGTGGCATTGAACACCTGTATCTCCTTTGATCGAAAGAAAAAACGCCAAGGGGAGAAAATTCCCTTGGAGATGGCAGGTAACTTGTTCACCGATGATGACGACGACAGTCAGCAAATCCGGATGCTGTACCAGCGTATCAACCAATTGAACTTGGTGGACCGCGCCATTGTCCTTCTGTGGCTGGAGAACCTCAGCTACGACGAGATTGCCGCCATCGTAGGCATCAGTGTCAAGAATGTAAGTGTCAAGCTGGTCAGAATCAAACAACAGTTAATCAAGATGTCTCACGCTTAAAACCAAAAATCATGGAAAACGAAAATACAATAACCGAACAACAGGAATTGGAAACTTTGCGTTCCCAAATGGATTTGCTCCGCAAAAAACTGGAGCAGGAAACCATCGTCAACGAAGAACTGATGCGTGAAACCATGAGGTCACGTGTATCCACCATCAACCGCCAGGGATGGATCAGCATAGCTGTCGCTATCTGCATGGTGCTGTGGTTTCCGCTGTGTTTCAATACACTCTCTACCGCCTTCATCATCACCACCATTGTGTTCATGGCGGTCGACGCTATTGCCACCTGGATTATCCATAAACAAGTTAATGAGCGTCAACTGATGAGTGAGGACATGCGCACCGTAGCCAACAAAATGAAGACACTGAAAAAACGCTATCAATGGAGCACTTTGATTGAGTTGCCTTTGGTTATCGCATGGTGTGTATGGTTCTGCTATGAAGTCATACAGATGACAGGAGCACCCTGGCAATTCATGGCTGGCGCTGTCGCCTTCGGAGCCCTCATCGGTTTCTTCATCGCTTTGAAAATGTACCGCAAGGTTATCGACAACTGCAATGCTATTATCCAGCAGATAGAGGAGTAAACGTTAAGACGTGGAGGCGTTAAGACGTGGAGACGAGTTTATCTTAACGAATGCACGCAGTGCATGTCTTAACTTCTTAACGTCTAAACGAATAAAAATTAAAAAAAAACATTATCTTTGCACCCTCTTTATAACTAATGAATATATTTTAACTAACATATTATCAACCAAAAAATTAAATCCAAATGAAAAAATTATTCTCAGCATTGATGGTACTGATTTTTTCCATGGGTATGGTATTTGCCCAGGATTTGAGTGCTCCCATCAATCCCGACCCGAACGTGAAAATCGGAAAATTGGACAACGGTATGACTTACTACATCCGTGCCAACAAAAAACCCGAGAACCGTGTGGAACTCCGTCTGGCAGTCAACGCCGGTTCTTGTCAGGAGAATGAAGACCAGAGAGGTCTCGCCCACTTCACCGAGCACATGGCTTTCAACGGTATCAAGGGTTTTCCGCACAACACCATGACCAGCGAACTGCAGAAAGTTGGTGTTGCTTTCGGTCACCACACCAACGCTTACACCTCTTTTGACGAAACAGTGTACATGCTCACCCTGCCCATTGACCATCTGCAGATGGGTTTGGACATTCTGAACGGCTGGGCCAACGGCATGTTGTTTGACGGCGATGAAATCGAAGCCGAAAGAGGCGTCATCTCTGAAGAGTGGCGTATGGGCTTGGGTGCCAGCGACAGAATGCAGAAGAAATGGTTCCCCGTTCTCTTCAAAGGCTCTCGCTATGCCGAACGTCTGCCCATCGGTTTGATCGAGGTCATCCAGGGCTTCAAACACCAAACCATCAAAGATTTCTATCATGATTGGTATCGTCCTGATTTGCAGGCTGTTATTGTAGTAGGTGACATTGATGTTGATGCTGTTGAGAAACAGATTATCAAGCAGTTCAGCAAGATTAAACCTGTGAAGAACCCGCGCACCAAAGAACCTAACAACATTCAGCCCAACAAGGAACCTCTTGCTTGCGTGGCTACCGACAAAGAAGCTATGGGCAATACTGTGATGGTACTCCGCAAACTCCCCCATTTTGTGATGAAGACTGTGGGCGACTACCGCACCAATCTGAAATACGAACTCTACAACACCATGTATGACTCACGTTTGAGCGAGATGACCCAGAAGTCAGGCTGCCCCTTCCTGAGCGCCAGCTGCGGCTATAGCGGACTGATTGGCAACACCGATGTTTATGGTTGCCAGATTTCATGCAAAGAGGGCAAAATCCTCGAAAGCATCGAATCACTGATGCGTGAAGACCAAAGAGTGCTTCAGTATGGTTTCCTGCAAACCGAGTTGAATCGTGCCAAGGAAGAACTGCTGAACCTGTATGAAACCGCCGCCAACGAGGTGAAGAAAACCGAATCTTCAAGATTCGCCACCGAATATGTGGCCAACTACCTGCATCAAGACCCGATTCCTGGTGCCAAGAGAGAATTCAACTATGCCAAGAAATATCTGGAAGACATTACTTTGGACGAAATCAACGTTTTGGCTAAACAATGGATTACCGACGAGAATTTGGTAGCTATCGTAATGGCTCCCGAAAAAGAAGGCGTGAAAGTTCCCACTGAAAAAGAAGTTCTGGCTGCCGTTACCAACCCTGGCAACAAACATGTGGAACCCTACGTTGACACATACAAAGACAAAGAAGTGGTGGAGAAAGACCAACTCAAGGCCGGTAGCATCATCAACACCAAAGAAATCGCCGAAATCGGTGCCCAAGAACTGACCCTGAACAACGGCATTACTGTGGTACTGAAGAAAACTGATTTCAAAAACGACCAGATTCTGTTCTCAGCCCGCAGCAAGGGTGGTATGAGCCTTTACTATGAATGCGACCTTCCCGCTCTGCATTTTGCATGCGACTTTGTGGACCGTGCCGGTATTTCCGATTTGGACTACTCTTCTTTGGAAAAGAAAATGAAAGGCAAAAAAGTGGGCGTAAGTCCTTTTATCAGCACTTTCAGCGAAGGACTCAGCGGCTCTTCCACTCCCAAAGACATGGAATTCTTCTTCCAGTACATCCATGCATTCTTCACCAGCCCGAGACAAGATCCCTCTGTTGCTGAATTGGTAACCAGCGAATATCTTGAGCAGATCAAGATGATCAGTGCCAACCCCATGTACAAGTTTATGTTAGGCTTCATGGATATCACCACTCAGAACGATCCATACCAGAAGGCTCTGTTAACAGAAGAAGATGTTAAAGCTGCCGACTATACAAGAGCTTTCCAACTGTATCAGCAGCGTTTCGCCAACCCCGCCGACTTCGTGTTCACCTTCGTGGGTAATTTTGATGAGCAACAAATCAAAGAATACATTGAGCTTTACTTAGGCTCACTGCAAACTACCAGCGAGAGAGAACAACCGAAATATGAAGTGATTAAAGGTTTCCCCAACAATCAAGTTAACGAAAACGTATACGCCGGTACCGAAGAGCAGAGTTGGGTTGGTATCGCTTTCGATCACGATATGGAATGGACTCCCAAGAACACCATGATTGTGAATGAAATCAACGAGGCTTTACAGATTGAGCTGATTAACGTTATCCGTGAAAAGATGGGTGGCGTATATTCCCCGATGTTGCAGATGGGTGCCGACAAAGAACCCAAACCCTCTTACAGCATGATGATCATGTTCAGCTGCTCACCCGATAATACCGACAAATTATCTGATGCAGTGTTCAACATTCTGAAAGAATTCACCGAACAAGGACCCTCAGCAGAGACTTTGGAAAAAGTGAAGAAACAGATGATCAACGAGCACGAGACTTCACTGACCACCAACAATATGTGGTTGAGCTACATCGCCGGCAAGTATTACTCTGGCGAAGACATCAACAGCATCAATACCTATGTTGACAGAGTAAACAGCGTAAGCATCGACGATATCGTGAAATTCATGAAAGAGAATTTCGATATCAACAACTATGTGAAGGTTTACCTCTATCCTGAAACAATGAAGAAATAATGCGGATATATCATTGTAGAGACGCACAGCCGTGCGTCTCTACAGGATATTTACAATGACAACATTTTGAAATAACGTTTGATTTCAATCTGCATTCTCTCGAAACTCCCGAAGCGCACCGCTTTGGGAGTTTCGCCTTTTTTAAACATCACCATACCAGCAGGCAGGTCTTGAATATAAGGCAACATATCCACGTGAGTCACTTCGTTGAGGGTAAAGTCGTGTACAGCCACATCGCCAAAACCCGTTTTCACCTCTTCATAATACACATTGCGGTCCTCGCAAAATGCCTGCAACATCTCAATGACATCGTCCCATTCGTCGGGTTTCACGTTTTCTTTATAGAAAAACACCACCGCACTGTATTCTGGAACTGAATCGTTGACTTCGGTACACTCAAAACGGCACAGATCATTGATGGCATATCGGTCCACAAAATAAGAATGGCGCTGATACTCGTTGATATCGCTCTGGGTGGCATTCGTGTCCAGATTCTTAATCCACTCGTAGTTTTTATGAACAATAAAAGAGCCGTCAGATTCGCGATAGGTCTCCCAGATTTCTGTTTCCAGCACATCATTGTCTTGCTGTGCCAGATTCAAGGCCACTGGTACCATGTCAAGTATACGCTGGGTACCAAAACCAGAAGTGATAACCAGATAAGCCCATTCGCGGTCCACAGAGCGCAGCAGCCATAGTTCGCGGCCTTCCGGCAGACGCTCCACACAGGAAATACCCCACTCCACCGGCAGTTTGGTAGCAATGGTAATGTGTTTGCCCTCATATTCAGAGACTCTCTCCATGAAATCCTCGAGAAAATCATCGCTTACAGGATACAAGTCCGACTGGTCACGAATATCCGCCAGAATGGTATCAGCGATAATAGACGTTGTGTAGGTCATCGGATCATTGTTATCGTATTCCGTATCCTGCTGGCTTTTCGGGCGACAAGAGGTGAATACAACAGCCAAACAAAGGCAGAAGAGGATGATGGTATTGGTTTTTGTCATGGTTCTTGGTTTTAAGGTTACACGGTTAGAAGGTTAGAAAGGTTAGGAGGTTATGGATGATGGATTACAGGATTTTGAATTTTGAATTTTGAATTCTTAACTGTCAATTGTCAATTATCAATTATTCATTGTCAACTGTATGGCGTTCTCCACTCTGAATTCCCCGATACGAGTACGACGCAAGGCGGTAAGATGGGCACCAGATTCCAGTTCCACCCCAAAATCACGGGCTATGGAGCGGATATAAGTGCCTTTGGAACATACAATCCTGAAGTCAACATCCGGCAACTCAAAGCGGGTTATTTCAAAAGTGGGGATGGAAATCTGTCGGGGCAGGATGGGAGCTTCCTCTCCCTCACGAGCCATTTCATAGGCACGGCGGCCTCCCATACGGATAGCCGAAAACTGAGGCGGCACCTGCTCAATATCGCCCAAAAACTTCTGTCTCACCTCCTCCACCGTCTCGGCCGTGATATGCTCGTATGGATATTCCGCATCGATGGGCTTCTCAAGGTCAAAACTCGGGGTGGTAGCACCCAGACGGATGGTGCCGGTATATTCCTTTTCCTGCGCCTGGTAATTGTCAATTTGCTTGGTGAACTTTCCCACACAGATAATCAGCAAACCGCTGGCCAAGGGGTCGAGGGTGCCCGCATGGCCCACTTTCACTTTTTGCTGGTATTTTCTCTTGATATACTGACGCACCTTGCCCACCACGTCAAAAGAAGTACAGCGGTACGGCTTGTCCACAAGAAGCACATCACCCTCTGGATTGATCTCTATATCAGGGAGTTCAAACTGTGCCTCATGAATGACTTTATGATTTAGCATAAACTATAGATTAACACGGCTGCGCCAACTATCGCGCAGTATACAGCAAACCAAATCAATTTGCCCTTCTTCACAATGCTGATCATGAACTTGCAGGCGAAGCAGCCGGAAATGAAAGCGGCCAGAAAACCGATGACAAGCGCAATGGCGCCTACTCCGTTCTGAATCAGCGACGGGTCTTTCACAAACTTGATGGTGTCGAGAAATGCCTCGCCCAGAATCGGGATAATCACCATGAGGAAAGAGAACTGAGCCAGCTTTTCCTTTTTGTCGCCCAGCAGCAAGCCAGTGGCAATGGTGGAACCCGAACGTGACAAACCGGGCAATACCGCCACAGCCTGCGCAATACCGATAACAAAGGCATGGCCGTATGAGATGTCTTCACGCTGACGCGGTTTGGCAAAATAAGAGAAAGCCAACAGCAAAGCCGTGACCAGCAAACAGCAGCCCACAATCGTCAAGCCACTGCCGAAAATCGCCTCCACATAATCCTTGAAAAACATGCCCACAATGAACACGGGAATCATGGAGACCAGAATCTTGGCCACATAGTTTTTTTCCTCGTTCCACTGGAGCGTAGTGAAAGTGCCCTTGAACAGTCCTTCGATTTCTTTCCACAAAATCACAATGGTGCTGAGCACAGTGGCAACATGCACAATGACATCAAATTCGAGCTTGGCGGCATCGGAAATTTGCAGTCCCATAATTTCCTGCACAATGGTCAGATGGCCACTACTGCTCACAGGCAAATATTCTGTCAAACCTTGCAGAATACCCAGTAATAACGCTTCCCACCAACTCATGGTTACTCAGCGCTTTCCACGTTCTGATTCTGGTTTTCCTTTACTCTCGGGCGCCACATGATGGCGAAAATCTCCGTCACCAAACCCAAAAGGATGAGGATGGGGGCCACCACGATACGGCGGGCGTTGAATACCTCGGGATTAAACTGTTCGGGATTTTCGGCAGCGCCACCGGCAATGCAGAAATAGCCGATAATCAGCAACACCGCACCGATGATCATCAGTATGTAATTGGTCTTTCTGAACAAAGGAGGTTTCTGATCCTGACGGACCGGCTGTTTGCCAGAGGGGTTAGGGATTAACTTTGTCTTTTGGTTGTTATTTACTTGTGCCATATCTTTTGGGGTTTTATTTGTTTAATGTTTAGGGTTTAGTGGTTAAAAGGGGGTGGTTCGTTTCACTCAAAGGGAGTTTAAATTCCCCTTCTATTAGAAGGGGTGGCCGAAGGCCGGGGTAGTGACGTAAGAGTTTAGGCTAAGCCAGCTATAAATAAAGTCTTTCGTCCTTGATTCTGATATATCTGTTCACCGAAATAATCGAGACCATCACCGTAAAGAAAATGCTGAAGACAAACACCGCCAACAGAATCAGGGAGACATATAAGATTTGTGAGAAATCGACGAACTGCGGGAAAAGCAGATTGCCCTGATAGAGCAGCAAGCCCAGCAGGATCACAGCGATGGCACCGCCCCATACACCCTGGCTCAAGCCTTTCAGCACAAAGGGACCGCGCACAAAACTGCGGGTGGCACCCACCAGCAGCATACTTTTGATATTAAAACGTTTGGCATAAATATGCAAACGTATAGAATTAGCAATCAACAACATAGAAATCAGCATGAATACCGCGCTGATAATCAGCACCACCCACTGCAAGGTACGGAAGTTGTTGCTGATGGACTTCACGAGAAAATCGGGATACTGCACATCCTGCACAATTTGCTCCCGTTTAATACGCTTGGAAATCTGCTGCAACGAGTCGGAATTAGCATATTCGGGACTCACACTGATGATGATAGAAGCGTTGATGGGGTTGGAGATAATGTCGGTATAGTTGTTACCGATAGTTTTGATAGCCTCCTGGGTATTCTCCTGACGGGAAGACACGCGCGAGGCGGCGATAAACGGCTCCATCTTCATGCGCTGCTCCATCGACACGATGTCGGCCTCTTTCACATCGGCATAAAAGAGGATTTCCATCTCAATCTTCTTGGAAAGATTGTGAATATACTGGGTAGAGAAAAAGGCGAAGAAAGCCAAGGTACCGATAAAAAACATGGTGAGGGCGATGCTCACCACCGAGCCGAACGCCGAAAAACGTAATCTCGCCTTGGTGATTTTGTCAATAGTATCAGGATATTTGCTCATAATACAACACTATAAATGTAATTTGCAAATATATAAAGATGTATCGAGCTTTTCAGTCTTTTTTTCTGAAATTTATACACAGCGGATTGGGGATAACATTTTTTCCGTGACTTTTTGCTGTGATCAAAAAGTCACCAAAAAATCAAGCCGACGGTAAATGCAGCCACACAAGCCCGTACGCCCCAACCGTCGGCTCTGCCTACGCACGCAGCATCAGGGTTACGTGCAGACCATTAGTTCTACCTATTCTTAATCCCTCACAACCTTTCTTACTGCAATAACCTTCCCCTGACTCACCGCTTTAACGAAGTACACACCCTTGGCATATTGTGAAAGGTCTATTTGCGTAGTCTGTATAGATGCACCGCGTGCAGCCGCCATATTGGCCACCTCCAACAATCTGCCATATACGTCCAATACATGAATATCAATTCCATCGAATTGTTCATTATTAATTGTCAACTGTACATTGACTAGGTCTGAGGTGGGGTTGGGATATATTTTCAATTCTGAATGCTGAATCTCGGAGATTGAATTAAGAGAGGTAGTGTCTATAACATAGACGGTGACCGAACTGCGGGGACTGACACAGAGCAGGGTGTCGTCCTGATAGTGCTCTTCAAGATAATAGGTTGTGGTATCGAAAAGCTCAGGTGTAGCGAAGTAATTACCTATAGCAATAGGCTGGGTTGCTGTGTCTGAATCATACCACCATACCTCATTCTGCGAGAGCGCAACGACAGTCGTCTGCATGCCAGCGAGGATATACTGGTCAAAGGCCACGGGCTCACCCACCTGCGGCATGAGTTCCACATCGTGCCTGATGCCTACCCCCGGGCGAGTGGTAACGGTGAAGGTGGCCGTCTGGTAGCAGGGAGCGGAAACCTCAACAGTGTACGTACCGGCCATAATGGGACGGTGATAGACGCCCAACGGCAAATGTGAGAACACCTCGGAATTGAAATAGTCGTGATCTACGACCCTAATCATTGCCTCCACGGGCTCACCGGTGATGGCATCAGTCACTGTCCCCCAGAAACCGTAGCTGCACTCGGTGGCATAGCTCAGCAGCGCATCTTTGCTTTTGTCCCAGAAAGTGGGCAGCACAAGGGTGTCTGTAATCACCGACTGGTAGCTCATCTCTATGGTTACCTCGCGACAGCGCTGGTAGTAGGTCATATAGTCCTGCCGGCTGCCGACAACATCGCTCCAGTCTGCGCCTTCAATAACCGAACGCCCGCGGTAATCGCCATAGAGGTATGCGGTGTCGATGGCATGACAAAGCGAGGCGTAGTTCTGGCCCGTGTAGCGGAACCAGTCGGCATCGGCATGGGGGCGCTGTGCGGTAGTCCATGCATCCCACGGGTAGTTCACAATCTCGGCACCGCAATGGAAATTCACCGACATGACGAAATGTATCGGTGTGACCCAATCGATGATGGCCTGCGTCTCGGGTTGAATATTGGCGGATCCCTCTATACCCGGCAAATACGGATAATTGCGGTTGAGTTGCACATCGTTGTAGTTGTGGTAGGTGGAATGGATGTTGTCTTTTAGTATCAAGTCGTTGGTCAGATGATAGGTGCCGTCAGGGTTCTCGAGCGGGCAGATGTAGAGGTCTACATTGTCCAGCATCCGCTGCACAGCGCTATCAGTGGTAGCGTTATTCAGGATATAGTCAGCCAGACGTAGCATCGTGTAATAGCACACCACCTCCCAGCCGTGCATCGTTGACGAATATAGGAAGGCCGGCTTGGTGGTGGTCTGTCCCAGCGTATTGCTGATATGGATAGCAAAAATGGAATGGTGCAGGTCGGGATGCGGCGTAGTGTCGAGGATGGTGTCAATCTGGCAGAGATTGGGGAAAGAGTCCTGGAAGTATTGCAGCAGCTGGGTGTACACCTCGTAGGTCGGGAACTTGTTCCAGCGCAGCATCTCCTCCAAGGTGGTAGCCATGTGGCTGGTGGTAATGTCTCTGCTATCCACCATTTCTGTCACCATATTAATGTCTCTATCCTGCCTACGGTCCAAGTTACTCTCCTCTGATATTGACACATGACGGTATGCGTTTCCGGACTGTTCGATGTTCCGTCGACCTCGGATGGTGAGGTCGTCCAAGCAGAACACATATTGGTCGTGCGACACACAATGCACCGCCACATACTTGGCCTGTGCGGGCACCATGAAAGAGTATTCTGTCCAAGCGGCAGTCGTGGTAAATGTGTCGCAATGCAAGGGGATGAAACTCGCAGCAGTGGCATTGGTGAGCGAATAGGCCACCACAAATTTCTCATCGGGAAAACGGTCGGCGAAACTGCGGGCGAAAAAGGAGAAAGTAAAAGGCTCGCAGAAATTCAGCTCTGGACTCACAATCCAGTCGTCGTTGGCCCTGTCAGAATGATACGGACTTCCAAAGAATTTGTGACCCGAATGCGCCGTTGTGTTGTATTGGTTTCCGACGAGGAGGTAGTCATCCAACACGACAAAAGCCATCGGAGACCCTTCGTTGGGGAAATTCAGGAGATTGAAGGTGGCCGTGGGGGCCGCATCACCGTCGATATAACTCCACCCCACC
Source organism: uncultured Bacteroidales bacterium (assembly GCA_905233625.1). Lineage (GTDB taxonomy): Bacteria > Bacteroidota > Bacteroidia > Bacteroidales > WCHB1-69 > RUG11690. Next base: position 84,345 of record CAJOFJ010000009.1, on the reverse strand, counting down.
GTTCCGGGGGAGTTCATCGCACCAAATTCATGTCCTTCGACATCATCGAAAATCACCACCTCTTCAGTGGTGGAGGTGCTGTCTGACGAAGGCGGGGTTACGATGATGCCGTTAGGCAAATGTATGTCATCAATCCACACGCAGTCGGAGCCTTTGCTTTTCGTCTGGTTCTTTGTATAGCAGAATTTAAGGGTGTGGAAACCGGTAGAAATAGGACATTGGAACTCGCCCCATTCAACATACCCTGCCAGCGATTCGCGCAACTCGCCGTCAAGCCAGAAAAGAAAGCAACCACTCCCCTCAGCTGAGAAAACTTTGCGGTAATAAGAGAGTGTGCCAGTATCCGTCAAATATACCGCCAACTGCAAAACCGACACGGTATTCAGCGTGTAATAGTTACCGCTGCGGGCGCAGTAACGACCACTGTGGGCGCCCTCACTGGTGACCTCCCAACGATATTGTGCATCCGGACGTTCCCACGCCAACCTTGTGAAATCGCCACTCTCCCAATCCTCCGTCAACGACGAGTCCATCTGCGCAGCCAAAGGAAACATCCCTGCGGTAATCATGAATAGTATGAACAGAGCTCTTTTCAAACCTTTGAAATTTTGATTATGAAAGTGCAAAGGTACTAATTTTTTCTCACCATCAATAAAAACATTTATGATAACGATGATACCAGTTCATCGCTGATGTTGTTGCCAATCTGACGGCAGACATCCTGGCTCCAGCGTTGCGCCATCTCGATGCGTGAGGCCTGGTCTTCTGAACCTTTCATCATGGCGTAGATGTATCCGGCGTTGAAATTGTCACCAGCACCGACGGTACTGACCGTCTCTATCGCTTGTACAGGATAGGTCTTACAGCTGTCGGGCGTAAAGATGCGAATTGAACGGGCCCCATCGGTCAGTATCAGCGTGCTGCAAAACCGACTTACCCGCTCGTAGATGGCCTCACCATCGTGCAGACCATACAGATAATCAAAATCCTCCATTGAGCCTCGCACCACATCGGCCAGACGCATGTTTTCCTCAATATTCGCCATCACGTCCGGAATATCCGGAATGTGTGTTTTGCGAAAATTGATGTCGTAATAGAGCCACGCACCCGCTTTACGCGCATTAAGCAACATAGAGCTGACCGCAGGACGAATGGCAGGATTGATGGCGAAGAAGGAGCCGAAAAGCACCACATCATCATGTTGTATTTGTGGCAGTTTGCCGTCCAATGCCACAGAAGCATGGTCCTTGTAGAACACATACTGTGCATCGTTATGCTCGTCCAAGAATGCCAGCGTGATATGCGATTTAACCCCTTCGTGACGGCACACAAACTCTGACGAAACACCGTTCTCCACCAGAAAGCGGCAAATGATGTCACCTATATGGTCGCCGCCCACCTCCGTCACCATGATGCAGGGCACACCAGCCCGTCCAAGCGAGACGATACTATTAAATGTCGAGCCTCCCGGCACAGCTTTCTGCGGCTGGTCATCCTTGAACAGGATGTCCAACACCGTTTCTCCTATACCTATTACACGATTTTTGGTCATAATCTATTGTTATAAATTTTAGTTCAAAATGGTAATAGTATAAACGAAATGTCCGTGATCGCCAGGTTGAATGCAACGGATGACATCTCTTTGGCTGATATCTCCTGCGAAGCCTTTCTTGTCGCAAATACCCTGCCACGGCTCAAGACAGACAAATGGACAACCTTCTTTGTATGGCGCCCAGATACCAAATGCATCGGCATCATAGCAGTAAACGCTGACTACTTTGCGACCGTGCTTGTCGCACAATGTGGTTTCCGTTATCTGACTGTTTTCTACCAGCAATGCATCTTGTGCAAAAGTATCGTTTGTAATGGGCATCACGCAGGGAAGACGATGTCCACCGTCAGTTCTCGCCACACGGTTTCCGTCTTCCAATTCTGAGATAAGAAGAGGCTCCACAGGACGGTTTTCAAGATCAAAATATTCCACATATCCGTGTGTGTTGTCCAACGGATTGTAGTCAGGCAACAAAAAGGCCGGATGCGCACCTATCTGGTAATACATTAAACACTCACTCATATTCTCTACATACCAACTCACCGTCAATTTGTCACCTTGAATAGAATAGGTCACCTCAAGACCGAAGCGATAGGGGTACACCCCAAGCCGTTCGGTGTCTTTCATACGGAAACAGATTCCCCATTTTGACTCGACTTGCTCGAACTCGCTGTCACGTGCAAAACCATGTTGCTTCATAGAGTAGGTTTTCCCGTCAATGTGTAACTCATTGTTGTAAGGCTTTCCCACAACGGGAAAAAGCACCGGAGAATGGCGGTTCCAGTAGGCTGCGTCGCCATTCCACAGGTATTCACGACCTTTTTTGCGCAGACTTGTCAGCTCCGCACCATGCTCAGATACCTCTATGGTCAAATTGTCTTTACTGTATATCATATTTTCTCACTATCTGTGTCAGTAATGGCGAGACTAATAATCTCAATTGGTTTTATAAGATTTCAACTCAAACTTGACCTTGTACTTGCGGTCGGGATTAGTGGGAACAATATCACTCTTATAGTATGCATAATGATCTTTGTGACCATAGCCCTTCAAAGAGAAATTCTTCACCATACCAGGTTCTATTGTAACGGTCTTTGTGAAATCCTGATAATCTAACATGTTCCCGTTCATGTCATAATAAATCATGCGACCTGTAACTTGAGTGATTGTACGGTCTGTATTATTTTTCAATGCCACAGTAGCATCAGGTTGCACCCAATCATGATTGTAGTTTGCCAACGTAAGTGCATTAGCATTTTGTGACGAAGCCGTACTCTCCGTCGTTGTCACTGTTGGTTGTACAGATGTAGATTCAACAGTCGCTGTGGTTTGTGTTTTGGTGCTTGCTGTCTTGTTGCTGCCAGATTTCAATTGATCCACCTCTTGTCGCAGTTGTCTGACCTCGCTTTTCAGGGCGCGCCATTCTGCTTCTGTCACCGTAAAATCGGCATCCGACGCAGTTGTTTCTTCATCATCAATTACAACAACTGTTTCCTTTTGCTCCTTGGACGGATTACTCCCGTTGCCCAGAACAATCCTATCACAATAACGAGAATAAGAATCACGAGAAAAACCTTTCCCGTACCGTTTTTTCTTTCATACATTTCTTCTTGCATAGTTGATTATTGTTTTAAAATTTATTCTGTCAATTCTATTGTAATATTTCAACTAATGATGGATTTTAAAGAAAATATAATCTTTTCTTTCTCTCCGCTCTCATTAGTTTTGAGTCTGAGTAGAGGTAGATTATAAACTTCGAGTATATGATTTTTCAATAGGTCTCGCTGATGTTGTTCCGTTTCATCATTATGATAGGTATAACCATCCGTTTCAATTGCCAACACTGGTTTCTTTGTCACGTGATTAATGATAAGAAAATCAAGATGCGTACTATAATGCGAAATGTACATTTGTTCTTGCTCGTTCAACAATGACCAATCGCGAATGACATTCCGAAGAGGGGTATGGCAGAAGACGCCTAAATGATTGAACTCAGGATACTCTGACAAAGTCTTCTCCAGTAGCGAGAATGTGAGATTCTCGGAGTCATATTTTGATATTTTCTTGTGACCCTTGAGATATTGCATTCTCTCTTTCGTATATTTACTATACAAATAATCAAAGATGGAGCTTATTTTACTGTCGATAACGTTGAGATTATTATACGCAATATAATCAATCAAATCACTTACAACTCCCCTACGTTCCTGCTCATTTCCAGACACCACAAGGCAAAAACGTTTTTTCGCTCGTGATACTGCGACATTGATTAGGTTGGGGTCATCACTAAATTCTGTTATCTGATCATCTGTGACACTCATGACAATCGCATCCTTTTCTCTACCCTGATACTTGTGGATTGTTGCCGCCTCAACCGAATGGATTTGTTGATTGAACTGGTTAACCTGATTATTGTACGGTGCAATGATTCCAACATCATCTAAATTCTCCAATTGTGGCAATATTTCATTCTTGACCGCATCAATCTCACGCTGGTTATAATGATTATATTCATGATGACCAGGCAAGGTTCTAATCACCATCATCACATCATTTTCCTGGTGATCTTCTGTCATAATTAGGAGATTGCCACCATAGAAACGTTGATTACAGAAATTAATAATTGTTGGATGACAACGATAATGTTCTCTCAAAAGCGTTTGTTCCACATCAGGAATAACCGAACACACAGATTGCAAAAAACTATAATCAGCACAACTATACCCTTGAGCAACATGGAATTCATTAAAGATTCCGTTCAGTTTCATTCTATCCTCTTCCGTAACAACATTAGGCAATTGCATTGTATCGCCCACTATTACAGCATTCTTTGCACAAGTCAATGCTAGAGCACCTGTTTCTATTGCTACCTGCGAGGCCTCATCCATGATGATATAATCAAAAATATAGTCTGGAATTGCAGTGCGAGACGAGAAAGTGGTACTTAGAACCACAGGATATTGTTTGCAGAACTCTTCTGAATGTATGCGAATTTCTTTTACCTCATTTAAAACAAGCCGTTGACTGTTGTGATAATTTTCAAACAGCTTGTCCTTAAGTATGGTCATTGACAATGAAGATAGCTTTTCTGTTAACTTATTCGCATTTAATGTTTGAAGCTCAGATTCTATCTCAACAATACGTTTCGTTAATTCTCTCAGTCTAACTATGAAGTAAAGAGATTGAATTTCAATTATTGAAGAATGAAAATCAGAAGCTGTTATCGGTGACTTGAGTCCCACAACAAATCTCCTGATAAAATTCATCCACTGCCATTTTAGCCAACGGACAAATCTGTTCTGATGCTTGCTTGGAACTTCGGCTTCGATGAATATTTGGTAATCCAACCACAGCTTCATCAATCGCTTGGACTCGATTGCTGACTTCGGTTTGAATTCTTCATCTCCAATGTTGTTATCCTCCTTAAAATGCTGCCATTCTAACTCTACCTCTTTTATTTCTTGTTTACATTTTGCCAACTCTTCTTGCAAAGAGAATGCATTCTGAAGCTTCAAGTGTGCCAATAAAGCATCTTGCTTTACATTATTCCTGACTTTAGATGAAAGCTCCCAAGAATAAAGTTCCTGCGGTATTGGAGGTTGGTTCTTAATAAAAGTTTCTTTATTATCTCGTCTGCCTAATGGAGCAACGATGAAGTCCATACCATATTTTTGCAATTTCTCAAATACATTAGTTGTCGCAGAATTATTATTTGACACAACCATTACCGTTTGGTCACGCATCAGAATATTGGCAATAATATTAAGTATCGTTTGCGTCTTTCCTGTTCCGGGAGGACCTTGAATTACACTGATTTGCTTTTCGAAAGCGTTCTTTACGGCATTAGATTGACTTGCATTACATCCAAAAGGAAAAAACAAAGAAGAAGAGCATCTGGTATGTGGCTTATACTTGTTCGCATCTAAGTAGGGTGCCGCAGTTAATGATTCGTCAATAAAATCGATATTCTGATAAAGCGAAGGGAGAATACCTCCATTTTCCTCATCTTTACCCAACTCATTAATCTGGGCTACACGCTTTAAATATTCAAATGCATTTTTGGCTACTTTATCTTCCAAACAAGATTTAACCACCTTAATAGTACCGTCCAAATAATCTTGAGTGTAACCATTTGAATAAGTAATGCGCCAATGAGTAAGATTGCCTTGATTAAAGGAACGCACATCAGAAACGTTGCGCTGCTCCCTGTTATTAATATAAACCTTAAGGTAAAGATGGTCGTGCCATACAGCATCTTGTATACATATCACATCACTTCCCCGATAATGATACGTTTTAGGACTGTTCTTGTATTTTATAGCATACACACCACGTTCATCCAACTCCATCTTCTCAATCAAAAGTGCTTTGGGTTGTCCTTTTACTATTATGAAAAAACTGGGTATGGCCATATTGTCGTAAAATGTGTTTTCTATATCAATTTTAATCCTCTTTATTCCGCCTCACCACAATCGAAGCTTCTTTTTCTTTCAGTGTACAATACTCGGAATACATATCCTCATGTTCTTCCTTGAAGGCTTTGCTGTCGAACTGCATGATAGTTCTCGGGGGATAATAGTTGATGCTAAACTTGGCTGTTTCTATTTTATCCACGCCCCGCTCTTCCATTTGCTTCAATATTTTGTCTCGGACAATCCCTATTTTTTCTTCAATATTGGCTTTCTCTGTTTGGAGATCATACAATTCTTTTTCGTATTCTCCAAACCAGTCCTCTTCGGATTGACACTTCTTAGTTTTTATTTGGAGTTCTAGTTTTTTGATGCGAGATCGTATGGCTCCATTATTTCTTCCCATCAAAGATGAAATTTCGTCGACGGAAAAACCATCCTGAACATAGTGTCTTAGCTGATTATCATCATTGTCTTCCCATGGAGTATAGGCTTTGGAGTGAAGCAGTTTCTGCTGGTCCATATAGGATATTGAATTCTTAACACTATAATCGGGAATAGAAGTTTCTGATGAAAACGGAGATTCGACCTCTGGGGATACATATTCTTTTATCACCTCAATGAACTCTTTACCAAATGCATCTCGTTTGTGTTCTCCAACACCAAAAATGTTTCCAAAAGCTTCCAAAGTGATCGGACGTTCGGTGGAAAGATGATGAAGCGAACGGTCAGACAAAACTATATAAGCTGGCCATTGATGTTCATCAGCTATTCGTTTACGGATTTCTTTCAATTTGTTGAAAAGCTCGACATTTTCATCTTTTCGCATCGCTGATTCCTGCCTAGCAAACTCTTCTTTAAGCATCTTTTTCCGAGCCTTCACGCTAAAATCCTCACGATTGATCACAGCCAATTGCACAGTGCGCTTGCCATAAAGAATATCTTTGCCCATATCTGTAATGTGGATATGGCGATCTTCGTTATAGGCAATCTCGATAAATCCCATCTGCAACATCTGCAGCAGATAGTCGTGCCAATCACGATAGGAAATATCCCTCCCAGCGCCAAAGGTTCTTAACTGATTGTACCCCTGTGCTATAACATCGGAAGACATACTGCCACGTAAGATATCGATAGTTGTGGTGAAACCGACATTTTCCCCTGTTCTAGAAATAGCAGACATAGCTTTTTGCACAATTGTAGTGCCATCAAATAATTGTGAGGGCATATGGCACACATCACAATTATCACAATTCTTATCGCTGGTCTCACCAAAATAGTTCAACAAAATTCGTCGACGACAAACCTGCGCCTCTGCATACTCCTGCATCCGCTGAAGTTTTTCCAGGTTTATTCCTTGCTGCCCGCTTTCATCGGCAAACTTTCGCAGGGTGATGATGTCTCCTAAATTGTAATAGAGGATGGTTTCACAGGGCAGCCCATCGCGTCCTCCGCGTCCAATTTCTTGAAAAAAACTCTCAATGCTTTTGGGCAGATTGTAATGCACCACAAAACGCACATTACTCTTGTCGACCCCCATACCAAATGCAATGGTTGCACATATTACTTGTAACCTGTCAGCCACAAAATCATCCTGCACTTGGTTTCGTTCATAATTAGGTAATCCAGCATGATACGCAGCGGCAGCAATTCCTTCTTTCTTGAGTTTCTCGGCCAACTCTTCCGTAGTTTTCCTTGCCAAACAGTATATGATACCGCTTTCCAGCGGGTGCCTTCTAATAAGGTCAATAATAGAGCGCAGTTTCTCACGAGCCGAATAACCTCGTTTCACGTCAAGGCTCAAGTTCGGGCGGTCAAACGAACCAACAAAAATTTTCCCTTGTTCTATATGCAGCTGTTTTAGAATATCTTGTTTCGTTATCTTGTCGGCAGTAGCTGTAAGCGCCATGATGGGGACCCCAGGGAATAAATCCCGTAATTGCCCCAACTGAGTGTATTCTGGTCGAAAATCATGTCCCCAACTGGAAATACAATGAGCTTCATCTATCGCAAATAGAGAGACATTCGCTTGTTGAAGTATATGAAGCATGCCACTGACAAGACGTTCTGGAGAAATATAAAGAAGTTTAATTTCCCTTGTAATGCAGCGATTGATGATGTCACGATTCAAGTCCTCATCATTGCTACTGTTCAAGGCTTCTGCTGCAATGCCATTTGCCTTCAAACTGCCCACTTGATCTTTCATCAAAGAGATCAGCGGTGAAACAACAACCGCCATTCCGTCCATTAGTAAGGCTGCCATCTGAAAACACAATGACTTCCCGCCACCCGTCGGCATCAAGACCAGGGAATCTCCGCCATTAATAGTATGGAGTATTATGTCTTCCTGCATTGGTCGGAATGAATCATACCCGAAATTTACTTTCAGGACTTGATTAATATTCATCTCTTTTGATTGATAATACTCCATATTGTTCTTGTTTTCTCTATTTATCACCCTCTCAAATGTTCATACGACATCTACCTCAGCACTTCACCATTGACAAACTTTAACGGGATTTACTTCTTTCACCTTTCTGAAATTACTACAAACAAATGATCCCGATAGTACACCAGAAAATCCTGATTGGGCTTAAACTCATCAGGCATGGTTATCGTTCTGTCGCTGATGCTTCCGAAACAACGGTCGTAAAAATCCTTCGTCTCGTACTCGCACTTGATTGTCCATATTTCCTTTCTATTTTCGTGTCAGTAATTGTACTCCTTAAAAAAAACACAAATATACACATTTTTATTGATACGGAAACTATAAAGAATAATCTTATTCTCGAAGAGAATAAAAAGGAAATAAAGGAAGATAGTATACGCAGTGATTGGAAAAGATGAAAAAGGGTATGGAAAAGTGTAAAACAGTTCTCGAATGGCGCAACGGCTATTTAACTTTCATCCAAATGCGGCAGACCTCGCGCTGGTCGTCGGCGGCATAGATGGAGTGAACCGAACCGTTCTCGTCGATGGACTGATGACTGATGGAATACTGGTCATTGGGAAAAAGCTGCGAGATGAAATGCACGGACACCTCCCTGACATCGTGGTGCAGGAAGAAATCATGCCCCATATCGTCCATCATCCATTGCAGGTATTTTGTGTTGTTGACATGCTCATTGAGGTCGATGTCTGAATGCTGTACTTCGTGGAGCACCGGATTTTCAGACAATGGAGCACCCGGCAGGCGGGGAAATGCCTTGACCGTCATGGCATCGTCTTTGAGGGGAAAACGGTCGGGCCGGTCAAAGTCCTCCAGTTGCACGGGTTTCGACTCCTTATCGATAATAGCCCAAATGGAAGTGCCCCTGACAACAATCTCTCCCGCTTCATCAAACACCAAAAAATCACGGGGCTGGGAGATGAAACTATGGGGTTTCTCCCAGGTTTTGATGGTCAGTTTCTCATGCCATTTCGGCATTCGCTCAATCTGCACATGCATGCGAGTAAGCACCCAAAAAAGGTTATAGGGTTTCAAATCAATACCACTCAGATGAAAGTAGTCGCAATGGGCGGCAGCGGATTCCTGCAGAATGCAAAAAAGGGACACCGGCGTCATCTCCACACGGCTGTCCACCATGTGAATCGGCACCTGTATCGGCATTAAAAAACGACCTTCTTCAATCATATTCTTGAAATCAGATTTATCTTCTTTTGAACAAAGCGATCAGCTCTTTTACATAATCGCGATCGGTATAGAAATCGGCCACATCCACCCCTACCTTCCTGAACAGCTCGGCATTCTTTTCCTGCTGGCGCTTCCACCAATGCTCGTAAGCCATACGGGTCAGGCGGTCGGAAGTATCGGTCAGGCTGTACTTGCCGGTTTCAGGGTCTTTGAGTTGCATGAGGCCCAAATCGGGCAATTGCGACTCGCCACGATCCATAACATGCAAAGCCACAATGTCATGCTTCTTGGAGGCAATTTTTAAAGCCTGCTCGAAGTCACAGTTCACAAAGTCTGAAATGACAAAAGCGGTGCATTTTTTCTTGATGGCATTGGTGAGGTAGCGCAACGGCTCCGCCAAATCAGTCTTGACCTGCGAGGGTTTATAATCCACCAACTCTCTGATGATACGCAAAATATGCGAACGGCCTTTCTTAGGGGGAATGAATTTCTCCACCCTGTCACTGAAGAAAATAACGCCCACTTTGTCGTTGTTGTTGATAGCCGAAAATGACAGCACCGCAGCCAACTCGGTAATCAGGTCAGCCTTGAACTCATTGCGGGTACCGAAAAGGTTGGAGCCGCTCACGTCGATGAGCAGCATAACCGTCAGCTCGCGTTCCTCCTCGAAAATCTTGACATACGGATGGTTCAGACGGGCGGTCACATTCCAGTCGATAAAGCGCACATCGTCGCCATACTGGTACTCGCGCACCTCGCTGAACGCCATACCACGCCCCTTGAACGCACTATGGTACTCGCCCGCAAAAATCTGCTGCGACAGCGCCTTGGTGCGGATTTCTATCTTTCGAACTTTCTTTAGTAATTCCGTTGAATCCATGTTTTAAGCTTAGTGGTTTTGTATGGTTAGAAGGGTTGGGGGAGTCTCACTTCGTTCGAGGGGAGTTGGATGCACGCATCCAAAGGGGAGTCTCGCACTTTGTGCTCGAGGGGAGTTTTTATGATTACAAGATTATAGGATAATGAATTTTGAACTTTGAATTTTGAATTCTTAATGACTAACCCCTGATCCCTAACACCTAATCCCTATTACGGAACTTCTACAGTATTCAGGATTTCGCTGATGATATTGTCGCTGGTGATGTTCTCAGCTTCAGCCTCGTACGACAAACCGATACGATGACGCATCACATCGTGGCAGATGGCGCGAATATCCTCTGGAATCACATAACCACGGCGCTTGATGAAGGCGTATGCCTGAGCTGCCAAAGCCAGATTGATGGTGGCACGCGGAGAGGCGCCATAGGAAATCATGTTAGCGAACTTATCCAGCTTATAATCAGCAGGATAACGGGTTGCAAATACGATATCGGCAATATAATTGGAGATTTTCTCATCGATATACACCTCTTTCACCACCTGGCGGGCCTTGATGATATCTTCCGGTTTCAAGACGGTATTGGTAGTGGGGAATTTGTTTTCCAGATGCTGGAACAGAATGTCTTTCTCCTCAGCTTTCGAAGGATAAGAAATCACCACCTTCATCATGAAACGGTCCACCTGGGCTTCGGGCAGCGGATAAGTACCTTCCTGCTCAATGGGGTTCTGCGTAGCCATCACGAGGAAAGGTTCCTCCAGTTTGAAGGTCGTTTCGCCGATGGTCACCTGACGCTCCTGCATGGCTTCAAGCAAGGCGCTCTGCACCTTGGCGGGAGCACGGTTGATTTCGTCGGCGAGGATGAAATTGGCGAAAATAGGGCCTTTTTTCACCACGAAGTTCTCATTTTTCTGACTGTAAATCATGGTACCCAGCAAGTCGGCCGGCAAGAGGTCGGGAGTAAACTGGATACGGCTAAACTTGGCATCAATCACATTTGACAAAGATTTGATAGCCAATGTTTTTGCCAAACCAGGAACACCTTCCAGCAAGATATGGCCATTGGACAGCAAGCCGATAAGCAGGCGTTCCACCATAGCTTTTTGTCCCACAATCACCTTGCCCATCTCCATGTTGATCATGTCAACGAAGGAGCTTTCGCGCTGTATGCGCTCGTTCAATTCTCTGATATCAATTGTGCTATTCATAGTATATTGTAATTGTTTTTTTCCAAAGATTACAAACGATATTTCCTACTGAAATATTTTACAAAGATACAAAAAATTTCAGCTTATCATCCCCCAATAAACATTTCTCTTCATCAGCTCGGCGAGGTGGCGGGCGATAGGAGCGTTTTGAGGCTTGGACAAGTCGGGGTCGTTATCGAGCAGGCTCATGGCTAAGTTGCGGGTGTACACCACCAGCTTCTCATCCCTCACCAAATCAGCAATCTTAAAATCCAGAATGCCGCTCTGCTGCGTACCTTGCAAGTCGCCGGGACCACGCAACTTGAGGTCGATATTGGCAATCTCAAAACCGTCGTTCGTGGACACCATGGCGTTGAGGCGCTGTTTGCTCTCGTTGGACAGTTTGTTGCCGGACATGAGGATGCAGTACGACTGCTCGCCACCACGCCCTACCCTGCCGCGCAGCTGATGCAACTGCGACAGACCGAAACGCTCGGCATTCTCCACCACCATCACTGTGGCATTGGGCACATCGATGCCCACCTCTATCACCGTGGTGGAAAGCAATATCTGGGTTTCTTTCCGGATAAAGCGCTGCATCTCGAAATCCTTCTCCTCCTGTTTCATCTTGCCATGCACAATGCCCAAAGCATATTTCGGCAACGGAAAAGCCTGCGACATGGCCTCATAACCCGCCATCAGGTCCTGCAAGTCCATTTTCTCCGATTCCTTGATGAGCGGATACACCACAAACACCTGCCGACCTTTCGCTATTTCCTTCGCCAGAAAACCATTCAGGCGCAAGCGGTCCTTCTCGAAATAATGGGCGGTGATAATTGGCTTTCGACCTTTAGGCAATTCATCAATAACAGACAAATCGAGGTCTCCATATAAAGTCATGGCCAAGGTTCTCGGAATCGGCGTGGCGGTCATCACCAAAATATGAGGAGGTATCAGATTTTTCTTCCACAACTTGGCCCGCTGCTCCACCCCGAAGCGGTGCTGCTCGTCAATCACCACAAAACCCAGGTTCTTGAACTGCACCTCATCCTCTATCAAAGCATGTGTACCTATCAAAATGTCTATTTCCCCGCTTCGCAGAGCCTCGTGCAACTCACGCCGTTTGGCACTTTTCGTTGAACCCGACAGGAATTCGACTCTCATGTTCATAGAGGACAAGAAGCGCTTGATTGTCTCGAAATGCTGGGTGGCCAGAATTTCGGTCGGGGCCATCAAGCACGACTGGAAGCCATTGTCCTTGGCAATCAGCATCAGCAGCAATGCCGTGATGGTCTTGCCGCTACCCACATCGCCTTGCAGCAGGCGGTTCATCTGCCTTCCGCTGCCCATATCCGCCCGGATTTCTTTGATTACGCGCTTTTGCGCATTCGTCAACGGGAAAGGCAGATAATTTTTATAGAAAGTATTGAAATAATCGCCCACCACTGAAAACACATGACCCTTGTATTTCTTTGAGTTTAACAGCTTTAACTTCAATAATTTCAACTGTGTAAAAAACAACTCGTCGAATTTGAGTCGCAACTGTGCCTGAGAAAGGGCCTGCATGTCAGCAGGATAGTGAATATTGCACATGGCCTCCTTCAGCGGCATCAGCTTCAGTTTCGCCAGAATCTCTCCCGACAGACGCTCACCGATGACATCTTTCACTTGAGGCAGCAACGACATCACCATCTTCGAAATCGCCTTGGAGTCCAATCCGGCACGCTTGGCCTTATCGGAGGTGTTATACAGTGGCTGGAAATTGGTCGGCACCAGCGACTGTGGCTGGTTTTTGGGGTCTATCAGCTCCGGATGGGTGATATTCCAGCGGCGGTTGAACTGCGTCGGCTTCCCGAAAACGATGAACTCCCGGTTTTCCCTCAGCATATCCTCCACCCACTTGATACCGTTGAACCACACCAACTCTATGGAACCAGTCTCATCCGCAAACTGCGCCACCAACCTTTTCCCTCTCTGCTGTCCCACCAGTTCCACCGACACAATTTTTCCTTTCAGCTGAATATACGCTCCTTCCGACTGAATATCAGCGATATGATAAATCTTCGACTTATCGATATGGCGATAAGGATAATACAACAACAGGTCACCAAAGGTGAAGATATTGAACTCCTTTCGCAGAATATCTGCACGCTTCGGTCCCACTCCTTTCAGGAATTCTATAGGGGTTTCCAATAAATCGACCTGGGTCATCATATATTTCTAAAAATAACTTACAAAAGTACAAAAATTTTCGGTTACATGGGATTCTTCTATTGAAATTCAAAATTCAGAATTCAAAATTCAGAATTCAAAAATAGACAATATGTTACATATTCTGAATCTTGAACTTTGAATTTTGAATTATTCATTGGCACATTAGCATATTAACTCATTGGCACATTAAAATAATTCGTATCTTTGCCAGCAGAATTTATCAACCTTAAATATAAGTATTATGTCAGTTATCAAAGCTTTTAAGGGATTACGTCCTCCCAAAGAAATCGTAGAAAAGTTAGCCTCACGTCCCTACGACGTGCTGAACTCCGAAGAAGCACGCAAGGAAGCCGAAGGCAATCCGTACAGCCTGCTGCATGTCACCAAGGCTGAGATTGACCTGCCCGTTGGCACCGACGAGCACTCTCCCGAAGTTTATCTTCAGGTGGTGAAGAACTTCAACAGCTTCAAGGATTACGGCTGGCTGAAACGCGATGAGGAAGACAAACTGTATATCTACGCTCAGAGCATGAACCCCAAAGATGCCGATGCTCACTGGCAGTATGGTATCGTGGCTTGCGCTTACAGCGAAGACTATGTCAACAAAATCATCAAGAAACATGAGTTGACCCGTAAGGACAAAGAGGAAGACCGTATGAAACACGTGCGCATCACCAATGCCAATGTGGAACCCGTTTTCTTCGCTTATCCCGCTGTGGATGAAATCGACGCTATCGTGAACAACATCGTTCGCCACGAAGCTCCCGAATACGACTTCATCGCCAAGGAAGACGGCTTCGGCCACCGTTTCTGGGTCATCAACGACAAGGCTACCATTGCCCGTTTGGTTGAGTTGTTCGCCACCAAGGTTCCCGCCATGTACATCGCCGACGGTCACCACCGTAGCGCCGCTGCCGCATTGGTAGGACAGGAAAAGAAAGAACACAACCCCAACCACACTGGCAAAGAGGAATACAACTTCTTCATGACGGTGATTTTCCCCGACAATCAGCTGAAGATTATCGACTACAACCGCGTGGTGAAAGACCTCAATGGCCTCAGCAAGGAAGACTTCCTGAAAGCCCTTACCAAAGCATTCGTGGTGGAAGAAATGGGTACCGAAATTTACAAGCCCGCCAAATTGCACGAGTTCAGCATGTACCTGGATGGTAAATGGTACAAGATGACTGCCAAGGAAGGCACCTACGATGACAAGGATCCTATCGGCGTATTGGATGTGAAGATTCTGAGCGACCACGCTTTGGACGCTGTGCTCGGCATCAAGGACCTCCGTACCGACAAGCGCATCGACTTCGTGGGCGGTATCCGCGGTTTGGGCGAACTGAAACGCCGCGTGGACAATGGCGAGATGAAGGTGGCTTTCGCCCTCTATCCTGTCTCCATGCAGCAGATTATCGACATCGCCGACTCTGGCAACATCATGCCTCCGAAGACCACTTGGTTCGAACCGAAACTGAGATCAGGTCTGGTGATTCACGAATTAAATGCTTAAAGAATTGATTTTGTCGTAGAAACGTTAAGACGTGGAGGCGTGAAGTCACGCACTATGTGCGTTCGTCAAGACGAGAAAAATCGCCTTAACGCCTTAACGCCTTAACGCCTTAACGTATAAACGAATCAATATTCTTACCTCAAAAATCATGGACTATGGTGAGAAGATATCTCTGATTTTGAAGAGCCTGCCCGACAAGCCGGGGGTTTATCGTTTTTTTGATGACGAAGGAACCATCATTTATGTCGGCAAGGCTAAGAAGCTCAAACGCCGCGTATCGTCGTACTTCAACAAGCAGCACGACAACCGGAAAGTGCGGGTGATGGTCTCCAAAATCAGGGATATCCAAACCACAGTCGTCAACAGCGAATGGGAGGCTTTGCTGTTGGAAAACAGCATGATCAAGGAGTACAAACCCCGCTACAATATCATGCTCAAGGATGACAAGACCTATCCTTGGTTAGCCGTCTCCAAAGAAGATTTCCCCCGCATTTTTTCCACCCGCAATCCCGACAAAAACACCATGCAGCTGTTCGGGCCGTATGCCTCTGTGCATTATCTGAACACCCTGATGGATACCATCCGGGAGCTGTTTCCGCTGCGCACTTGCCGCCGGCTGACCCAGAACAGCCGTCCCTGCATCCAGCATCAAATCGGGAAATGCCCCGCCCCTTGCGCCAAACTCATCAGCAAGGAGGATTATCAGGAGGAAATCAAAAGCATCATCGACATCATCAAGGGCAACAGCAAGATTGTTCAGCAGAAGCTGAAAGACCAGATGATGGAGTATGCTGAAAAATGGGAATTTGAGAAAGCCCAGGTCGTCAAGCGAAAATTAGAAGTACTCGACAACTACATCGGCAAGTCGGTAGTGGTGAATCCTGACCTCACACGCCTGGATGTTTTGTCGTTGGACACCGACGAAGAAAGCGGCTACATCAACTTCCTGCGCATTATGCATGGGGCGATTATTCAATCTTATACTTTTGAAATCAATAATAAATTAGACAAGACAGAAGAAGATTTGTTGCTGACGGGCATGCTGACGGTGGAGGATAAATTCGGGCCGCTGTTTCCCGATGTGGTGGTACCCTTTATGCCTGAACTGGTTCCCGAAGGCACCAACTTCATTGTGCCGCAGCGTGGTGACAAATACAAACTGCTGGAACTCTCTCACAAAAACGCCCAGTATTATAAATTAGAAAAGAAAAAACGCCAGGAGTTGGTGGATCCCGAGCGGCGACATCTGCGGGTGCTGACCGCTCTGCAGAAAGCCCTGAATATGGACAAGCTGCCACGGCGTATTGAGTGTTTCGATAACTCGAATACCCAAGGCGAGGAGCCTGTGGCCTCAATGGTCTGCTTCATCGACGGCAAGCCCGCCAAGAAAGAATACCGCCATTTCCTCATCAAAACCGTGGTCGGTCCCGATGACTTCGGTTCTATGGAAGAGGTGGTCTATCGCCGTTATCACCGTCTTCTGGAAGAAGGCAAAGAGCTGCCCGACCTGCTGATGGTGGATGGCGGCAAAGGCCAGCTCAATGCAGGCTACAGTGCCCTGAAAGCCCTGCATATTGAGGACCAGCTGATGATTATCGGCATCGCCAAGAGGCTGGAAGATATTTACAAAGTGGGAGATGAACTGCCCACTTTCATCGACAAGAAATCGGAGGCGCAAAAGCTACTGCAACACCTGCGCGACGAGGCCCACCGCTTCGGCATCACGCATCACCGCAAGCGCCGAGCTAAACACAGCATCGCCTCACGCTTAGACGAAATCCCCGGCATCGGCGAAGTGCTGAAAACAAAACTCCTTACCCACTTCAAGAGTGTCAAAAACATCGAGAATGCCAGTTTAGAGGAGTTGGCAGCGGTCATCGGTCCGGCGAAAGCCAAAACAGTGTTGGAGGCTTTATCACAGAAATAAGAATAAATAGTATTGCTGCCTGCAAAATGTGCCGAAGGCACAATATTCTATTAACCCCGCACTAAACGACGAAGTCGTGCAGTGTGGGGTAGTAAGCACAGCCCTCACAGCTGCGTGCCAAAGGCACGCTACAATGACACAATAGTTGCATACCTTCGGCACGCTGTATTCTACCTTACACCTCATCACCCCAAACTGCGGCCTGCGGCCTTGTTAGGGGTTAATAGGATGGTGTGCTTTCAGCACGCCAACACAAATTCGGCTGACACCTACAAAACACCTATAGGTATCTTCGCCCGCCTTACGGCGGGAATTTCCTTTCAGACCGCCTGGGCGCTTCGCACTTGTGCGGTCTGCTCTAATCGCGAAGACAACGAACTGAGAAACCGAGGTACTTGTATATTTCTAAGTCCCCTCCTCTGTATACATCAGGCATATCGTAAGCAAGACCCATACAGTATGCGGAAAAAGAACCAACCTCCGTAGCACTCCAAAAGTAGGCGTAGTCGCCATAACCTCCTCCTTCAGAGGGAAGGACCGAGAAACCAGTCGCATTATTGGCATTTGGATTATTGCCCACTGCACAAATTTGGGAACTGCTTTGCCATCCCGTTGTAGATGCCAAGGCCTTGGCTATATGGCTGTTACTAACACCGCACACATACTGGCTCTGACCGCTCACATAATCGGTCAACTGCGTCCACTCCGCATCACTCGGAACATGCCAACCAGTAGGACAAATGCCTTGCACCCCACTGGGATTGGCACTACTGGAGGATGAGTTCCCCATCACCGCCTTCCAATTGTACAAATAACCGTAGGTGGATACATTGGATTGGTCATCATTGGGATAATAACGATAAGCCGTTGTGGTGCTTGTGCTACTCCCCAAAGCAATGCTTGTGCCATTGGAATAACGGGTCGTCCGCAAGTTTTCCTTCATCCAGCACTGGTTGCCGATTTGCACCGTGTTGTATGTGTTATTGTCAATATCGGTCACAGTGGCAGCACCTGGACAAGGAATCAGTGTATAGGTAGTAAATATCTGTTGTTCTCCATATGATGTACCTGCACTGTTAGTGGCATATGCACGCACATAATAGGTGGTGCCAGGATTTAGTCCTGTCAGTTGACTGGTAAAAATGCCCGTACCACTACCATTAGTAGTGTGGCTGTTACTTATTGTTGGGTTTTGCGAGGTGCTCCAGCATACGCCACGGATTGTTTCGTTAAAATACCCCCCATCATCTATCACCGTCCCACCACTATTTGCATAAAATGGAGTAATGTCGGTCACGGCAGAAGTGGATACTGTTGGTATAGTCAATGGCATTGTGGCAAATTCCACCTCATTACCATATACAGTTCCTAATACGCTCGTTGCGTAAGCACGCACATAATAAGTAGTACCAGGATTTAGAGAATAGATATTACAGTTATAACTGCCCACACCACTACCACAACTAATATGATTATGGTTGGCAGTGGGATTATGCAATGTGTTCCAACAAATTCCTCGCACTATTATATTTTCTTCCCCGTCATAAATAACATTGCCACCGCAAATGGCTGAGTAATAGGATATTTCAGTAGCAAGATTGGTTATCACGGTAATGACCGAGCCATCTATTTCGGCAAACTGCAAAGTAAAGGTCTGGGAAGCACCTTGTGGCTGTGAGATGCGCTGGCTTTCTACCTCGCTGCCATTAATGGTGGCATAGCCCACATATTCCATCTGATCCCCGAAATTGAAAGGGTGGGTGGTGGTATATTTGGGACCGTTTTTGGATTGGGTTGCGGACGCATGCGATGCATCACCGCCGTTTCCCGTATATTCAATCCTATTGCCATCCCCGCCACCGTTGCATACCATCTTGATGGAAGAAGTCTGCCCGTTCTGGCGGGCGGTCATAATGTATGTGCCAGAGGTAGACAAGGTAACGCGGAATTGGTGGATACCCGCCTGCGGACGCATGCGATGCGTCCCTACGGTTTTTCCGTTTACATCCGCAATATCCAACATCACCTCATCCTCTTCCTCTACCGTAAGGCTCACCTCGGTGGTGCCGGTGAAAGGATTGGGGTTATTTTGGGACAATTGTAGAGACGCACGGCCGTGCGTCTCTACATCACCGATTCCTGTGCCATTCTGCATGGTTAGCGTGGTGTCAGGCCAATATATCGTCTCCTGCCAGCTTTTGGTCAGGTTGGTAATAGTAACCCTGTTGAGTTGCACATAGTGGTTGGCTACATCTTTGGCGGTAAAGGTAAGGGTTACGCTTTGGGAGAATGCAGCGACGCAACACACCAGCAGACAGATAAGTAGTAAAAATGTCTTTTTCATAATGGTTTATTTTGTGATTATATTATCGCAATATATTATAGTGCTTGCAAAGTTACATATAATTTTTGAATTACAAATAGTCTCACCTTGTTTGAACCACGGCTAACGCATGAAATTTTTCGGAATTATCCCTTTTGGTCTTGCATTTTATCGAATGACCTTACCTATTTCTCATACCATACATTTTTCGCATATGAATCAATATTAAACCCTCTGCCGAGGGTAATTAAAAAAATGTGAAACATCCTTCTATTGATATTGATTCCCCTAACGTAACGGGGAAATAATATCCCGTCAGGGATTCTATTTCAATAGACGATAGCATAACCACAATATCAATATCCCGTAAGGGATTTAATATCAATAGAATGGTGGCATTATACCATTATGGTCGCGGCGCGAGTATGGTATACACCGAAGCATAACACCTGACCGACGCGAAAGGAAAACCCAAAGCTGATGCTATAAATCTCTCGCCATAAATCTAAAATTCAGCAAGACTATAAGGGATAATTCCGATATTCATTCAGAATGTGCCTTTGGCACACGAGCAACAATTTATTATTTCTTCGGTATATTGATAAACCACAATTCGCAAGCACCGTTGGGGTTCTGTTCGATGTAAGCACCCACAGAGCCGTCAGGCAAAACCGTTAAAGAGGAATACACCGACGGACCATTGAACAAGAGCAGAGGATCCTGCCAAGTTTTTCCTTCATCATAACTGAAGAAGATGGTAACATTTTCCCGATGCATGGAGTTGGGAATGGAGTGCATCAGCACATTCCGTTCACCTCCTCGGTCAGTGGCGGAAAGGCGTATGATATCACCGTTGCAGGCGTTGGTGGTCATCTCGGGCCAGTAGCCTTGGGTGCCCCAATGAACCCCGCCATCTTCAGAGATATTGTAACCCCTGGGACCACTCTGCCGCGTGCTGAGCAGTACCCGGCCATCCACCAGCTCCACCAGTTTAGCCTCGTCACCACCGCTGAAAGCGCACTCCGACACCTGCCAGCTATGACCGTCATCATCGGAATACACCACAAAATTATCCGACACCCACTCGTCCTTGCGGAGCATAGGAACGGCAAACATAATGCGCCCTTTGTGCGCCCCGCGAGTCAGCCGCAAACCATTGCCCGAAGAGAAAAACGAAGCCCTATACTTCTGACAAGCCGAATTCAACGCCTTTGTCCCCCATATTTGGAAGGTGATATCCTCCGGCTTTGACCATGTTTTACCGCCGTCAAGACTGCGGGTGACAAACAAACGGATGGGGTCATCCTCCGTAGATTGAAAATAGCCGTTACCACCTGCAAAAGCACAAATCACCTCCCCCTTTTCGGTCACCACCAAAGCAGGATCACCAAAGCCCTTTTTCACTCCTTGTCCCGCAGCAATAGTCACCGGCTCGCTCCATGTTCGGCCATTATCTGTACTACGTCGGGCCACAATGTCAATATCCTGCGGCAGATCCCCCTCGTTGTATTTCCGCTTGTCGTTCACAGCAAGGGCAAGTATAGCCGGAATACGCCAGTTGGTCGAGTTATAGTCGCCTGGTGCATACAGCCGTTGGCGGTAAAAAAATGAGGTGTCGGTATTCAACCCATGACGCGGATACACAACAGTAGTCTTCGTTGAAGGCCGTTGCTGGTAAATCGTGGAGAGCCCTACCCTGTCGGAGACACGGCGCAAATCATCCACCTGGGCTTGGACCGTGGGAAGAATGTCCGTCAGCAGCAAGCAAAACATCAAAGCAACAAAATATAAATCTCTATGTTTCATAATATTTGTAGTAACTTGCAAAGATACAATAATTTCACAACATACCCCTGTACATTTTTTCGCACGGCTGCCACAATGTGACAGCCCTACATTCTTCCAAAAAATTTACATCAACATTCTTAACTCTTAATTTTTAATTCTTAATTTCATTAGCACATTATCTCATTGGCACATTAAAATCATTTGCTAATTTGCTAATTAACTAATTTGCTAATTGAAAAATTGTGTATCTTTGCAAGTTAAAACTATTTTGCGGGCAAAGGCTCGCTTTTTATCCTAAATATTTGACACTATGAATTTTATTGAAGAAATCATCGAGGAAGACATTCGGAACAACAAGAACGACGCCAAAGTAAAGACCCGTTTCCCTCCCGAGCCCAACGGCTACCTGCACATCGGCCACGCCAAGGCTATCTGCATCGACTTCGGGATGGCACAGAAATACGGCGGCACCACCAACTTGCGTTTCGATGACACCAACCCTGTGAAAGAAGATGTGGAATACGTGGACTCCATCCGCGAAGACATTCATTGGTTGGGCTTCCAGTGGGCCGAAGAACATTACGCCTCCGATTATTTCGAACAATTA
The DNA here is from genome assembly GCA_905233625.1 of uncultured Bacteroidales bacterium. Lineage (GTDB taxonomy): Bacteria > Bacteroidota > Bacteroidia > Bacteroidales > WCHB1-69 > RUG11690. Next base: position 62,314 of record CAJOFJ010000009.1, on the reverse strand, counting down.
TACCAATGGGCAGAACAGCTCATTCAGGAAGGACTGGCTTACGTTGACGACTCCACCCAGGAGGAAATCAGCGCCATGCGTGGCGTGCCCACCAAACCCGGCACCCACAGTCCCTACCGCAATCGCAGTGTGGAAGAGAACCTCGACCTCTTCCGCCGTATGCGCGCCGGCGAGTTCCCCGACGGCAGCAAGGTGCTGCGCGCCAAAATCGACATGGATTCACCTAACATGCACATGCGCGACCCCATCATGTACCGCATCCTGCATGCCCATCATCACCGTACCGGCGACAAGTGGTGTATCTATCCGATGTACGACTACGCCCACGGACAGAGCGACTCTATCGAAGGTATCACCCACTCCATCTGCACGCTGGAGTTCGAGGTGCACCGCCCGTTGTACGACTGGTTCTGCGAAGCGCTGAAGATCCATCATCCGCAGCAAATCGAGTTCGCCCGACTGAACCTCAGCTACACCATCATGAGCAAGCGCAAGCTGATGCAGCTGGTGCAAGAAAAGCACGTTATGGGCTGGGATGACCCGCGTATGCCCACCATCTGCGGTCTGCGCCGCCGCGGCTACACTCCGCAATCTATCCGCAACTTCGCCGAGACTGTCGGTGTGGCCAAGCGTGACAATATCATCGACGTATCTCTGCTGGAGTTCTGCGCCCGCGAAGACCTCAACAAGGTGGCCACCCGCACCATGGCCGTGCTCGACCCTGTCAAATTAATCATCGACAACTATCCTGAAGGACAAACCGAAGAAGTGGATGCTGTCAACAACCCCGAAGACCCCAACGCTGGCACCCGCAAGCTGCCGTTTGGCAAGGAATTGTGGATTGAACGCGCCGACTTCAGGGAAGTGGCCGACAAGAAATTCTACCGTCTGACGATCGGCAGCGAGGTACGTCTCAAATATGCGTACATCATCAAATGTACCCATATCGACAAGGATGCGGAGGGCAATATCACCGCCATCCACGTCACTTACGACCCGGAAACCAAGAGCGGTCTGCCGCTGAGCAACCGCAAGGTGAAAGCCACCATCCACTGGGTGAACGTCAACCACGCACAAGAAGCGGAAGTGAGACTGTTCGAGCGTCTGTTCAACGTGCCGGATCCTGACGAATGCGAGGAAGGACAGACCTTTATCGACCACATCAATCCCGATTCTTTGCACGTTACCAAAGCATTTGTTGAGGAGACCATCAACCTGAACAACAAAGCCGACTACTACCAGTTTGAGCGTACCGGCTATTTCTGCGTGGACAAGGATTCTACCGACGGGCATTTGGTATTCAACAAGACCGTCAGCCTTAAACAATAATCAGTCTGACACATTGACAAAGTGGCACAACTGCACTCTCTAACAGACTACGACACCAAACTCCTTTTGGCCTTTTTGGAAGGGCTGAAGGGCGATAAGCAATTCTTGGACTTCCTTATTGCCAACAACTTTGCTGAGCTGGCCGCTTTGGCCAATGCCATCAATTCGGACACCGAAGCTTTGGACTGGCTTCTCAAAAAAAGCAATTACCCCGAATTCGGCGTGCTCAGCAACGCCATCGACGGAGAGGAGAATGCGATTGAATGGCTAAAAAAATACCAGTGCGATTTTCTCTTGAAATTCGCACTGGCTTGCCGTAAAGATGACGAAGCCATCAAATGGTTCGTCCAAAATGATTTGAAGCTCTTTATCATGATTATCCAAAGAATCCACGACATTTTGTTATTCCAGTCGTGGGATTCTTCGGATGTTCATCGTCGCAGATATTAGAAGCTATATCCAATACCCAAACCCAGCACTTCCTTGAACTGTACTCTTGGACCAGTATTGCCTTTTTTGTCGGTAATCATCACCTGGTCATAGTACTTCAACGAAGTCATCAAGCTCACATTCAACACTTTCAGGAACTGATAGGAAATGGAGAAATCCCAGTCTACATCGAAGTTGCCGAATTTCTGATGTTTAGAGGTATACGGTGTAAATAATACCAGACTCGTCATGATGGTCAGGTTCTTGTACGTATAATTCACCTGAGCTTTGAAGGTTAAACCGAGATCTGCCTTAAAGGCCTTTCCTGTCGTGGTATCAATACCATACGAATGTCTTATGGAATTCACCGTATAATCCGAAACAAGCTCCCTCTCGATTTCAGGAACCGTACATGCTGTAATACGGCCGGCGACAGGAGACAGATACAAAGACAAAAAAGTTTTCGGTTTCCAGTCGATACCCACTGAGAAATCAGCATAGGCAGGTGTCATCCAGTTGGATATGTATGCTGGTTTACTCACATCCCCTTTGTCAAATTTCGCATATTCCTTGCCTCTTGCAAACTGTGTTTTGAAAGAAGCCATTACTGTCACAAACCATGTTTTCTTGAACTCAAAACCATATTTGGTACTGAAATCAATCTTATCACTTGACTTTCTCCAATTGGTCTTACCCAAAAGGACACCGGTCTCTGTTTCAATATCACGCGCTCCCATCGTGTACATCATACCGATTTCAGAAATCAAGTTGGCCTCCCATGAATGCAAGCCTTTCTGATAAGCCAGGTTCAAATTGGCGAAAAGAACGCCGTTGGCATTGTTCTGACCACCGGCAGCCCAGTTGGTAAAAGAAGTCTGCGTAAGATTCAATCCCACCACACCGGTCAGTTTCCAATATTTCTGCCAATCGGTGGAATCCTTTGGAAGATTCGGGTCAACATTTTTCTTTTTTAAAAGCTGATTGAATTCCGGGGCATAAAAAGTTTTACCCACAAATCCTTCTGCATTCAACATCAAAGTTGATACCAGAAACAAACATGTAACAAGTAAAATTTTTCTCATAATAAAAATATTTAAACCTTTGATTATTTAACGATTCAATTTATGATAGGCACGCCACCACCGTTCGGAAATCTTATCCTGGCAGGCTATGTCATAATCACGGCGTGAACAGGGCAGAAAATACTTCTGTTCCATATCTTTTTTGATATTGATGACTGGCACCACCACCCACCAGCGACCGGTTTTCTTGCTGCAATAGAACTCCAGTTCATGCACGCCTTCCGACACCGTAACACTGTAACGGGTGTACATATTCTTATCTTTGAACAAGGTATCCCCTTGACGGTGAATGTATCCATCCACGAAATACCAAAGAATATGGCTGATCATCTGAGCGGTCTGGAACGAGGTGTCCAAAGTAGGGTCATATTCATAGATACCGAAAGAGCTTAATTTATCGCTCACCCCGCCATAACGTGCCACTTGGCAAATCTCTTCGCCGTAGAAGCCATTGGCAGAGGCATTGGGATTACCCGGTGCATCGGCACGGCGAACTGCGGAGATGTCGATACTCATCATCTCGGCATTACGCACAATGGGCTCAATCTCCTCCATGTCTTTGCGCATGATGCCCACACGATAAGTCTCGAAAAACAACTGATTCATCAGGCTGATATTCTCGGGACTGTTCAGATAGGTTTGATAACCGATATTGGCGTAATTCAGCAGATAATTAGGCTGTTGCAACACAATTCTGTTAAGATAACGGTCGGAACGGATTTCATTCTCTTCCTGTGTCAGGTCGAAGCGGGAGTCCACCGCCACAATATTCACCACCTGCTCCAACTTCTCGTAAGCCCTATAATTGGCGTATGCCAGATCATTACTACCGCCCAGAATAATGGGGATGATTTTATTTTCAATGAAAAAAGCCAGAATATCCGACAACACCTGATAGGTATCCTCCACCGTCTTTCCAATAATCAGATTCCCCATATCGATGATTTTCACCTCCTTCTCCCAGCGATACAGCTGGTAAAACTGGCTGCGGATTTCGTCCGGGGCCAACGAGCATGAGCTGTTGCGGAAAGCGTTACGGGATTCCGGCACACCGATAATGGCAAACTCCACACCTGTCAAATCCAACTCTCCTTCAGGATGAAAGAAGCATACATTGCTGATCAACAGCGATGCCTCATAGCTGTCCTTGGTGAAACCTATGGTCTCGAAATCAACCGGATTGAAATAAGGCGAGATATCCATATTATTTTTTCCTTCTGTATGATGTTTTCTTGGCGGTCGGCGTGGTATTATTGATAATCTCCATACAATCCTCGTATGTCAAATTTTCAGCGATACGGCCTTTTGGAATTTTATAATTGTTGGTACCATCTGAAATATAAGCACCATAGCGGCCATTCAGCACCTTGATGTTTTCATTCTCCTTGAAATCCACCAACACATTACGGGTAGCTGCACCATCTATTATTGCAGCGGCTTGCTCCAAGGTCATTTCCGCCACCACTGTACCCTTGTCCAGAGTAATATTTTTGCCGTCATATTTCAGATAGGGGCCATATCTGCCAGCTGCAACGGACACTTCTTTGCCATTATGCTCACCCAATATGCGAGGTGCATGGTCCTGGTCACCTTTTTTCTTCAACTCGATCAACTCCACAGCTCTCTCATAGCTAATATCTGTAGGTTCTTCTGTCTTGGGAATTGACACAAAATTATTATGATATTTCACGTATGGACCGAAACGACCGATACCAATCACCAAAGGCTCACCCTCGTATTCTCCCAAAGTTTTGGGCAGCTTGAACAAGTCAAGCGCTTCCTCAAGCGTGATGCTTTCAATAGACTGGGTTTTCTTCATACGGGCGTAACGAGGTTTCTCGTCTTCATAATTCTCGCCAATCTGTACCATGGGACCGTACTTACCCAACTTGGCATAAACGTTGGCGTTGGTTTTCGGGTCAGCACCCAACAGACGCTCGCCACTGGCCTTGGTGGAATAGGTGATGGCATTTTCTATAGAATGATGAAAATCGCCATAGAACTCGTTCATCATTTCCTGCCATTTCATCTTTCCCTCAGCAATCTCATCAAATTCCTTCTCCACATTGGCCGTGAATCCATAATCCATAATCTCCTGGAAATTGTCCTGCAAGTAGTCATTCACCACAATACCGATATCTGTCGGGAAAATCTTATCTTTCTCGAAACCGTATTTCTCTTTTTTCACCGACTCGTGCACACTGCCGTTTTTCAGTTTCAGCTGCACATATTCTCTTTCGGAGCCAGGACGGGTCTCTTTGACCACATACTCACGTTTCTGGATAGTGGAGATAGTGGGCGCAAATGTTGAAGGACGGCCAATGCCCAACTCTTCCAGTTTTTTCACCAAACTAGCCTCGGTGTAGCGCACCGGCGGTTGGGTATATTTCTGCGTAGCAATGATTTCAGAAGCCTTAACCGTCTCTCCTACAGACAGATTCGGCAACCAACCCTTTACTTCCTCATCTTCCTCATCCTTCGACTCAATATATACTTTCAAGAAGCCGTGGAACAATATCACCTCACCGGTCACAACGAATTTTTCAGGACGGTTGGACATTGGAATAGTGATGACCGTTTTCTCTGTCTTGGCGTCGCTCATCTGCGAAGCGATGGTACGTTTCCAAATCAGCTCATACAAACGCTTGGCGAAAGTATCACCAGGAATCGTATGGTTGCTCATGGAAGTAGGACGGATAGCTTCGTGAGCCTCTTGAGCTCCTTTGATCTTGGTAGCATAACGACGAGGATGTGAATACTCCTCGCCATACTGCTTGACGATTTCCTCCTTGGCACCTTGAATGGCAAACTCCGACAAATTGACCGAGTCGGTTCTCATGTAAGTGATGTAACCTTGCTCATACAGTTGTTGTGCGATAACCATGGTTTTGCTCACCGAGAAGCCCAATTTACGAGAAGCTTCCTGCTGCAAAGTGGAGGTGGTGAAAGGTGCTGCCGGCACTTTCTTGCCAGGATTTTTCTCCACCGCCGAAATGGAATACGTGGCGGTTTTGCAATCTTCCAAGAAAGCCAAAGTTTTATCTTTGTCGGCGAAACGGGTGTCCAGTTCAGCTTCAAATTCATTGCCATTATCCTTTTCTGAGGCGAAATTTCCTGTGATTCTGTAAGAAGAAGTCACTTTGAAATCCTTGATTTCATGTTCTCTCTCCACAATCAGCTTGACAGCTACCGACTGCACACGGCCAGCAGAAAGTTGTGGTTTCACTTTGCGCCAAAGCACAGGAGACAGTTCGAAACCCACAAGGCGGTCCAGAATACGGCGGGCCTGCTGGGCGTTCACCAAATCCACATCCAGCTGACGCGGATTAGCCAAAGCTGCTTCAATGGCAGACTTAGTGATTTCGTGAAAGACGATACGCTTGGTCTTGGCTGGGGCGATATCAGCCACTTCCATCAGGTGCCACGAGATAGCCTCGCCCTCGCGGTCATCATCGGTAGCAAGCCAGACAGTGTCTGCCTCATTCGCCAATTTCTTGATATCTTGGATTAATTTCTTTTTTTCGTCCAAAATCTCATATTTGGGTTGGAAACCCTTGGGAATGTCGATACCCAAATCTTTCTGGGGCAGGTCACGGACATGTCCCTTGCTGGAAACAACCGTAAAATCCTTACCGATAAACTTTTGGATGGTCTTGGCTTTGGCCGGAGACTCCACAATTATCAAATCCTTACTCATTTTTTATAGCTCCTATAAATAGTATATATTATATTGTACATTCAAAAAATTTGCGGCGGCAAAAATACATTTTTTTTTTCAGTTGAATAAGGGTTGAGAAATTTTTTTCAGGACATAAGAATACCCTAAGATAATGGTATGCCGTGCATATCTTGTTTTTTCTTATTTTTGCATACTTAATTTAGTAATTGCCACTATGAGAAAAAAAGTTGATTTTCTGGTTATCGGATCAGGTGTAGCAGGCCTATGCTTCGCCTTGAAAGCCGCCAACTACGGCAAAGTTTGCATGGTTACCAAAGCCAAGGTGGATGACACCTCCACCAAATACGCCCAGGGCGGTATCGCCGCCGTGGTCTATCAACCCGATACCTATGAGAAACATATCCAAGACACGATGATTGCCGGCGACGAGCTGTCAGACCGCCACATCGTGGAACTCACCATCCGCGAATCCACCGCCCGTGTAATGGAACTGGTGGAATGGGGCGTGGATTTCGACAAGACCAAAAGCGGCAAGTTTGCCCTGGCCAAAGAAGGCGGCCACTCCGAATTCCGCGTGCTGCACCACAAGGACATCACAGGTCTGGAAATCGAGGAAAAACTGATTATCGCCGCCAAGCAACATCCCAATATCGAAATCCTGGAAAATCACTTGGCCATCGAAATCATCACCCAGCACCATCTGGGCATAGAGGTGAGCCGCCGCACACCCGACATCACCTGCTACGGGGCCTACGTGTATAACCCCAACACCAACAAGGTACAGACCATCCTGTCGCGTATCACCATGATGTGCACAGGCGGCATCGGCACCGTGTATGGCAACACCACCAACCCCACCATCGCCACCGGCGACGGCATCGCCATGGTGTATCGCGCCAAGGGTGCAGTCAACGGCATGGAATTCGTCCAGTTCCACCCCACTTCTCTTTACAACCCCAAAGAGTCGCCCTCTTTCCTGATTACCGAAGCCCTGCGTGGCGCTGGCGCCATCCTGAAAGATGAAAATGGCGTGGAGTTTATGAGCAAATACGACAAGCGAGGCTCCCTGGCACCCCGCGACATTGTGGCCCGCGCCATCGACAATGAGATGAAGCAGAAAGGCTGCGACCATGTCTATCTGGACGCGACACATATTAGCAAAACAGAAATTTTCAACCATTTTCCCAATATCTACGCCAAGTGTCTGAGCATCGGTGTGGACATCACCAAGGACATGATTCCCGTGGTACCCGCAGCCCACTATTCCTGCGGCGGTATCAAAGTGGACGAATGGGGAGAAAGCTCTATTATCAACCTGTTCAGCTCGGGCGAATGCGCCTCTACCGGTTTGCATGGCGCCAACCGACTGGCTTCCAATTCTTTGCTCGAAGCTTTGGTCTTCTCTCACCGTGCCTGTCTCAAGGCCGTGGAGCGTTTCAAAAACATAGATTTCTGCGACGATGTGCCCGAATGGAACACCGAAGGCACTGTACTCAATGAGGAAATGGTGCTGATTACCCAGTCACGCAAGGAACTGCAGACCATCATGTGCAATTATGTGGGCATTGTCCGCTCCAACGTCCGCTTGCAGCGCGCCTTCGACCGCCTCGAGATTCTATACCGCGAGACCGAAGACCTGTACAAGAAATCCATTCTGATTCCGGAAATCTGTGAATTGCGTAATATGATCAATATCGGCTATCTGATTATCCGTCACGCCATGAACCGCCACGAAAGCCGCGGTTTGCATTATTCTTTGGATTACCAAGGACATCGTGACGAGTCGCAAAGCACGCACGACCTTTTATAGGGATTAGTGATTAGTGAATAGTGATTAGGAATTAGTGGTTAGTGGTTAGACAATTAGTTACAACTATTCCACATTGTAGTCCATAATAACATATTACCCCCTAAATTCTAATCACTAATCCCTATCCCCTAATCACTATTCCCTATTCCGGTTTTACGCCGGCGAAGAAGCGCATCACTTCTCCATCCTTGTCTTTCAGGATCAGGACATCTTTGTCGATTTCGTATTGCCTGAACTCACTATGCAGCTGTTGAAGAAACAGCTTCTCCACTTTCATATTCTCACACAACTTTTTGGTCGCTCCCTCAAATTCCATTCTGATTTTCTTCTTGCCTGAATAATAATTACCATAAAAGATATTACAACCCAGATTGCCTGTGAATTTTCCGTCGGCATGAAATACAATATTGGGAGTAATAATACACTTGGGAATATCTTCACCTTTAACAGATTTTAATACCCAATACGTATCCACTAACGGCTTATTCTGCGCCATTTCAGCCTTCTTTTTAGCAGTCATACATGCGGACATCGTGAGCGCTATAGCCACTAACAACCCAATAATCAGCACGTTAAAACAAAAAACATTTTTCATTCTTTAGCCTGTTTTAGTTGATTATAATAGTATTCATTGATTTGTTCGATATAATTCAGCAAATCGTTTTTTCCTCTGCCATCCACAGAAGAACAAACGAAAAACGGGGGCAAGTCCTCCCAGGTTTCCATCAGTTTGCGGCAGAAAGCGCGTACACTGAGCGCTCCCTTGTTTTTTCCGATTTTATCCGCCTTGGTGAAAACCAGGGAAAAAGGTATACCCATTTCTCCCAATTTATTAATAAAATCAATATCAATAGCTTGCGGTTCCAGTCGAATATCCACCAACACAAACACCGTTTGGAGATTCTCACGGAATTTGAGATAATTCTCTATCATCTTTTCCCATTTCTCACGCATAGTTTTAGAAATAGAAGCATAACCATAGCCTGGCAGGTCCACCAGATACCAACGTTTATCCACCTCATAATGATTGATGGTTTGGGTTTTGCCGGGTTTTGACGAAGTCTTTGCCAAATCCTTATGATTTGCTAACATGTTGATTAATGAAGACTTACCCACATTAGAACGGCCAATAAAGGCAACTTCAGGTAAACGGTCCGCTGGGCATTTTTTGTAATCTACCTCGGACTTGAGAAATTTCACACTCTTGATTTGGTAATCCATGATTATTTAGGTTTGATGAATGACGTTATATGGCGCTCCCTTTTGTTTTCGTATATTTCCGGTATATGAATCATGATGGCGAGTTCTTCCACCTCGCCGAAACTCGGATTATCGGAAATGCCGAAATACTTCAAGGAAGGCGATATCGACATGTATGATTTGATGAGCGGAGGGATGACTGTTCCCATCGCTCTGACTTTTTTCTTCACGATAGCCAGGCTGTCGCCTAAACTTTTTTCCTTAAAAATAGGGGTGTTTTTCTTGCTTACTTTCTTAATTTTATCAGTGGAATGAAAAGGCTTTACCAAATTTTCATCTCCTTGGAAATATCTTTTCAGGAAATCAATAATCAGTCGGCGAGCCAATCGGCTGTAACTGTTGTACATGGTCATTTTGCCGAAGAAATACTCTATTTCAGGGTATTTCACCGACAAGGCTCCCAGTCCATCCCAGATGTTATCCAACGCAAAAAGTCCTTTTCGCGGATCGGCCGACACCTGATATTTCGGCTGTACAAAACTGCGACCCAGCTCGATGGTGCGCTGCCATTGGTTCTGAATGAATTGCGGAGAAAATTCGAACAATTCCGAAGTCGCCGTTTGCGGATAACCCTTTTCGTCCACCGGCGCATCAATGCCCTTCACAAAGCGATAGGCACTCACAATCTCCTCCTCCCTCGGATTCCACACAATCAGTTGCTTCCACGCATGGGGGCCTTGGTCAAACTCGTCTAAATCGAGTTCCTTGCCAGTGCCGCCCCCCGCTGCTCTGAAAGTCAGCTCGCGCAAGCGGCCTATCTCGCGCAAAACATTGGGAGAATCATGAATATCCACCATATAAATGACGTTATCCAACGCATTTGTCTTCCGCAGAATCTTATCGTCGGTCAACTCCTGTTTGAGCACGTCCACACTGACAGGTTTGATAATACTTTCCATACTCCCTATTGTTTGTTTTTCAACTGATAAACCTGTTCTTTCAGCCATGCCGCCCATTCCTTGTCTTTTTTCGAGTCATCAAAGCGACTATAAGATATCGGTTCGCCGAAAAAAAGCTCAAAATGCGATTTTTTCTTTTTCATCATTTCGCGAGGCAGCAAGGTCATCTCTAAATTCGACTTGATTCCCAACTTTTCGCGCAAATTGGCCACCCTGTAAAAAGTGTTGGAATTGCGCGCGTCGAAATAACAGGGAATGATGTCCCGCTGCGTTTGTCTGGCTTTGGTGATGATGGTCTTCTTCCATTCCAGATCCTGAATTACTCCGTTTTTGCGACGCGAACACAAACCCGCCGGAAAATACAGCAGCAGACTATCCGAATCGAACGCATCGTGGAACATCTGACGCGCCTCTTCTCCCGTTTTCCCATGTTTGTTGATAGGAACAAAAATCTCGCGCAACGGCTCCACATAATACAGCAAATCGTTGACAGGAAACTTGATGTCGCTACGATGCCGTCCGCAAACACTGATAAGTACCATGCCGTCCAAGCCGCCGAGTGGGTGGTTGGACACAATGATATAGCGACCTGTTTCAGGAATCCGCTCCTCATGATGCACCACCAGCTCATTATCCAAATAATCGACCACAGCATTGGCGAATTCCAGCGAAGACAAATGACCATGCTCCCTGAGTAGCATATTCATCTCATCCTGACAGATCATACGCTCTATCCAACGGATAACGAAAGCCGGCAATTTCTTGTAGAGGCCGGGGTTCTTGTCTTGCAATGCCTTGGCAACACTCAGCTGCATAATCGATGGTTTTATCTGCCCGATAACCACTGGTTCGGGTTCAAATAGACATTGTTTTTCCACACTTCAAAATGAAGCTCGTAGGTATTGTTGGTCGATGACTTGGCCACCGTTCCGATGTTCTGCTTGGTGCTTACCTTGTCGCCTTTCTTCACATTTACCGATGCAAGATTCTGGTATACGGAAAGATATTCACCATGACGAATCATCAGCACCTTGGTGCCCATCACATCAAGAATACCCGTCACCTCGCCCTGGAAGATGGCCCTGACAGGGGTATTCGGTTCAACCAAAATATCGATACCACGGTTTTCAATCATTACCGAAGGCACATCGGGATGTGGATAGCTACCAAAATCACCCACCTTCGCCCCCTTGGCTACCGGCCATGGCAGTTTGCCTTTGTTGTTGACGAAAGAATTGCTCACCAACTGCTCGTCGGGAGTCAGCACAATCTCATTCTTGGCAGTTGTCTTCTCGCTGCTGCCAGAAGACGTGTTGGCGTTTTTATTGCTTTTCGCCTTGGCGGCCTTAGCGGCTTCCTCGGCCTTTTTCTTATTGGCAGCGACAATTTCAGCCTCAATAGCTTTCTTGATAGCAATATCCAGTTCTTTTCTCTTTTTCTGTTTTTCCTGAAGTGTGCTGGCCAGCTGTTTCTCTTTCTGCTTCAGCTCCTGGGCCTTCTTGGTTGTTTCCGTTCTGTCTAGCTCCAACTTTTTGATTTCCACTTCCTTACCTTCCAACAAAGCCAGTTTTTCCGCTTTCATCTGCACAATCTCTTCATTTTTAACCCTTATCTCCTCCTGTGTTTTCTCTATTAACTCCACTTGACGCTTCACATTGTTGGCAAAGACCGAATAGTATTTTATTCTTCTGAACATCTGCGAGAAGTTATCCGATGAAAGCAGAAAGGTCACCTTGTCGATGAGTTTACGGTTTTTGTAGGCCAGATAGACCACGCGGGAATAATCTGACTTCATGTATTCGAGCTTTTTGCTCAAATCCTGCGACAGCTTCACATTCAGGGCCAGTTCCTCCTCCAGCTGGAAGATTTCGGTGTTCAGGGTAGTAATCAACGCCTCACGATTGGAAATCTGCTGACGCAAAACACTGATTTGCTGCAGAGAGGCATTCTTGTTCTTTTCGGTCTGCTTCAGCAGTTTCTGGGTATTGGCGATTTCTGTCTCAATTTTCTTCTTGTCATTTTTCAACTTTGCGCTTTTCGACTGCGAAAATGCGTCGATAGGGGCGAGCATCAGCGTCACCGCCAACACCGCCAACACAAATAGCAAACGGGAAAATTTATGGTTTTTCATCAGCGTTAATTTACTACTTTACTATAACTTACAAAATTAAAAAGATATTATCCTCGATTTTCAATAAGAGGATAGTATTTATACACAGGGGAATGTTGAAGATAATTAGCAAATAGATTTAACTTTTGGGGAGTCTCGCACTGCGTGCTCAAGGGGAGTCATGCTGCGCATGAAGGGGGAGTCTCACACTACGTGTTCGAGGGGAGTCTTTTTAATATGTGTGTTTTTTATGTATTTTTGCGAGAAATAAAATGACCAACATGAAAAAACACCCTATTCTTTTGAAAAGCTTTCTATTTTCAAGTATTCTTCTGTTTCTTGTCTTTTCCGTCTCTGCCCAGGAAATGCTTGTCGGCAGCTACAACATACGCTACAAGAACTGGAACGACAGTGTGCAGGGCAACCAGTGGCCAAAACGCTGCCAGGTGATTTGCGATCAGGTGAACTTCATGGCCCCCGTCATTTTCGGCACCCAGGAAGTGCTTTATAGCCAGCTACTCGACATGCACAATGCTTTGGACGGCTACGACTATATCGGCATTGGGCGCGACGACGGCAAACATGGAGGAGAACATGAGGCCATCTTTTACAAAAAAGACATGCTTCAACTCCTCGACCATGGTGACTTCTGGCTCAACGAAACCCCCGACAAACCCGCATTAGGCTGGGATGCGGCCTGCATCCGTATATGCACTTGGGGTAAATTCTCGGTGAAGAGCGCACAAAACGACGCAAGCGACAAGCAGCATGGCAGTCACAATGAGAATGCCAAAACTTTTTACTACTTCAACCTGCACATGGACCATGTGGGTGTAGTGGCCCGGCGCGAAGCGGCCAAGCTGGTGGTGAAGCGCATCAAAGAAATGACCAATGGACTTCCTGTCATCCTCACCGGCGATTTCAATGTGGACCAAAACGATGAAATCTACACCATCTTCACCCAGTCGGGACTGCTGAAAGACTCCTACGATGCCGCCCGCATACGCTTTGCGGAGAACGGCACGTTCAACGCATTCAAAACGGAATACTTCACCCAGAGCCGTATCGACCATGTGTTTGTGTCGCCTTCCACTCAGGTGGAGGCTTACGGTGTGCTCACCAACAGTTATTGGACCCCCAACGAACGCTCGGATGTGAGCCAGAAGTCTTCTGACGCACCGCAGGAAATCTCCTTCAGTCCCTATACCCGCCGCAACCCCTCGGATCATTATCCGGTATTTGTGAGATTGAGGTTTTAATTTCAATTGGAGCATTCTATAGAATTCAAAATTCAGAATTCAAAATTCAATACCAACCCCTATCCACTAATCCCTATTCCCTAAAATCATTGGCACATTAGCACATTGTTAATTAGCACATTGAAAAATTCACTACCTTTGCAGACTGAAAATTTCAGTCTCAAAAAGGACCTAAACAATTGTGGTAGAAGAAAATAAAAAAATCAAGAGTGTAAGCAGCCGACGCGGTTCGCGCCGAAAAGCAACCTTGCGCGCCATGAAATGGAGACGCGACAAGTTCAACCGGCGTTTGCGCGAACAGGTCAACGACCTCTTGATTGTGCGCCGTCTTCCCCGCTTGCTCAAGGTCATGAAACGCAAGTCCCGCAAGAACCAGCCGCAAAGCGACTATATGCGAGGCTTATTGTTGGGCAAATCCATCGGTTTGGGCTATGTACCCGTATCCTTCACTTTTGGTTTGGTAGCCGTGCAGATGGGCTTCGACCCGTGGGTGGCGGTCTTCATCTCCCTCACCAACCTGGCCTCCGCCGGTCAGTTTGCCGGCATCCGCATGATTGCCGGGGGTGCCCCTGCCATCGAGCTGGCCATGACTACCCTGGTGGTGAACATCCGCTACTTTTTGATGAGCCTCTCGCTGACACAAAAAATAGATCCCAAACTGCCCACCTATAAACGCTGTATCATGGCTTTTGGCGTGACGGACGAAATTTTTGCGCTGGCTGCCATGGAGAAAGAGGACGTCAGCTTCCGTTTCTTCACAGGCCTGATGACCTGCCCTATTGTCGGTTGGACCTTAGGCACGGTGCTGGGCGCTTTTGCCGCCGAGCTGATGCCCGCCATGGTACAGGCCTGCATGGGCATTGCCTTGTACTGCATGTTCATCGCCATCATTGTACCGCCCTCCAAAACAAACAAGAAAATATTCTACGCCATCCTGATTGCCTCGGCCCTGTCGTGCATATTCAAATATGTGCCCGGCATCAACCAAATATCGCAGAATGGCGGTGGCTGGTCGCTGATCATCTCCGCTATCGGAGCGGCCTCCCTCTGCGCCACTTTCTTCAAGACCAACGAAGTTGCCGATGAGGCAGAGAGAAAGGAGGTGGCACGATGAGTTTGTTCACCTTCTCCACCGCAGGCATCATGCTGGCAGTCATGGCATTGACCACCTATTTCATCAGGGTGACACCAATGGCTGTGTTCCACCGCAAATTAGAGAACCGCTGGTTCAAGGACTTCATGTTCTACATTCCCTTCTGCGTGCTGGCTGCCATGACCTTCCCCGATGTCATCTATTCCACCAAGAGCCTCACCTCGGGTGTGGTTGCCACGGTGGTAGCACTTATCATGTCGTGGCGCAAGCGCGATCTGCTCACCGTCGCTATCGGTGCCGTCGCCGCCGCCGTGCTCGTCGAATACCTGAAAATGGTGGCGTTCTAGGTTTCCGCTTTCAGGATTACGAACAAAACAATGTAACCCACTTTAGTTTTATCTTCCAAATTCTGTCAATTCTTTTCCGGCAAAGTCATTTTTATTGCTTATTCAGCCAAATCACACCTAAAATATATAAATTTGGCTGAATATAATTTTTTATTCAGCCGTTTCAATAATAATTTGTATCTTTGCGGCTGTATTAAATATAAATCAAGAGCTATGGAAATTATTGGACGAGCATACGAAAAAGCTGAATTACAGAGACTTTATGAGAGCACCTCACCTGAATTGGTAGCTGTATATGGCCGCAGAAGGGTTGGGAAAACATTTCTTATCAGAGAATTTTTCCATAACGAATTCGCATTCTATCACACAGGAGTTTCTCCTTTAGAGATTTCAGGAACGCAACTCTTAAAACGCCAATTGGATGAGTTTTATGTTTCCTTGCGCGAATACGGACTAAATGAAACCGCTTGTCCAGCCTCGTGGCCAGAAGCGTTCCGAATGTTGCGCAAACTACTTGAGGAGAATTCCACCACAGAGAGACAAGTGGTTTTTCTTGACGAGCTTCCTTGGATGGATACTCCTAGATCTGGCTTCATCACTGCTTTTGAACATTTCTGGAATGGTTGGGCATCCTCTCGTCCAAACTTGCTTTTCATTGTTTGCGGTTCAGCCACCTCATGGATGAAAGACAAGCTCTTGAACAACAAAGGCGGACTATACGGACGTACAACCTATAATATGAAGTTGTCTCAATTCACTTTGAACGAATGCGAGATGTTCTACAAACACAAAGGCATAGAACTAGACCGCTACGACATCATTCAAAGCTATATGGCTATTGGCGGGATTCCTTATTATATGAATTATTTCCGACCCGGTTTCTCTCTTGCCCAAAATATCGACCGTTTGTTTTTTGCTTCCAATGCTCCTCTGCACGATGAGTACGATCGACTTTTCACCTCATTGTTTGGCGACAATAATGATTCTAAAGAGATAGTACGCTTATTGGCAACACGACGTTATGGCTTCACACGCAAAGAGATAGCACAGAAAACAGGTCATGCCTCTGGCGGCACTTTAACCAAAACATTGGCTTCCCTTGTCAACAGTGATTTTATCGTTCCCTTCACCCCCTTGAATGAAAAACGCGAAACATATTACAAACTGGTCGACAACTTCTGTCTCTTTCATCTTAATTTCATAGGCAAAAAAAACATCTCAGATGAGTCATATTGGCAAAACACCATTACATCTCCCTCCATATACTCGTGGCAAGGTTTCGCTTTCGAAGAGGTATGCTTTGTCCACATCCGCCAAATCAAGGCTGCCTTGGGCATAGCAGGAGTGCAGACAAGCATATCCTCACTGATAATCCCTAATAATGACCAGAGTCAAGGTTCTCAGATTGACCTGCTCATTGACCGTGCCGACAGGGTTCTTAATCTCTGCGAAATCAAATTTGCCAATAAGGAATTTGTCATCGACAAGAATTATGAAGAGAAGTTGCGCCAGCGGGCTGACAAAGTTCGCGAGCTGACTAAAAATAAAAGGAATATCCATCTCACCTTCATCACCACATTTGGTCTTCACCCCAACGCATATAGCAGCCGTGTTCAGAAGTCACTGAACATGAACGACTTATTCCTATAAAACATCCGTTTATCTGTTTGCTATAAAAAGTTGAGTTTTTTCCAAAACCACCCAAAAATTGATAGTTTTGGAAAAAACTCAACGTTAAATATTGTTCAATAGTGAAATACTATTGAAATAAATATCTCCTAACTACATCTCAAAAGCCATTACATACGTTGACTTCCCAACCCATTTTGAGACGTATCAATCTTTCACAAAATCCCAATACTATTTCATTGCCAGTGGAATGGAGTGGTATAATAATAAAATAGGAGGGTGTGTAAAAAACACTCTCCTAATAAATAGTTTTTAAATTTGTGGAATCAACCACAACATAACAAGCACATTCCTAGGTTATCCTAAGTTATTCTATTTTATACGTTGACGTATTAACCTTACTCATCTTATAGACTTTTGTTCCTGCCGAAACCGATTCTAATATCGCATTGGTAAAATCACCTTCTATTGCCAATTTCACCGCACCATTTATTGCACAAGCTGCCATAACAGCACCATAAACATAACATACTGGATTACCTGCTCCTGCGAATGCACACATTAAACCAATTGGCACTGATACCTCTTTTCTAGATAACACCTTACAAAATTCATCCACAGTACTAGTAGCATACAAAAGGACTTCCATTGTCCGACTATTAACTTCTAGCACTTGGAAACAAATCGTGTCGTTTACTTCATTATAAACAGTAACTTGGTTTGCATTTGCTTTAAAAGAACTCAGAATCATACAACAAACTATTCCTAAAAAAATTATTTTCTTCATACTTTTTTTCAGCCGCGTTATATCCCATCCGGCTCCATCGGTTTTGGTAAATTAAATTTGATTATTGTTTTGTGCCAGCTGAAGGATATTTATGCACACAAAAAAAGCGTGGCACTTTTTCGCTTTCATTGGCTATTCTGAGGTCTTGGACTACCTAATCTACCCAATTACAACGAGTAAAGCCCACGCCAGTTGGCGGGAACGTCGTTGCTTTACTCTGGGTAGATTAACTGAAAGTGTCCAAGTTTCAGAATAACCAGTGTACAAGCTACTTCGCTTTTTCTTATTCTATGATGTGCATAACTGAATTATGCGGATTTACTCATAGGCGTTCTATTTTCGTTACTATTCATTTCTATGTTTTTCGTCTGCAAACATACAACATTATTTTTGAATACTGATATGTCAAAAACTTTTTTTTTTTGCATTTCAATAATTTTTTGTGCATTTTCATTACGGAATTACGTAGCGTAATTTACGCAATGAAAATAAAATTAATAGTGTCTGAAATATGAAAGATTGCCTGACAAATACATTGTTTATGACCGTTTCCTCGGCATCTGGCTCAGCAGACTGTAATTGGCGCATTAATACTGATTTGAATCCAGAATTCAATATCTGTGCAATTTTTCAGTTGAATTTTGAATCTTGAACTTTGAATTCATTATTCTGTCCCCTGTCCCCTAACCCCTGACCCCTAATCCCTAAATCAACATTCCCCTGTGGAAAGCACGACGACCTTCGGGTCGTTTTTTTGTTAATAACTCCTTTTTTCTCCCAAAATTTCCTTTTTTTTCCAAATTTATCCGAAAATCAACATCTTTCTGTGGAAAATTTTGGAATTACATCCTTTTTATTATTATATATTATTGATTTACAGCTTTTTATATTTAATTACAAAAATTGGAATTTATATGCTGAAAATCAATATTTTAGACAAATTTATACATTGACTAAAAATTTTTGCCATTTTTTTCCACACTGATTTTCAATAAGTTAAATCTATTTTTCATCTTTTTTCAATCAAAAATATAAAAATGTGGAAAACCTATTATTATTTTCTATATTTTTGCCATTGATAAAACCAAAGAAAAAAAGATGTCTGCATTCGATTACGGTTATTGGGAAGTTGCCATTGAGAAGCATGGGCGTATCAAATTGCCCACCATGCTGCTCAAGTCGTTGGCCGAAGACGACCGCAAGAGTTTTGTGGTCACCCCCGGTTTCGGTAATCATATTGCCCTATGGACCGTCAAGGCTTATCAGCAACAGATGGACTATCTCAACTCTTTGGACAGAAACATCATAGCTATCAAGAAATACCGCAACGCATTTCTTACGCGCAATACCTTTGTGGAATGTGACTCGCAAGACCGTCTCGTGATTCCCAAGCCCTTCATGGAGCTGTATCATATTGACCGTGAAGTGGTTTTGATTCTTGACAACGGCAAGATCGAGCTGTGGAACAGCGAGGAATACCACAAAGAGTTCGACATGACCCCAGAAGAATTGAACAAGTTGAACGAGGCCATCCACCTTGGCCAATTTAACACTGCGCGAAAGGAGGAAACCAATGAGTTACCATAATCCGGTCCTCCTTGCGGAATCCATCCAGCAGCTTGTCACTAACCCTTCCGGTCTGTATATCGATGTCACCTTTGGCGGTGGCGGCCATTCCCGGAAAATTTTGGAAACACTGTCCCCCGACGGCCGTTTGCTGGCTTTCGACCAGGACCCTGACGCCCATAGTAATATTATTGACGACGAGCGTTTCCAATTTGTTCCCAGCAACTTCCGCCACCTCAAAAAATTCGCCCAGTACTACAAATGCTGTCCCGCCGACGGTATCTT
The DNA here is from genome assembly GCA_905233625.1 of uncultured Bacteroidales bacterium. Lineage (GTDB taxonomy): Bacteria > Bacteroidota > Bacteroidia > Bacteroidales > WCHB1-69 > RUG11690. Next base: position 42,750 of record CAJOFJ010000009.1, on the reverse strand, counting down.
GGCAGATCTTGGGGTGTCGTCGTACCAGTTCGACACCGCAGAACGTGGCTTTTCGCACCGTTTCGACGGAGCTCTGGACATGCGCATGAACCAGCAGAAAGGGGTTTCCGCACGCGAGATTATCAACGGTTATGCCCCCGAACGTCTGGCTTCCATTTTCTACACCTACGGTGAGCTGCCCAACGGCAAACAACTGGCACGTCAAATTGTGAATGAGCGCGAGAAAGCCGAAATTGCCACCACCGCCCAGCTTGTCGCCGCTGTGAACCCCCTACTGCCCAGAGACAAGGAAAACAAGGTGCTGTCGCAGCTGTTCCAAGCCATCAGAATTGAAGTGAACGACGAAATGTCGGTGTTGAAGGAATTTCTGAGCCAGAGCGTTGAGTGCCTGAAACCCGGCGGACGCCTCGTCGTCATCGCCTACCATTCGCTGGAAGACCGCTTGGTCAAGAACTTCATGCGATCCGGCAAGTTCGAGGGCGAGGCCGAAAAAGACTTCTTCGGCAACCTGATGACCCCGTTCACGCTGATTACCCGCAAAGCCATCACTCCCGACGAAGACGAAATAGCTGTGAACCCGCGCGCCCGCAGCGCAAAATTAAGAGTGGCAGAGAAAAAATAACAAGCATGATAACCACCAGCAAACAGGAACCCAAAGAGCCCAAAACCAAGGGCGACAGCATCTGGAAACAACTGATTTCCGGTGACTTCCTCTTTGCCAAGGAAACCATCCGCTGGTACCCTTTCATCGGCTTTGTTTTTTTCCTCATGATACTGACTGTGCTTAACGAGCATAACATGAACTCCAAAAGACAGCGTATCAAGCAGTTGGAAACAGAATATAAAAAAGTCATCAGTACTCTGAAACACAACAACCAGTACATTCTTTATGAAGAAAACCAAGAACTGGTTCAGATGCTGAACAGACAGGGCTTCGAAAAAAACGAAAAAAATATCTATAAAATCATCGTCCACAACACTACCGAAAATGCAGAATAACGACAACACGCAGCAAAGGCTCTTCAACGTGAAAATGGGAGTAGTCCTGTTTTTGGTGTTGTTGCTGGGCATTCTTTGCTTCGGCAAAATTCTGCATTTGGTCATTTTTCAGCGCAGCTTATACAACGGTACCTCTTCCAAGTGCCTCGACAAGACCCAAGAAGGATGGGAAAACAACCCGCTTGCCCAAGATCCCAACTGCAACTGCTATGTTAAGGCCTTCAACGAGAACCCCGTGAGAGGCGAGATCTACGACGACATGAACCACGTGCTGGTCAGCAATGTTATCGTTTTCGACATTACCATCGACGGTCGCGTTTTCGGGAAAAAAGACACCATTTACACCCATTCGGCCGCCAAACTGAACAAACTTGTCGAGGATCTGAGTGTTGAATTCTATAATCACTTCAATCATAGATTTCCAAATTATTCTCTCGAATACTACCGCAAAAAATTCAAATCAGCCCTGATTGACCAGCGCAACATGCTTATTCTTCAATCCAAAAAGGAGAATGAGCGCCAATGGATTACAGAGGAAGACACCGCCTTTATCAAAAAACTGCCGATGTTTTCCGAAAGGCCTTGCAAAAGCTGTGTCAACTACACTTCTCTTGCGGTTCGTACCAATCCTTACGGCGACTTGGCCAAACGCACCCTGGGAATGAACCTCGACGGTCGTCAGTACGGACTGGAATATTACTTCGATGAGCAGCTGGCCGGGGTGAAAGGCGCAAGTAAATACTTATATGTCAACAATGCGCAATTGCCCATGAACGATTATGTAGAACCCGTTGATGGCTGCGATGTGCATACCACACTGAATCTTGAGATTCAGAATATTGTTCATAATGAATTGAAAGCCAAGCTGATAGAACAAAACGCAGAATGGGGTTGCGCTGTGGTCATGGAAACTCAAACGGGTGAGATCAAGGCCCTCTGCAACCTGCGCCGTGCCAACCGTGACGGCAGCGACTACACCGAAAGCGACGAGTACGTGTTGCACAAGATGGTGGAGCCAGGTTCCACATTCAAAATTGCCTCCGCCCTCGCCTATCTTGAACAGAGAAACGGCGACGACAGCCAGTCCTATGAGATGCTTTACCGCGTTTTCAAACGGAAAAGCAAGGATGGCAGCAAAACTTACGAATTCCCAAAATACGATGAGAAAGACAGAAATACTGAATACGGTTATCCCATTGACATCATACAGCGTTCTTCCAATGTAGGTATCGCCTCCATGATTTTCGACGCCTTTGGCGATAACAATTACAAGCTCTATCTGAATAAAATCGACCAACTTTATATCACTACCTCTTTCTCCACCCAGTTGGGCAAGGTGCAGGCTCCTAACCTCAAACGTACTGCCAAAGACTTCCACACATACTACAACACCTGTTTCGGCGCAGGTTTCACCATGACACCGATACAGACGCTGGTGTATTACAATGCCATTGCCAACAATGGCAAAATGATCGCACCACTGTTTGTCAAATACATTACCAAAGCTCACGAAACCGAGCCTATCAAGACTTATCAGGCAGAAGTCCTCAACGAACGGATCTGCAGTCCACAAACCATCGCCAAAGCGAAAAGCTATTTGGAAGCAGTTGTCACAGGCGAACACGGAACAGCACGCCGCTACCGCGATCCCAATTTCAACTTCGCTGGCAAAACCGGTACCCGCGACATCTGGGACGAAGACCTCAAAGCCTACAACTACAGCAAAAACAGCGTCTCCTTCTGCGGCTATTTTCCCAGCGAAAACCCACAATATACTTGTCTGGTGTTCATGTATAACGTTTCCAAAAAAAGTTATATCGCCGTGGATGTTTTTGCACGCATCGCCCGAAACATCATGATTCACACCAGCTACGGCGCCCTTCAAAATGTCAAACATGATAACGGCACCAAACTACCCCGTACACACGTGGTTAACTCACAGCAATATCAGCTCATCATGGAACATTTGGGTATCGACTATCCCAAGAATCAGCTACCAGTTCCCTACGTAAACTCCGGACTGAACAAAGACTATGCCGTCATCCTGAAATCTGCCCCCTTCAAACAGGGCGACAAACTGCCGAATGTGTCGGAGATGATTGCCTCTGATGCCGTGAGCGAACTGACCAGAGCAGGCTATAAAGTAAAAATCAAAGGCTATGGTGTGGTACGCCGCCAAGAGCTGGATGCCAGCACCAACACTGTTACTCTCTATTTGGAATAATCAAAAAAAAAAAGCAATGAAAACACTGTCTTTTTTATTGCAACATATTGGAAAATACGAACTTATCGGTTCCGCTGACCGTCAGGTGGAGGCCATCACTTTTGACTCACGCAAGGTGAATGATCCCAACACCTTGTTTGTCGCCCAGCGCGGTACCCACGTCGACGGCCACAGCTTCATTGGTAAAGTCATTGAACAGGGCGGCAGAATGATTGTCTGCGAGGAAATCCCTGTAGAGACGTTTCATGAAATGTCTCTACCTAAAGATGTTACCTTCATCAAGGTTCCCAGCAGCGACATTGCCTTAGGTCTTTTGGCCAGCGCCTTTTATGATTTTCCCAGCCAGAAACTGCACTTGGTAGGCATTACCGGCACCAACGGCAAAACCACTACCGTTACCCTGCTGTACCGTTTGTTCAACAGTATGGGCTACCCCACGGGATTGCTCTCCACCATTGAGAACCGTATTGAAAACGAGGTGATTCCCACCACACATACCACCCCTGACGCCATCGTCCTGAACGAGCTGTTGCACCGCATGGTAGATGCTGGCTGCCAGTACTGCTTCATGGAGGTCAGCTCACATGCCATCTGCCAACACCGTATTGCGGGATTGCACTTTGCCGGAGGCCTCTTCAGCAACATCACCCACGACCATCTGGACTATCACAAAACCTTCGCCGAATACATCAAGGCCAAGAAGAAATTCTTTGACGATCTGCCGGAAAGCGCCTTTGCCCTGACTAACATCGACGACAAAAACGGCTTGGTGATGACCCAGAACAGCAAAGCTAAGGTGCACACATACAGCCTATTGAAAGCCGCTGATTTCAAAGGAGTGATTTTAGACAATGACTTCACCGGCCTGCAAATGACCATCAACGGACAAGAAGTGTTTTTCAACCTGTGCGGACGCTTCAACGCCTATAACCTGCTGGCCATTTATGGTGCCGCCATCCTCCTGGGCATGAATTCCGCCGAAGTACTGAAACAAATGAGCGGCCTTGGAAGTGCCGCTGGCCGTTTCCAGCTGATCCGCAACAACGAAGGAGGTTCTGCCATCGTAGATTACGCCCATACTCCCGATGCACTGAAGAATGTACTCTCCACCATCACCGACATCACGCAACACAGTGTGAACATCATCACGGTGGTGGGTTGCGGTGGTGACCGCGACAAACTGAAACGCCCCGAGATGGCTGCCATCGCCTGCGAATACAGCGACAAGGTCATCCTGACTTCCGACAACCCCCGCACCGAGAAACCTGAAGACATCCTCAACGACATGCTCACCGGAGTCAGTGCTGACCAGAAACGCAAAGTGTTGGTCATCGAGAACCGCCACGAGGCCATCAAAACCGCCTGCATGCTGATGCAAGGCAAAGATGTTTTGCTAGTAGCTGGCAAAGGTCACGAAAACTATCAGGAAATCAATCATGTAAAGCATCATTTTGATGACACGGAAGAGATAAAAGCAAACTTTAACCTATAACAGACGGACGCAATAAATTGCGTCCCTACATTCTTGAATTTTGAACTTTGAATTTTGAATTACACTTACGTCACTACCCCGGCCTTCGGCCACCCCTTCTTGAAGAAGGGGAATTTAAACTTCCCTTGAGTACGAAGTACTAAACTCCCCCAACTAAACCGTAAACTCTAAACACTAAACTCTAATCACTAAAAACTAATCCCTATGTTGTACTACCTTTTCGACTGGCTTCATGGACACAATTTCCCCGGTGCGGGAATGTTCCAATACATCTCATTCAGAGCAGCCACCGCCATTGTGCTGTCGTTGTTCATCTCTCTGATCATCGGCAAAAGCGTTATCAAGAAACTGCAAAAAGCCCAGATTGGCGAGACCGTTCGCGACCTCGGTTTGGAAGGACAACTGCAGAAAAAAGGCACCCCCACCATGGGCGGCATCATCATTATCGCCTCCATCATAATACCGGTTTTGTTGCTGAACAAGTTGAGCAACATCTACATTATCCTGATGATATTCACCACTATATGGTTAGGATGCTTAGGATTTATCGATGATTATATCAAAGTATTCAAGAAAAACAAAGAAGGTCTTTCTGGAAAAAAGAAACTCATAGGACAAATTATTTTGGGTCTCATCGTAGGCTTGGTGATGTGTTTCCATCCTGATGTGGTCATCAAAGAAAAAAGCACGGAAAGCGAAAAGCTCGTCAAAACCGAGGAAGTGTTCAAAGTGGACAATGTGAACCGCACCACCACCGCTTTCAGCAACAGTCCTGCTCAGCACTCCACCAAAACCACCATTCCATTTGTCAAAAACAACGAGTTTGACTACGCATGGCTCACCAACTGGATAGGTGACAAATCTGGTATTCTGTCTTCGCTGGTTTACATTCTCATCATCATTTTCATCATCGCGGCAGTCTCCAACGGTGCCAATCTCACCGACGGGTTGGACGGCTTGGCAACAGGAACAGCGGCGGTCATCGCCGTTGGCATAGCCATTTTCGCCTATCTGTCGGGCAACAGCATTTTCGCCGATTATCTGAACATCATGTACATCCCCAACATCGGCGAATTGGTAGTCTTCATCGCTGCCCTGATTGGAGCCTGCATCGGTTTCTACTGGTGGAACTGCTTCCCCGCGCAGGTATTCATGGGTGACACCGGCAGTCTGAGTTTGGGTGGTATCATCGCCGTATTGTGTATCATCATCAGAAAGGAACTGCTGATTCCCATCCTCTGCGGCATTTATCTCATGGAGTCCATCTCCGTCATCATCCAAGTAAGCTATTTCAAATACACCAAGAAAAAATACGGTGAAGGCCGGCGTGTCTTCCTGATGACGCCTATCCATCATCATTTCCAGAAAAAAGGCCTGCATGAAGCCAAAATCGTACAGCGCTTCATCGTCATCGGCATCATGCTGGCAATAGTTTCATTATTAACACTCAAAGTAAGATAAAATATTAAAAGATAAAAAGATATGGCAGCAAACAAAAACATCGGGTACAACGTATTCCCAACCACAGACAACCGCAGCAGCATGGCCGCTGCCGTAGCGGGCAGACTGCTCCACGCACGTAACGAAAGCTTGAACGAATCCATGTCCGACTTCGAGGGCAGTGCCAACAATCTGGAGCTGGTCAAAACCATCGAAGGCAAAGATTTCATCAACGACTCCCGTTCCACCAATATCAATGCCGTGTGGTTCGCTTTGGAAAGCATGTCCAAACCCACCACCTGGATCATGAGCATTGAGAATCGCGAAAGCATCAGCGACAGCCTCGTGGACATTATCAACGAGAAAGTGAAACACATCATCCTTTTGGGCGTTTACAACCCCGAAATCATGGAATTCTTTTCCAATCTTGACAAACAGGTAGATTGCTGCATGAATATGGAAGACGCTGTGCGTACCGCCTATTACGCCTCAGCCCCTGGCGATGCCATCCTTTTCGCCCCAGGCACCACCAGCTTCGGCATGTACCGCACCTACCGTGAGAGAGGTGACAAGTTCAAAGACGCAGTAGCACAGTTATAAAACTAAGAACTAAAAACTAAGAATTAAGAACTGCGATTTATTCTTAACTCTTAATTCTTAGTTCTTAATTAAATAGAAAATGAGTCTGCAGGAGAAAATAAAATTCAAAGGGGACAAGGCTGTTTTGATCATCACTGTCGTCTTGTCGCTGATTTCCATATTCGCGGTGCTGAGTTCAGCCAAATCGACTTCTGTTTTCACTCATCATCTATTCAACCTCGCCCTTTGTTTTATCGGAATGTTTATTGCCTATAAAATCAATTACAGGGCTTTATCGAGATTGGCAATTCTCTCCCTCCTTGCTGCCGCTATCCTGCTGATTGCCACATTGGCGTTCGGCAATGACGAACACCGTGGTATCAAAATCGGCTCCATGGAAATCCAGACCTTTTATTTTATCGGTTTCTTAGCCATCTTTTTTATTGCCAAATTTTTGGCTGTGCGTATCAACAATGGTTCCGAGATGACGCTGCAGGAGGTGTCAGGACTCTTTTGTGTCGTACTGTTTTTCATGGGGGGCATGGCCATCAGCAACATGTCCACCGCCATCATCTTTTTCGCCACCAGCCTGGCCATCATGTTTATCGGCAATGTCAAAATCAAGCATTTGCTATTGTTCTGCCTTGTAGCGGTCTTCTTCGGTTCCATCTATCTTTTCGGCACCAATTCAGGCCGTTCCAGCACTTTCCGCCACCGCTGCCATTATTATATCACCAACGATAACAGCGAAGGCTATGGTGACCAGATGATCATGTCGAAAGCGGCCATCGCCCGTTCGGGGCTGCTGCCGGCGGGACCAGGACAAGGCGTTATCAACAAAAAACTGCCCGAAAAAGACACGGACTATGTCTTTACCACCGTTACCGAGGAATTGGGTGTCACCGTCAGCCTCATTATTCTGGCCTGTTACCTGATGCTGTTCATCCGTTCCGTGAAAATTGCCAAGCAAAGCGAAGGCCCCTTCGGTATGCTATTGGCAGTAGGTATAGGATTCTGGTTCTGCTGTCAGGGCTTGGTGCACATCGGCGTTAACTGCGGGCTCCTGCCCGCCACCGGCCAGACACTGCCCTTCATCAGTCGCGGCGGCGCCTCCCTGCTCTTCGCCGGCATCGCCACCGGCGTGCTGCTGAATATCAGCAAACAGGAAGCGTAATTAATGTGCTAATGAGACAATGTGCTAATGTGCTAATGAATTAGCAAATTAGTTAATTCGTTAATTAGCAAATGATATTTTAATGTGCTAATTATTAATGTGCCAATGAATTAGCAAATCATTAATTCCCCTTCTGTTAGAAGGGGTGCCCGTAGGGCGGGGTAGTGACGTAAATATATCAGCGAAGCCGTACAAATTATTTTAATGTGCTAATTATTTTTTTTCAGTCCGAAAAGTTTTTGTAAGTTTGCATCATCTTTTGTTTCAAAAAATTAAATTATGAAGAAATTTTATACTATCGTATGTTTCTCCATGTTGTTCTTGTCTTGTATCTTCTCTGCTACAGCACAGGATGACACTCCACTTTATGTCAAAGTGAAACGTCTTGAAGGACAAGGCAATGGTGGCAATTACTTAAACATAACCGCTGACACACGTGACCGCATCATGGCAGGAGCGCCATGGAAGGTACAAGATGTGGAATATGAAGCCGGCACCACCCCGATCATTGTACGCCTGTTCAACCCAACCCACCTGCAGAATTACAAGTACAAACTGAAAATTGCTCCTCTGCAAAACGCCATGGATAATTCTTTGGTGGACACTTCTGCTCATTGGATTTTGGAATGGTATAACGAAATTGACTCCACATCAGGCAGTTACACCTCACAATATAGTATAGGCCAAGGTATAGAGGAGATTCTTGAAGACCATGGTATCGCTATAACTGTTAAAAACCATCCTTTTTCTATACAAGATGTTCCATTAGAAACTTACCTGAAAAATTACAACAAGGAACAGCTTTTCTCCAATATTTCAAAATATGCGCAACCTGATTTAGTGGGTTCAAGAGTGAAATACGAAGGAACGCATCATTGGCTGGGAGGATTACAAGATGCAGAGACATTCACGCCCAATAACTGGATTAGGGCAGGCCACCAAATTTCCTCTCTGGAAACCTGGATGCACACCGAATGGGGAGACGGTGCAAATGCTTTTTATTTAAAGTGGCGGCAAGAAGACTTTTTCACTCCATACGACAGCGAGGAATACACTGATAACGATTTTAACTATTCTTGGTATCTTCGAGGCTTTATAGATTATCACGGACAATATGAACATATAACGGACGGATTATGGGCTCCGTATATGATGACTTCTCCTTACGATGGTGGTCCTAAAGCCAATTACATAACACCTGATACAGCATTGAATTATGATTTCCTAGAATATCCACAGCCATATTGTTATGACTTCAGAGAGTTAGCGGGAACAGATAACGCCACAGGCTATAATCAGACGCTTACCAATCTGTATTCTGTGGATATCGTATTCACGCCCGACCAAAATAAATGGACACGGGCTTTGGTGTTGGAGGCAGGCTCTGGCACAGAAGCAAACGGATACAAAGTCACCCAGCATTTCAATGGGCAAACCTACTACAATATCCGTCATGAACCTAAAACATGCCCGTCAGTAGATAAAAACGGCAATCCTGACAATAGCGGCACTACGGGATTCGGCTGGTTCCCAGGCTACGCCATCAACGTGGAGACTGGCGAGCGACTGAACATCATGTTTGCCGAAAATTCAGAAGACGAATACAATCGTGGCAATGACATGATATTCAATCCCACCAATGTATATGCCTTCAAGAAAGACAACACTGGAGCTTGTATTTTGGGGACCAACGGACAGCCTATACCAATGGAACAAAGCGAGTACGATTCCCTATATTTAAGCATTTATGACGGTGGTCTATCCGCAAATTTTTTGGGAGAACCTCTGAATGGTGGAAGACACTACATTTATATTTGCGGTAGTTCAGGAAATACCGCCAACACCTATTACCGGTCCAGCAATAGTCAAAGAAATTACAACGACAATGGTGCAGGTGGCACATTTACAGGAACTGACGGAGTGGAATATCCTTACTATGAATGTGGGGTATATGATGAAGGCAAATGGCTTAGTGAGAAATTCAAGACTTTTGCACAAGACACCAATTTTAACGAAAGGAACCGTAGAGTTCGTAAGATGCAAGTCTTCAACAATGTGATGTGGACCAGCATCCCCATGCCTGCGGAAGGTGAAGAGGCCAACTGGTTGGACAACGACGCAACTGTGCAAATACGGGTCTCCAGACCTTACATGTTCTATTCCTCAGCAGTCGGCACCCACCCAGACATTGTAACCAACAATAATGCGCCGACATTTGAATTTTCCATGGAAAACATAAACACAATGGAAGAGGTCAGCTCGTTTGATATAGAAAGTATTATTGAGGAACGCACCAACCGGATAGATATCAACGCTATAGATGCGCTTATTAGACCAAGTGCAGGTTGCTGGTTTCTTAGTTCAATAAATGAAGGTGGCTTCTTCTTTCCTAAAGGAACCCACAAGTGCACCTATTCTTATTATGGTTTCAGTTTAGGAGGTCTTGATGAAAATGAACAGTTACATCTAATGGGAGAGACATCCCGCCCCCGATATGATTCCTGGCCGGGTCCTTTATCAACTGTTGACGCTTCTGTGGATTATACCACTGTAATGAAATGGAACCGAACTTTCAAAATCAAGCGAGATGAAGTTACCGAATTCCTGGACAACTATCAAAATCCGGAATATCTAATACCACAAAGTATTTTGGACTGGCCCGCACATGGTGACACCTCCAAGGGACAAGCTTGGTTGCTGGCACCATTTGTAGATGTGGACAACAATAACCACTATGAACCCGAACACGGCGATTACCCCGACTTTCCCGGTGACATGGCGTTGTTTGTCATTTTCAACGACAACTATGCCCAACATAAAAGCGATGGCGCCCCACTCGGCGTGGAAACTCATGTAATGGTCTATGCCTACGATGCCCCTGAAGACACCATCATGAACAACACGATTTTTATAAAATATAAAATACATAATCGTTCACAACACAATTATCACAACACCTATATTGGAATTGATAACTACTGGGACTTAGGATATTACCGTGACAATTACGTTGGCTTTGACATCAAAAAGAACACCGCTTATTGCTATAATGCATTCCCCTGGGATGGCATCAGTGGTGAAGAGGAAGGGATTGTTCCCGATAATGCATACGGTTATGATTGGCCGGTACAGACCTTGACCCTTCTTTCCGGACCACTTATGCCGGCTGATAGCATTGACAATCCCGCCTATACAGATTCCGCCAACTGCTCCTTATTCATCAATAATGGTCTAAATGAATATGCCATCAATGGCACAGGTTTCGGGGATAGTATCGTGGACAATGAACGATATGGATTAACAGGCTTTTTACGGCACGGTGATGGTTCTTCCATATTCGGAGATCCTAAAAGTGCAGAACATATCTATAAATACATGCAAAGCCTTTGGTTTGATAGCACTCATCTATCCTATGGGGCGACAGGTATTGCTAATTGGGGAGCAACCGGTATAGATTGTCGTTTCTCATATTATGGCAATACTGACAGTCCCTGTAATTTCGCCACGTATGGAGTGGAAGTGCCCGATAGCCTCTACGGACCCGACGGTTGGACAGCAGCAGCTGTAGGAGACTTTTCCTCAATTGGTTTTGCCTCTGCCGGTCCTTTCAATTTGAATGCTGGTGAGATGCAAGAATTTGAATTTGCTCTGACTACCATTCCACATTATCTAGCGGTCACCCGTGGGGATGTATCCATTGAAAGTTTGCAGTCCGTGGACAACCAATACCGCGACAAAGTATTTACACCCTCCTTCACATACACTCAGCATGCCACCATCTGCGAAGGAGAAACATACACTTTCTTCGACCAAATTTGCGACACTACGGGTTTATATCGTCACTGTGTACGCAATGCGGAATATGACAACTATCTCCAAGATACCGTATGGCTGCTCTATCTAACCATAGAGCCTCTCTACACACTGATTTATGCGGCTATTACGCCAGGACAAGGCTATTATGAGAACGGATTCAATATTTCTTCCTCACAAACCACAAATCCAGGAACACAAATGTTCTATGAGACCTATAACTCCCATAGCGGATGCGACAGTTCTGTCGTTCTTTTACTTGATGTACGGGTAGATGCCAGTATCGAAAATCATAACAACAATCATTCTCTGAAGATTTATCCTAACCCAACAACACAAATTGTTACCATAGAGATTGACGACGACGCACTTCTTCAAAAACACGAATATGTGATGGTTTTCGACATGTTTGGCAAGCTGCTCCAAAACATGCCACTGACTGACAATCACATGCAAATAAATTTAGGTGCATATTCCTCTGGCACCTACATCGTGAAAGTAGGAAACAGAGTGGGAAAAGTGGTGAAACGATAAAGGATAAACCAGTAGAGACGTTTCATGAAACGTCTCTACCACTACCCCGCCCCTTCGGGCACTGAATATCAGCAAACAAGAAGCGTGATTAATTAGCAAAATTTAGTACAACGGCATATTTGATCCCATGGTCATCGCAAATATCATCATGCAAATGACAAACACGACATACAGCACTATCATCACGATGGCCAATATTCCGCAGAATTTCCAGAAGGATTTGTTATTCCTCAGGAATTCAACCATTTGAACATTGTCATCGCATTCTACCGCCAATCTTGCAGCGGCAGAGGAACGATACAAATAAAGGGTTGGAAAAATATACAGGATTATCAAAATCAGGTATAAAATACCGAACCATTTCAAACTTAGCCCTCCAAATACTTCCATTGGAATATGCGAACCGAATGACACGATGCCTATGCAGCCTAATGCCATGAACACAAGAGCTATGGTCATCAACACGGCAAAGAATTTCATCCATTTGCCCATGCTTGACACATACAATTTTGACTCTTCCAAGAGTTGTAAATCTTTTTCTTCCATAATCTTACAAATTTAATTAATAATAAGGGTTGATAATTTTTGCAAACATACAAAAAAATATCTTTTGACATTCCGAAAACTTTTTGTAAGTTTGCAGATTAATAATTTTTAATCTGATATACTATGGATAAATATATTGAAGAACGCGTGGCGCTGTGGCTGAACGACGACTACGATGCCGATACCAAAGCGAAAATCAGGGAATACCAGCAAAACAATCCCGACGAGCTGACCGAGGCCTTTTACCGTGACCTGGAATTCGGCACAGGTGGTCTGCGCGGCATCATGGGCGTAGGTACCAACCGCATGAATAAATACACGGTGGGCGCCGCCACCCAGGGACTGGCCAACTATCTGAAACAACAGTTCCCCAACCAGGAAATCAGCGTGGCCATCGCCTTCGACTCACGCAACAACAGTGCCTACTTCGCCGACATCACCGCTGACGTGCTTTCCGCCAATGGCATCACCTGCCACTTGTTTCCAGAACTGCGCCCTACCCCGGTGCTGTCCTTCGCTGTGCGTTACTTGCACTGCCAATCGGGTGTGATGGTGACTGCCTCGCACAACCCGAAAGAATACAACGGCTACAAAGTATATTGGAATGACGGTGGACAACTGGTGCCCCCCCATGACAAGAATGTCATCGCAGAGGTCAACAAAATCAAATCCTTGCACGACACCAAATGGCAACGCAATCCCGATAAAGTGCACATCATTGACAGCAACTTGGACGAGGCTTACCTGAAGCTGGTTCACGGACTGTCGCTGCACCCCGAGGCCATCGCCGCCCAGAAACAGCTGAAAATCATCTACACCCCGCTGCACGGCACCGGTATCACCATGGTGCCCAAAGCGCTGAAGATGTACGGTTTCGAAAACATCAGCATCGTCAAGGAGCAGGCTGTCAGCGACGGTAACTTCCCCACCGTGAAGTCACCCAACCCCGAGGAGAAAAGCGCTCTCGTGATGGCTATCGCCCAGGCAGAGGCCGAAAAAGCCGACCTGGTGCTGGCCACTGACCCCGATGCCGACCGTGTAGGTATCGCCGTGCGCAACTCCAAAGGCGAGATGATCCTGCTCAACGGCAACATGACCGGCTCACTGCTGGTACACTATCTGCTATCACAGTGGAAGGCCCTCAACAAAATCAACGGCAAGCAGTTTGTCGTAAAGACCATCGTCACCACCGAATTGATCAAGCGTATGGCCGATGCCTATCAGGTTCCTTGCTTCGATGTATTGACAGGTTTCAAATACATTGCGGAGAAAATCAAAGAGCACGAAGGCCAGATGACCTTCATCGGAGGCGGCGAGGAAAGCTATGGCTACTTAGCTGGTGACTTTGTAAGAGACAAAGACGCGGTTATCGCCTGCTGCCTCATCGCCGAAATGACCGCTTTCTACGCCAACCAAGGCAAGAGCCTTTACCAAATGCTGCTTGAAATCTACCATGAATATGGCTTCTACAAAGAAGACCTGCTCTCGCTGACCAAACAAGGCAAGAGCGGTGCCGAGGAAATCGCCGCCATGATGGTCAACTACCGCAACAATCCTCCGAAAGAAATCGGCGGACAGAAGGTAGTACTGATGAACGACATCCAAGCCAGCATCGCCTATCACTTGGACAAAGGCACGCAGGAACCCATTGCTCTGCCCAAGTCCAATGTGCTGCAGTTCTTCACGGCCGACGGCTCCAAAATCACCGTCCGTCCCTCCGGCACCGAACCCAAAATCAAGTTCTATTTCGGTGTGGTAGGCGAGCTTCCCGATGTAGCCCAATACAACGAGACCAATGCCGCATTACAGGCGAAAATCAAGGGGATTATTGAGGAGATGAAACTTTAAACGGGAAGACGTGGAGACATGCACTGCGTGCATTCGGTTAGACGTGGAGACGGTTAAACGATATCGTATAACCGAGCGAACAAAGTGAGCGTCTCCCCGAATGAGCATAGCGAATGACTCCCCGAGCTCGCGTAGCGAGTATCTCCTCGAGCGAACAAAGTGAGCGACTCAACGTATAAACGAATCAACAATAAAAACAAATCAACAATAAAAAAATGATCAACCCAAAACTCTTAAACCCTCAAAGCATCGTGGTGTGCGGTGCGTCAAGTGACATTCACAAACCCGGCGGAAAATCACTGAAGAATCTCTTGGAGAGCCCCTTCAAAGGCCAGATTTACGCCGTCAACCCCAAAGAGACCGAAGTACAAGGCGTGAAGTGCTATGCCAAAGTCGATGACCTGCCGCAAGTAGATTGCGCCATCCTCTGTATCGCCGCCAAATTCTGTGCCCAGACCGTCGATGTGCTGGCCAAGGAAAAAGGCTGCCGAGGCTTCATCATCGTCAGCGCTGGCTTCTCGGAAGAAAGCCACGAAGGTGCTGAAATCGAGAAGCACATTGTGGATACCATCAACAGCGTGGGCGGCTCTCTCATCGGTCCTAACTGCACCGGCTTCCTCAACGTGAACTACGCAGGCTGTTTCGACACGCCGATCCCAAAACTCGACCCCAAGGGTGTCGATTTCATCACGGGTTCTGGTGCCACGGCCGTGTTCATCAAGGAATACGGCATGAGCAACGGCTTAAAGTTCAATAGTGTGTGGGCAGTGGGCAACAGCGCCCAGTTAGGCATCGAAGACGTGCTAGAGCACCTCGACGAGACCTTCGATCCTGAAAAGTCCTCACACGTCATCATGCTTTATATGGAAAAGATTGGCGACCCGCAGCGTCTGCTCAAGCACAGCCGAAGCCTCATCAACAAGGGTTGCCATATCGCCGCCATCAAGAGCGGTGGCAGTGCTGCCGGCTCACGTGCCGCTTCTTCACACACTGGTGCTTTGGCTACCAACGATGCCGCTGTCGATGCCCTGTTCCAGAAAGCGGGCATTGTGCGCTGCCACAATCGCCAGGAGCTGACCACCGTGTGTGGCGTGTTCATGCACCCCGAAATCAAGGGCAAGCGTTGCGCTGTGATTACCCACGCCGGTGGTCCCGCGGTGATGCTTACCGACGTGCTCAGCAACGGCGGTATGGAAGTGCCCTCTTTGAAGGACCACCCCGCCAGCCCCGCCCTGCTCGCCAAGCTATTCGGAGGCTCCTCAGTGGGTAACCCCATCGACTTCCTCGCTACCGGCACCGCCGAACAGCTAGGCTATATCATCGACACCGTTGAGAACGAATACGATGAAATCGATTTCTCCGTGGTCATCTTCGGCTCACCTGGATTGTTCAGCAACAAGGAGGTTTATGACCTGCTCGACGAGAAGATGAAAACCTGCAAGAAGCCCATCTTCCCCGTGCTGCCATCCATCATCAACGTGAAGGACGAGATCAACGACTTCATCGCCAAAGGCCGCATCAACTTCCCTGAAGAGTGTGTACTGGGCAATGCCATCTGCAAAGTGTATAACACCCCAAAACCACAGCCAGAGCATGTGGAGTTGCCGCAGATTGACGTGGCCCGCATCCGCGCCACTGTTGAACGCTGCAAGGACGGATACATGGAGATCGCCGACTACAACGAACTGCTGGATGCCGCCGGCATCAGCCGTAAAAAATCTATTGAAGTTTCCAAGAAAGAGGATGCCCTGGCCTTCGCCAAAGAGGTGGGCTGCAGCAAGGATGTGCCTCTCGTGATGAAGGTGGTCGGTCCACTGCACAAATCCGATGTAGGCGGCGTTACCCTCGGTGTGAAGGACTTGGATACTGTCAGCAAGGAGTTCGACCGTCTGATGGCCATTAAAGATACCTACGCCGTGGAAATGTACCCGATGCTCGACGGTACTGATGTATATATCGGCGCTATCAAGGACGCCAAGTTCGGACATCAGATCTTCTTCGGCCTGGGAGGTATCTTTATCGAAGTGCTTAAAGACGTACAGAGTGCATTGGCACCTATCACCGCTGATGAGGCCAAAGTGATGCTCACCAAGCTACGCGGGTACAAAATCCTGCAAGGCGTTCGCGGTCAGGAACCCGTCAACATCGACCTGTATGCTGACCAGATTGCCCGTATCAGCGCATTGGTGCTAGCCGCTCCGGAAATTGCCGAGATGGATCTCAACCCGCTCTTGGGCAACCCACGTTATGTCACCGCCGTGGATGCCAGAATCCGACTGGAAAAATAAGGATAAAAAAAAAGGATGCCGATTGGCATCCTTTTTTTTTGCAAAACTACAAAAGATTACTCTTCTGCCAAAACTTCAAGATTCAAGGTCACCTTGTTGAAGTCCTTGTGCAAGTTCACCACAGCGGTGTAGTTGCCCAATTCCTTGATATGGTCTTCCTTGATGATGATTTTCTTGCGGTCGATGTCAATATCGTGCTGTTCTTTCAGGGCCTGAGCCACTGCGATATTGGTTACAGAACCGAAGATAGTGCCTTTTTCTGAAGCCTTGGTGTAAATCTTAACGTTGAGGCCATCGATCTTGCCAGCCAGAAATTCAGCTTCTTTTCTGATTTTCTCAGCCTTGAAAGCACGCTGTTTCAGCGTTTCGGCCAACATTTTCTTATTGGGTTCGGTAGCCAGGATAGCCAATCCCTGGGGGATGAGGTAATTTCTGGCATAGCCGTCTTTTTAGCCGAGATTCTGAACGTCTTGTTTCAATATAATTTCCATTGCTGTTCCTCCTTTTAGTTGTTTGACTTTAAGTTATCAGTTACGAAAGGAAGTAAGGCAAGGTGTCTTGCTCTCTTCACGGCCTGGGCCACTTTCTTCTGGAATTTCAGTGAAGTACCGGTCAAACGGCGGGGCAGGATTCTACCTTGCTCGTTGACGAATTTCTTCAAAAATTCAGCATCTTTATAGTCAATGTATTTGATACCGCTCTTTTTGAAACGGCAGTATTTTTTCTTCTTGATATCAACCGCAATCGGGGTCAAATATTTGATTTCGTTATTTGTTGCCATAATTCTTTACCTCCTTATTCTGCTTTGGGTTCTTTTTTCAGGTTACGTCTCTTCTCGCTGTATGCGATAGCGTGTTTGTCCATGGCTACGGTCAAGTATCTCAGGACTCTCTCGTCACGACGATACTGCAGTTCGAGTTCTTTCACCACTGTACCTTCTGCCTTGAATTCGAACAGGTGGTAAAATCCGGAGGACTTTTTCTGGATGGGATACTCGAATTTGCGGAGACCCCAGTCCTCTTCGTGAACTAATTCTGCACCATTGCTGGTGAGAATGTTCTCAAATTTCTTTACCGTTTCCTTCATCTGATCATCAGATAAAACGGGCGTCATAATGAAAACGGTTTCGTACTGATTCAACATAATTTTTACTTTTTTTGGTTTATTAAAATGGTTAATTTTTGGGGCTGCAAAAATACAACTTTTTTTGATACGAACAACGGGGTGTTGATTTTTTTTCGGGGAGTTTCACATTATGTGCTCAAGGGGAGTCTCATGCTGCGCATTCGAGGGGGAGTCTCGCTGCGCTCAAGGGGAGTGGACTTCGTCCAAAGGGGAGTCTCACACTGCGTGTTCGAGGGGAGTTTTTTTGATTACAAGATTACAGGATGATGGATTTTAAAGAAAAACCCATAGCTCACAGCTCACAGCTCATAGCTCATAGCTACTAATTGACTAATTTGCTAATTAATTTCGTATTTTTGCACCATGAATTTCACACTGCGCAACATCAGGGGTTTATATCTCTCCTCTTTACATATATTATATGATAATAGGGAGGCTGAGGCGATTACGCGTTTTTATTTTGAAATGAAATGGGAAATTCCCGCTCATGAATTTGCCATTTTCCCCGACAAAACCTTCCAAAACGATGAGTGGGAAGAGATGCAAAACGACTTGCAACGGTTGCAAAACGGTGAACCGGTGCAATACGTGGTCGGCAAATCGGAGTTTTACGGTTTGACTCTGCAGGTGAACCCCCTGGTACTGATTCCACGCCCCGAAACGGAGGAACTGGTAGAACGGCTGCTGCAACACCTTGCTGTCCATACCACAGCTCCCGACTGCAAAGACGCAGTGGGACTCCACGATTCTTCATTAAACTGCAAAGACGCAATTGAACACCATGGCACCCCACCCCTCCGCATTCTGGATTTCTGCACAGGCAGCGGCGCCATCGCCATCACTTTGGCCAAACATCTGCCGCAAGCGGAAGTATGGGCCACCGACTATAGCCGCGAAATTCTCGAACTGGCACAGCAAAATGCGGAAGACAATCATGCCCAGGTGCATTTTATCCAGCATGATGTTTTGCGGGAAGACACAACAAAACTGGCTCATGGCTATCAGGCCATCATCAGCAACCCACCCTATATTCCGCAATCGCATAAAGCACTGCTACACAAGAATGTAACAGAGCACGAACCAGCAGAAGCACTGTTTGTTCCCGACGAAAAACCCTTGCTGTTCTACGAACGCATCGCCAGCTTGGGACGAGAACTATTGGCAGACAACGGCCTGTTGTTTTTTGAGACCCACGAAAACTATCATGATGAATTGGAGTCTATGCTGCTTCAATTTCATTATCAAGATATTGAAAAAATAAAAGACCTCAACGGAAATCCCCGTTTTGTAACTTGTAAAAAATAGATTTATGGGAGAAAACATGAACTTGGTGGAAGACCTGGCGCTGATATTGATTTCAGCGGGTGTCATCACTATCATTTTTAAACTGCTGAAACAGCCATTGGTCTTAGGTTATATCGTTGCCGGTTTCATTGTGGGACCGCATTTCGGTTTGTTTCCAACCGTTTTCGACACCAACAGTATTGAAGAGTGGTCGGAAATAGGCATCATCTTCCTCATGTTCGCCTTGGGTTTGGAATTCAGCTTCAAAAAACTGCTGAAAATGGGCAGTACCGCCATTATCGCAGCGGCCATCGAAATTGTGCTGATGATAGGCATAGGTGCCTTGTCGGGTTATCTAATGCATTGGAGCCTGATGGAATGCATCTTCCTCGGCGGTATGCTGGCCATGTCGTCCACCACCATCATTATCAAGGCCTTTGAAGATTTAAAGCTGAAAAAAGAGCCTTTTGCCGACCTTACTATGGTCATCCTGATCATCCAGGACATTGTCGCCATTGTGATGATGGTGTTGCTTTCCACCGCCGCAGCCTCACGGCAATTCCATGGACAAGAGATGTTGGCAGTTATCGCTAAACTGACATTCTTCTTGATTTTATGGTTTGTGGTGGGTATCGCCATTATCCCAACTTTCTTCCGGAAAGCCAAAAGATACATCAACGACGAAACTCTGCTCATCATTTCCATCGGACTTTGTTTCGGCATGGTGGTCTTCGCCAATTACGTTGGTTTTTCTTCCGCTTTGGGAGCCTTTGTGATGGGCTCCATTCTATGCGAAACCATTGAAAGTGAACATATTGAGAAGATTACCAAAGGCACCAAAGACCTTTTTGGCGCTATTTTCTTCGTGTCGGTCGGTATGATGGTTGATCCCACAATTTTGGTCAATTACTGGAAACCCATCCTCTTTTTAACCCTCATCACACTGGTAGTCAAGGCTTTCATTTCCGCAGGCAGTGTCCTGGTGGCCGGTGAGTCGCTGAATGTATCTGTCAAGACCGGCTTCAGTCTGTCGCAAATCGGTGAGTTCGCCTTCATCATCGCCTCCCTGGGTGTGTCGTTGGGCGTGCTGAGCAACTACATCTACCCCGTCATTGTGGCGGTATCGGTCATCACTACTTTCACCACGCCCTACTGCATCCGTTTGGCCGATCCGTTCACACGATTTGTGGAGCGAAAACTACCGGCAAATGTCAAAAAGACCTTGGATGAGTACAGTCTGGTTGGCAATAACAACCGCACCCCAGGCGCTTGGGGCACAATCTTGAAAAAATCACTCTTGCGAACCGCCATTTTCGGCATTCTTTGCTTTTCCATCACCTTTGTCGCTTTCCAATTTTTCTATCCTTTCATGAACAATCTGCTCTCAGGACACATGCCGGAGGTTCTCATTAACACCATCAATGCAGTGATATTGTTGACTTTCATCTCGCCCTTCCTGTACGGACTGATGAGCAATAAGCATTCCACCCAGGCCCTGTATGCGCAGCTTTGGCGAGAAAACCAGCTGAACCGTGTGGGCATTGTCGCATGGACGGTGTTGAGGATTATCATCGCCGGTTTCTTCGTGATGGTCATTTTATCCAAATCTTTCAGATTCACCAAGTTTGTGATTTTCCTCTTAGGCATTGCCATCGTGTTGCTTTTCCTCTTCTCGCGCCGTACCCTCCGAAGATTCACCAAAATTGAAGACAATTTCATGAACAATCTGAATGCCAAGGAATTGCAAAACGAACAAGAATAATTTATACGGATGAAGAAAATTTCTGCCATGATATTTGCAGCGGGACTGGGCACACGCCTGTATCCGCTCACCGCCGACAAGCCCAAAGCCTTGGTTGAATTCCAAGGAAAACCTCTCTTGGACCATGTGCTCCGTAAAATCATCAAGGCTGGCATTTGGCACATTGTCGTCAATGTGCATCATTTCCCCGATCTGATTATCAACTACCTGAAAGAACATCCTTACGAGGCGGAGATTGAAATTTCCGACGAACGCGACTATCTGAGGGACACTGGCGGCGGACTGAAATTTGCCGCACCATTGTTGGCCGACAGTGAAAACATCCTGCTGCACAATGTGGATATCCTGTCTGACCTAGACCTGAAACAACTGATTGCTTACCACGAAAAAAATGAATCGCTGGCGACCCTGGTAGTGCGACAGCGCAAAACCAGCCGTTATTTCCTATTTGACGAGGAAATGAGGCTTTGCGGCTGGCGCAATGACAAAACCGGCGAGGAAATCATCTCGCAAGCCGCCGCCAACTACCAAGAGCTTGCCTTCAGCGGCATCCATATTATACATAAAGAGCTGTTAGACCTGATCCCTTCTGCCGAGAAGCAGTCCATCACCCCGATATATGTTGATTTGGCACGAAACCACAATCTCAAGGGCTACCTGCATAATGAAGGGTATTGGAAAGATATGGGGAAGATTGAGGACTTCCGGTAGTTCGGTTATACGGTTATACGGGGAGACATGCACTGCGTGCATTCGTGGAGACGTACACTGCGTGTACTCGGGAAGACGGAAATACGATATCGTATAACCGAGCGAACGCAGTGAACGACTTAACGAACGAGCGCAGCGAGTGACTCCCCGAGCGAGCACAGCGAGCGTCTCCCCGTCCCTACATAATAATCTCTCAAAAAAAAATTCAATAACTTTGCCGGCGGAGAGATGGCAGAGTGGTCGATTGCGGCGGTCTTGAAAACCGTTGACCCTCACGGGTCCGGGGGTTCGAATCCCTCTCTCTCCGCAGCACTATGCAAAACAATCAGAATCAGCAAGTTCCAAACACACTTTGCTGATTTTTGTTTTTTAAATACCGCGTCAAACAGACGGCATCACAAAAAACCACCTTCTTCCCAAAGCCGATTTTCCGCCTTCATGTTTTGCAAAAAATTGTTCCAAAACTCCGAAAAGTTGGCGATTGTACATTGGTCAGTATTGGTTCACTTTTTACTTTATTTCAGAATTCTTTTCTGTTTCTCGGTCTCTCCATGGAGAATAATCCGTCGCTGTGGGGAGTCAGTACGTATAGTCCTTTTCGCTGGGCATATTTGTCCGAGCCGTTGGCATAACGCATGGCAGCGATGGCTAAATACAAGGTTTTGTTTTTGAATTCATGGAACAAGGTTTTGAAATTTCTCATCTGCTTGAGGAAGTGGTCAATGTCCTTCTTGAAACAGGTAGTCTTGACTTCAACAGCCACAGCAGCCGTAGAGTTGCATAGCAGCATATCCACCTCCATTTCCTCCTCGTCCTTTCTCATGTGTCGGGGTCCCTCATAAATATGGTCAATACCAGGAACTTCTTTCTTGAAAATTTCCAGAGCCGCCGGTTTGCACAAGTCCTCCACCATCTTGCCAAACTCGTTGGCAAAACCGTCATATCGATTGTTACTTTCTTTGAGTTGTTTGGCGGTTTCCTGCACAATGCGATCTGTCTCCTGCAACCTTCGGTCGGTCTCCTTCATTTGCTCGGAAGTGGCAGAAATCAAATCTCTTATCTCCTCCCATGAAGGCGTTTTTTTTGTTTGTGTCGTTGATTCTTTCATAATTCCATTCATTTTTTAGATCTTTTCGCTGCAAAAATACAAAACAATTTAATACAAAACATAATTGTTGAAAAATATTTTGAAAATTATTTTTGATTTTATCATTCTATTTTCCATTTGATTCGCCCGAAGTATGTTATTGATGTTTTTGTTTTTTATGACTAATACTGGTGCAATAACTTATTGATATGCACATTCATTTTATTGAAAGACAACAAAAAATGAAATTTATATTGCGTTTTGATATGAATCATGAAAGAATGTGCCTTCAGCACACAAATCGGTTTCATACACTTATATTCAAACAAGGCGAGAATATAATAATTCCGAAGAAAAAACAATAAATCAAATTATTTTATTGTATTTCAACAACTTATATGAAATGTTAGTTATTTTTATAAAAAATTGAATTTTGTACTGAAAAATGTTCTATTTTTGTTTTGATTGATGTATAGTAGAGATTGAATAATTGTAAAATTTAACATACTGTTTTAGAGATATTTACACAAGCATATTAAAAATAAAAATGCGCATTTTTCACACGAAAAATGACAGTTTATGATATATTTAGGATACCTTTTTGATTTAATTAGGTATTTTAAGGCTGTGAAAAAAGACAAAAAAACGAAAAACAACAAATAATAATCAAAAACAAATTACAATGAAAAAAATTCTATTTTTTCTGACACTTTTCCTGCTCAGCGCGGGAATGTCATTTGCACAAAATGAGGCCAAAATCGGCACGACAGAGTATCCGACTCTGGAAGAGGCCATCGCAGCTGCTACCAGCGGTGACGTTGTTGAAATCATTGTCGCAAACTGCGGCATTACCAACACTACCGTTATTCCTGCTGGCATTACCATCAAAGGCCAGGGAAAAACTGCAACGACGATGCTGATTGAAAGCACCAGCGGCTCAGGTCTGACCATTAACAATGCCAATGTCACCCTGAAGGACATGACTATTGATGGTACTCAAGTCACTTCCGGTGGCTACAAAACTCTGGTAAATGTGCGTGCCGATGGTGTGCTTATCGACAACGTTATCATGAAGAAAGGTGGTACTTCCACGTGGAACTCCTCCATCTTGGTAGAAACATTAAATGATACCCAAACCTTTACCGTAAGCAACTCCACTATCAGTGGATCATTCCGCGGCGTTTTGCGCGAAAGTTGCAGTGCCAATATCGTAATTAACAACTGTGATATTGACGCTGTTTATCCTTTCAATATCGATGGTGGTAGCGGTGGTACTGTCACCGTTACTGGCGGTGCCTTGCACGGATGGACTTCATACAGCGGAGTAGACCAAGTGACATTTACAAATGTTACTTTCAGCAAAGCGAATTCAGGTTATGACTGTGTAGCCTCTTACGTAAACACCACTTTTAATGAATGCACGATGGATGCCAATTTCGATATCTACGCGCAAACGTCGGGTTTTGGTTTCACACTGACAGATTGTGAAAAAAATGGAGTGTTGGTAACCAACCTGAACTTCACAGAACTCTTTCCTGCGAATCCCGCTGTGTGGAATAACTGTGTTACCACTGTTAACCAAGTGATACTAGTAGGCTCCAAGGCACAAATGGATGCCGCTGCTGCAAGTGGCCCCGCAACAGTATATACTCAAATGACGCAAAATTTTGCATATGATGGCAATTTGAACCCTGCTATCACTTCTCTGTATGTTAAGGGAGGTGATAATGGAGATAGTACCATTACTTTTACAAATTGTACGGCTACCAATGGAGTATTGTCCGTGACTGGCGATTTAGCATCATTTACCTGCGGAGGTGCTACAATTAATTTTGAAAATGTGGCCGTGCTGTTGGGTGAAAATGCTTCCTTCACCGTAGATGGACAAACCAATTTCTTTAAAGCTGTTCCTTTATATCAGGTAAATGAAGCTAATAATGGAGACGGTACATATACCTATACTACTGAGTACATTGGTGTGGCCAAGATCGGCACGACTCCATACGCCACCCTCGATGCCGCTGCCGCCGCAGTTCCCGTTGGCACTCCCACCACTATCACCATTCTCCAAAACCTGAACTTCTACGACATTACAGGTAGCAACCTTACCGACAAAACCATCACTTTCACAGGAACGGCTACCGATACCCTGACGCTGACCAATACCGCTCATGCACAAACTGCGGCCTATGGTGCAGACCTTACCTTTGAAAGCATTACGCTGAAGAATGACAATACTACGGACGTTTACCGTGGTATCATCCATGCCAATAAGGTCACCATCAACGATTGTGAAATTCTTGGCTTTATGATGGGTTATGCAGAAAACTTCATCTGCAACTACTGTACCTTTACCAAAACGGATAAATATCACATGTGGACCTACGGCTCCAACTGCACCTTCAACAACTGTACGTTCAACAGTTACAATAATGGTAATTGCAAAGCCATCAATGTGTATTGGGATTCTCCAACAACATATAGAGTCATCGCGTTTAATGATTGTGCATTCAACTCCGATCCTGCTGTGACAACAGAAACGAATTCCGCTATACAAATTAACAGCGGAGTGGTTAATAGTAAGACTCCTTGTTTCGTGGTGTACATCAATAACTGCACGGTGAACGGCTATATCAATAATAGTTCAACTGTTACTGGCTACGCGAATTTGGTGAACAACAAGTCAGGTTCTGTGGGTACTACATTATATATAGATGGTGTGCAAATCCTCAAGCAAGGTTCCTGCGACCCCGTTGCCAAGATCGGCGACACCTACTACCAGACCCTCCAAGCCGCTTTGGATGCCGCTCACGAAATGACGGGCGATGTGACGATTGAAATCCTGAGAAATTTTGAAGAGGATGCGACCATCCTTCAAAAAGCCGGATTGAATTATACAATCGAAGGTAATAACGACACTTTGAACGGACGTATCTTTGTGGATGGCGATAGAATTTTCCCCAACCCCGTGGGCGAAGTTACTATCACCAATTTGAATTTCACCTATAATACAAGTCTTACCTATGGAGATGCAACCAAAGGCTTTATTTGCAACTCTACAAATAATTTGTCATACGCTGCCCATGTAACCGTAAGCAATTGTACATTTGATGGTGGTGCTACTGGCATTTCAGGTGGTATGTGTGCATACAGAGATCCTTCAGGTGCACAGTCTTGGGATATCACCCTCGATCACCTTGTTGCTAAGAACTGCCACAGCTTGGTGCAGGCTGTCAGCGTAAGCGGTATGGTCATCACCAACTGTACGGCTACGGACAATGTGAAAAATGGTATTAACATCAGTGGTGGCGGCAGCAACCACATTCCTGGTGTTACCAACGTATATACCATAGCTAATGATACGCTGACCTGCAATGCGGATGGTGAATATTCTATCCGAATCCAAGAAATGACCAATACTACGGATACTTTCATTTTGGCGGACAACTTGTTCACAGCACCCAAGGCCATTATTTCAAAACATAATACTACGGGTGTGATTGGCGCAACTAGCGGTCTGTACAAGGGCAAAATTTCAATAGAAAATACTGATGCGGCCACTTTCGCCTTCACAGGCGGTACATTCACCAACCTCGGTGGTGCTGACGATGAGGCTGACTCCAACAATGTCAAGAGCAAGTGCGCCACCGGTTACGGCTGCTACAAGAATGTGGATACTTATCCCGCTGGCTGGACCGTACTGAAGATGTACTGGGTGACCTACGACGCCAATGGTGGCGACGGCTCCATGGAGCCAAGCTACGTGGCCCCGTTCCCCAACAGCTCTTTCACGACGAAAAACAATGAGTTCACCTGGACAACGACCTTCACCAACTGGAATACCAAAGCCGACGGCACTGGTGACACCTACGCGGAAGGCGATCCCATGGTCATCTCTTCCGATACTACCCTCTACGCCCAGTGGAACATCGTGGCTACCGTGGGTGGCAAGGCTTTCTCCAGCCTGCAGGCCGCAGTTGACTACGCTAACGACAACCTGACCGGCGATGTAACTATCGACTTGGTACAAAACACCTCCGAAATTGTGAAAATCCTGCAAAAAGACGGTATTAGTATCACCATCAATGGTAATGACAGCACCCTGACCGGTCAGATTTTCATCAGTAACAGACAAGAAACTCCTGCTTACGTGGGCGACCATACCGCTCCCAATACAGTTACTATCGACAATTTGAACATGAAATACGATCCGACATACTACGATGACAACGGTAGTGCTGACGAATCAGGTTTGATTTATTTCTGTAAGAATTGTGCCTTTGGTAATGTACTGAACTATTCACACAATGTTACCATCAGCAATTGTGATTTCGACGCCGATGGAAGCAACAAAAGTATTTATGCCATCAGCTCCATTGCAGGTACTGTTTATAATCTTGACATCATTAATTGTACCGCTAAAAACGCATTGGGCTTGGCTACCCTCCAGAGCGCTCCGGAATTCGAGGTGACAGGCTGTAAAACAGAAGATGTGACATACGGTATTCGTATTGTGAACAATTATGGTCCAATGACCGTTAACAACAACAACTTCACCGCAGATGAAGCCGGTTTCTATGTAACAGGTATGACAACAGGAGCCGTCATTAATTTCGCTGAAGATACGGTGAACGCTGCCAAGGCATTTAAGCTGGATCCTTCTTGCACCAGTGGTACACTCGACATTACCAGTGGTCTCTATATTGGTGAAGTTGATGACAATGCCAGCAGCGATTTCTTCAACATCTCTGGTGGTACATACAGCAAAGACGTGTCTGGTGAGCCCTGCGCTCCCGGCTACGCCGCTTTCGCTAACGGCACCAATCCTGAAACCTGGACCGTTACCAAGGCTTGGTTCCTCTACTACGACAAAAACGAAGCAGGCGCTTCCGGCACCATGGATACCCTCTTTGTAAAACAGAGCGGTACCGAAGCCGAACGTACACTCGTTGTGGACAACTGTAATTTCACCTGGTTGCCCGACCACTCCTTCTTGGCATGGAACACCAAAGCCAACGCTCTCGGCGACACCTTACGTCCCGGTGACAATATCATCCTGTCTTCCGACACCACTTTATATGTGATCTGGCAAGAGGGTTACACCATTTTCTATGATAACAACGGTGGTGTAGGTACCATTCCTAACCAGTACAAGGCTGTTGACGAAACCATCACCCTGTCTGACGGTACTGACGGCGCTGGCAATTATCTGTTCACCAAAACCGACAGCACGCTCTATCGTTGGAACACCGCTGCTGGTGAAAGTGGCGACAATTACGCTTTGGGCGCAGAATATAGCGCTAACTCCAACGTCACCATGTACGCTGTATGGCGCCTCAACCTGGATATGACCATGGATTCTACCGATGTGGTTTGCTACGGCGAGAACAACGGTACCGACACCGTGAAGATTATCGGCGGTGAAGCCCCCTATATGCTTGTATTGTCCAGCTCAGTTCTTCCGCAAAACGATACTGTGAAAAACATAATGGATACAAAATATGTGTTCGAAAATCTGAAACCCGGTAGCTACAATGTTGAGTTAAGTGACGTCCTGAAAAAAGACTTTATCACTGGTCACTTCACCATCGCTCAGCCCGACACCTTGATTGTGGAAACCATGACCGTTCCCGTGAAACCTTGTCCTCTGATGGGTACTGGCGTTTACAATGTAAGCATGACCACCACTGGTGGCAATGGCGACAACCACTTCGTGTGGAGCGATGCCGCTGTAAATGTTGATGCTATGGCTACTACCGTTATCCCCGGCGCTGACGACCGCGACAGCACCTACACCGTAACCGTGACCGTGACCGACAAGAAGGGCTGTACCGCTACCCGCACAGAAACCTTCAGCCTAAGTCCCGTTATCGCTGATGACGGTACTGTTCACGCTAACTCCAAACTTACCACCAACCCCGACACCATTAAAGTCGGTATTTACCAAGGTTGCGACACTATCATCAGAGACTTTGGCACCTACGTGTTCACTTCCACCAACCCCGCTATTGACGTGAACATTCTGGACACTGTTTACAACGATGTAGATGTAAATTATCCCGATAGCACCTTCCCGGTAGGCTACAGCACCATTACCTGGACCGCTGTTGACACCTGCGGACATAGCATTACAGGTGAGCAGGTTGTCTACATCTATCATTTCCCCTGTCCCGATGTTGACTTGGATGGCTATACCTATCATTCCGTTCGTTTGGGCTGCAACTGCTGGACCAATGAGAACTTGAGAGCTGAAAAATACAGCGATGGTAGAGCTATTCCGAATGTGATGACTTACGTATCCGACTTGCATCCCGATGCTACAGCTAATGCCAATACATACGGACACCTGTACGATTGGTATGCAGCTGTCGATACGGAAACCAACAGCATTGCCGATATCGAAGCAAACTACGCACTGGGCAAACATATCCAAGGTATCTGCCCGGATGGTTGGTATCTGCCCAACGATGAGGACTTCAACGACTTTGACGCTTACGAAACCAAAGATCTAAGATCAACCGACAACTGGTTAATCTCTGGCGGAGAAGGTCCTGGCACCAACGCTACCGGTTTCAACGCTGAACCCTCTGGTTTCTACGATTGCGCAACTGGCAGATTCGAGGATCTTGGCACCTCCAGCTTCTACTGGTCATGCCACCCCGTACTTGATATGGCTACTGGTGCCATGATTGCTTACGTTTGCGAGAGACTCCAGAAACCCAAACAAATGCCTCGTTGCAATGGTCTGAGCGTAAGATGCGTACTGATCTATGAATAATAGATTTGAATCATAAAACGCAATAATCAAAATAGGGGAGCATTTTGCTCCCCTATTTTTTCCTAAGCTTTTCAATTAAAAAACTTCACCATGAACTGTCACGATTTCAACGCGGATAATATTCCCGTGGGAGAAACCCCCGCGAAAGAACTGCTACTGCAAATACAGGAAATGCCCAAATGCGGGCATTGCGGCAACTGTCTATATTCCTATATCATGTTGGCCCAAAACATCGATGACGAGGAATTAAAAAGCCTTTTCGGCGACGATTTACTGGAAGATACCGCACTGATTCCGGAACTGAACGAACTGGCAGGGCTGGTGAGCAACCCCTACCCCAACCGGTTGCGTATCGCCAGAGTAAACAAAGTATTGCAAGGCATAAGCCTGCAAAAAGAAAGGGGCAATAAGGCCCTGATCAAGCATTATATCAACGAATGCATCAAACAATATGAAGGGGATATGCTGGAAGAGTATTTCAATATGGCCCCATAACAGGTTACAGGTAGCAGGTTACAGTGATAAGATAAAAAAAGGACGCTGTTGAGCGTCCTTTTTTGTTTATATACTAACTTAAAATTAGAACTTATCTTCGTTGTCTACCATCAGTTTGTTCATCTTGTTGTACTTACCTGCCACCATAATTTCTATCAACACATAAACCAACCAGAAAATAATGGAAACGATAGCCACCGTATTATGGTTCAGTTTATAAAACGAAGGACCATTACCAAAGAAAGTGGAGGAAAGGATGAGGGAGAACAGGCAAACTGTCATAAGGAACATACCCCACCAGAAGCCGAGCATAAAATCGTTGTCACTTTTATTATCTTCAGGAAGAATATTCTTGTTTGACAGAGCATATTCAGTTTCATTATAAATTTCATTGAAGAAAGAGTATGGTTTAATCAGGTTGTAAACTGGAATAATCCATCCCCAGAAAGCCCATGAGGGAGCAGCAGCTTTATCCATCCAGGGACAAACGTTGCGCAGATTCTTGGAGTTCTTGTAATTCCAAACTGCCCAAACCACCACCTTGAGCAAGAAAAGAATGAAAGTTATCGCAGCAACAATATTAAAAGTACTTTTGGCCTGGGCAGAGCGGTCAACAAGGTCGTTGTATTCTGCCTCAACAGGTTCAAACACAGCTTTTTCGTCGGCGATAGCCTGTTCAGTCTGAGCCAGAGCCTCTTTCTTCTCGGCCAAGGTCTTTTTGGTTCTGTCGATATCTTCCTGCACGGATTTGGCCGCTTTTTTGTCATTTGCAACGACATTCAGATGCTGGGTCAACGTATCCAATTTGTATGCGTAATAGTCCACCTCTGCCTGATTCTGTTTCAGAGGGTGTTCCACACTATGCAAATGCTCCTTCGCTTTGAGGTATGACGGTTCTTCCGCCACTTTCACCACATTGACCTTGTCGAATTTCAACAAAAAAACGATGGAAATCACAAAGAAAACCAAAATGGCCACGTTCAGAATCTGAGTCAGACGGCCTAAAAAAACGTTATTCGAAATCTTTTTCATCTGAAATTATTTTTTTATTTTCTTAATAATCAATTTTTTAGATTAAAATACGACCAATTTGAATCGTATGCAAAGATAAAAAAAAAATCAATGCGACATCAAACAAAACAACAATTCCAAAAAAAAACCATTTAGAGATGTATTATATATAAAAAAATACTATTTTTGCAGACTAAAATTATTTACAAAATTGGGGATAGTATGTTCACAGGAATCGTTGAAAAGACAGGGAAAATCGTAAAAATAGAGCAAGAGAACAGCAACTATCACTTCACCATTGAAGTAGATTTTGCCGACGAACTTAAAATAGACCAGAGTATGGCGCATGATGGCTGTTGCCTCACCGTGGTGAAACTGGACAAGGGAAAAAAGCAGTATGTGGTGACCGCCATGGACGAGACCATGCTGAAGACCAACCTGAAGACCTGGAAAGTGGGGTACGAAGTGAATTTGGAGCGCAGCATGAAGATGGACGGGCGGTTTGACGGCCATATTGTGCAGGGGCATGTGGATCAGACAGCGGTATGCGAGAAGGTGGTGGACGACAACGGCAGCTGGCGCTACTATTTCTCGTATGACAGCACAAAAAACAACTTCACCGTGCCCAAAGGCTCCATCTCGGTAAACGGAGTGAGTTTGACGGTGGTGGATTCCGAAAAAGGCATGTTTTCCGTTGCCATCATTCCCTATACCCACAAAGTCACCAACTTCCACAACTTCGCAAAAGGCACCGTTGTAAACATTGAGTTCGACGTTTTCGGGAAATATGTCCAGAAACTGCTGGAACAATATTTCGCTGACCAGAAAAAACAATAAAAAGCTTCCGGAACTCGTTATTACTTTTTATCATCTAACAAAAGTAAGCATTTGAAAACGAAAAACACCATATCATACTACGCTATCGGCCTTGTAATCATAACAATGCTGATGTTATCTTCGTGTTCCACCCGCAAAAACACCTTCCCGAACAGGGCATTCCACAACACGACAGCAAGGTTCAACGTGCTGTTCAATGGCAAAGAGGCTATGAAAGAAGGCGAGGCTGTGCTGGAGACCAAGGTGCAGGACAACTACACTACCATTCTGCCCATATATAACTATCCTCCCCAGAATGAATTAGGTTCCATTCTACCCCATATGGACCGGGTGATTCAGAAATCATCAAAATGTATATACAAACATTCCATGTTCATTCGTGGCAAGGAATATGTGAAATACATCGACAACGCTTATTTCCTGATGGGCAAAGCCTATTTCTATAAGCAGGACTACAACCAGGCCCAGCGCACTTTCAGCTACATAGAAAATACCTATAAAGTGTCGGATGTCAAAGAAGAGGCGAAAATCATGAATGCGAGAACCGCCATCCGCCAGAAATACTACAGCCGCGCTTTCGACCTGCTGAACGAGGTGGACCATGCCATCTACAAAACCAAATCGAAGAAGCTGAAGCTGCAATACAACGCTGCCATGGCCGAGTATCATCTGACGGCTCCCGACGGGGAAATAGAAAGTGCCATTGACTTCATCAACACCGCCATCGAAAACCGCCCGAAACGCCAGTTCAAGACCCGACTATACTTCATCCGCGGGCAGCTATACGAACTGATGGGACAGCCAACCGACGCCCAAAAGAGTTTCATGACCGTTATCAAGCGCACGCCATCCTATGAGATGGAGTTCAACGCGCACATGCACCTGGCTACCAACTACGATGGCACCAAAGAGGCCAAAAACTCGATTCTGAAAGAGCTGAACAAGATGCTGGACGAGAAGAAGAACGAGGACTACAAAGACCAGATTTACTATGCCATGTCGGAGATTTACCGCATTGACGGCGACACGGCCATGCAAAAAGAGAAGCTGGCTATGTCTGTAGCTTCCTACACCAACAACAGCTACCAGCGTACCTTCTCGAGTCTTGCGTTGGCAGACATTTATTTTAACGAAGAGTATTACCTGGAGGCGCAGAACTACTATGACACCGCTACCATGACCATGCCCAAGAACTATCCTGGTTACGACAACATCATCAAGAAATCCAACGTCTTGCGCGAGCTGACCGACAATCTGAAGATGATTGCCTTGCAAGACAGCTTACAGCGCATCGCCAAGATGAGCGAGGGACAGCGTAGCCAGTGGGTACAGCGCATGATTGCCGCTTACACCGAAAAAGAACGCAAGGAAGCGGAAGAGGAAGCCGCCCGTATGCTGGCCTTGCAGGCGACAGCGGGCATGGCCAACGTCAATGTGAACACCAACCAGAGCGGCAAGTGGTATTTTTACAACACTTCGCTGATTTCCGCCGGTCAGACCGAATTCTACAGACGTTGGGGCAACCGTAAGCTGGAGGATAACTGGCGTATCAGCAACAAACAGCAGATATCATTCGAGGATATGGTGGTCATGAACAATCCCAATGCCGCACAAGATACGGTAGAGTATGACGAAGACGGCAATCCTATCCCCAAAAGAGAAACCGACCCCAAGAAACCGGCTTACTATACCCAAGACCTGCCGCTAACCCAGGCCGCCATGGACTCGTCAAACGCTATGGTGGTGGAGGCCCTGTATAACTGCGCACTCATCTACATGGACCAGCTCAATGACATGAAGCGAGCCAACGAGACCCTGAAAAAACTGATTGAACGCTACCCCGACCATGACCTGGCCCTGTCGTCCATCTACCTGTTATACCTCAACTACGGCAAGATGAACAACCCGCAACAATCGGACTACTACAAGAATATCATTCTGACCCAATACGCCGAAACCGACTATGCCAGATTGATTTCCGACCCGACCTATTACATCAAGCTGGAGGAAAAACACAAAACCCACGAACGCAAATACGACCTCGCCTACGAGTATTACACCAACAAGAACTGGACCAAAACAGTGGAAATTGCCAACAGTGTGTTGCCCACTTGCAGCGACTATAAGTTGGCCTCCAAATTTGCCTACTTACGGGCGGTAGCGATCGGTCAGATTATGGGTGAAGACAGTCTGAAACGCGCCCTGACGGGAGTAATCATGAACTTCCCCAATACTGATGTGGAGAAACTGGCGCGCATCTACCTGTCCAATTTCGAAGAAGATGTGAATGTGGCCCTGGCACAAGCCGGTGATACCCTGGCACAGCAGGCGGTCATCAAACAGGAACAAGCAAAGCAGTCTCCTTTCGTCGACAAGCCCGACGAAATCCATTATGTGGTGATTATCCTGAACTCCGGTGCCGTCTCCATGCAAACTGTCAAAGACGAAATCGCCAACTTCAACAGGGAGTTCTTCAGTCTGGAACAATACAACCTCAACAGTTTCTTTTTGAACAAGACCGACCAGATGATCACCATCTCCAAGTTCAAGAACAAAGAGATAGCGATGAACTATTATAATATCATGGTGAAGAATCCTGTTTTCGCCACCCACCTGTCAGGAAAACATTATGAAATTTATGCCATGTCCTCCACCAATTACACCTCTTATTACAACATGAAGGACAAGCGTGACATGTATCCTGACTTTTTCAATGAAAAATATCTGCAAGAAAAATAATCAATAATAGTAATAACATAAAATTTTTATCTCATGGCAAAATTATACGAACAAGAAGAAAGCAATGCAAGCGTGAACGTGATTTCCTCCGGTACCATGATTACTGGTGATGTGGTATGTTCAGGCGATTTGAGAATTGACGGAAATATCAAGGGCAATGTCAGATCCAAAGCCAAAGTTATTGTTGGACAAAGCGGCATTATTGATGGCGACATCAACTGCAAATCCATCGAAATCGAAGGCAATGTAAAAGCCAATGTAACTGTTACCGACCTGATGTCCCTGAAATCGACCGCCAACCTGGTGGGCAACATCTGCGCTGGCAAGTTGGCCATTGAACCGGGTGCCAATTTCGCCGGCAACTGCAAAATGCAGGGCATGAAAGCCGACGTGCATCCCGCCGCTCCCGCCAACGACAACAACAATAAATAAGGTATAATCCGACGAAGGTGTCTCAACCCGCGAAAAAGAAAGCTCACTACACCCGGTCGCTGAACAATTATGCCCGTTACTCAGGTTTGGCATTCGAAATGCTGTTCATCATTGCCGCCGGGGCTTTTGGAGGTGTTAAGCTGGATGAATGGCTACATACCAATCCCATTTTTACGCTGGTTTGCTCATTGTTAGGTGTCACAATAGCCATCTACGCCGCCATCAGAGACACTCTTCATCTCAACCACCATTCTAACCATGGCGAAAACAATACCGATTAGGAAATTCTCAGTCCGGCTGATTGTCTTCTCCGCTGTCATGGCGGCCTTGTCGGTTATTATGCAACTTGCCCTGCCGCAGTACAGCACCCCTGCCCTGCCCTTTATCGTGCTCTTTTTCTTTGTCATCACGTTGTTTACACTTTATATTGTCTTACGGGATGATATTGGCAAAAACGACAGGCGTTTCGTGTCAAGCTACATGCTGTCGCGCATCATCAAGTTCTTTTCCGTCATTATTTTCGTCGTACTCTATCTGCTATTTTGCCCCGACGACGACCAAATACGCTTTGTCGTGGCTTTTCTGATCATCTACTTCCTGTATTCCATTTTCGAAGTGGTCATTCTGAAAAAGGAAAACGAGCATCAATTTTCATCGGAAGAAAATAAAAAACAAGCATAAGCATGAAATTATCGCAATTCAAATACCACCTGCCGCAGGAGCAAATCGCCCTGTTCCCCACTGAGGAGCGCGATGAAGCACGTCTGATGGTGCTGCATCGCAAGACTCAGACCATCGAGCATAAAATTTTCAAGGACATTGTCGATTATTTTGACGAAGGCGACATTTTCGTCACCAACAACACCAAGGTGTTCCCTTCGCTGCTATTCGGCGAAAAAGAGAAAACCGGGGCCAAAATCCGTGTCTTCCTGCTCCGCGAACTGGATGAGGAAAGCCGTCTGTGGGACGTACTGGTTGACCCAGCCCGTAAAATCAGAATCGGCAACAAGCTGTATTTCGGAGATGACGAGAGTTTGGTAGCCGAAGTCATCGACAACACCACCTCGCGCGGCCGTACATTGCGTTTCCTGTTCGACGACAACCACGACGCCTTCAAGCAGAAACTGAACGAGCTGGGCTTGACCCCGCTGCCGGAAGACCTGCAGAGACTGCGTGAGATTGTACCCGAGGACGAGGAGAACTACCAGACCATCTACGCCAAAGTAGAGGGTGCTGTGGCCGCCCCCGCCGCAGGTTTCCACTTCAGCAAACATCTGCTGAAACGCATGGAACTCAAGGGCATCGACTTCACCGAAATCACCCTCCACGCCGGTCTGGGCAACTTCCGCGAAATCGATGTGGAAGACCTCACCAAGCACAAAACCGAGTCCGAATCGATGGTGATAACCGAAGAAGCCGCCAACGCCATCAACAGCGCCCGCGACAACGGCCACAAAGTAGCCATTGTGGGCACCACCACCATGAAAGCGCTGGAATCATCAGTCTATACCAACGGTCATGTGAAAGTGTTCGAAGGATGGACCAACAAGTTCATCTTCCCTCCATACACTTTCTCTATCGGCGACGCGTTGATCACCAATTTCCATCCTTCGGAAAGCCCCATGTTGATGATGGTAGCCGCCTACGGAGGCTATGAGTTCATCATGAAGGCCTATAAGGAAGCCGTAGCCGAGAAGTACAGATTCCTCACCTACGGCGACGCGATGTTAATAATGGATTAATCGAATAGTTATGGCAGAATCATATAGCAAGGCCGGTGTAAACCTGGAAGCCGGCTACGAGTCAGTAAGATTGATAAAGAAACATATTGCCAGAACCGCCCGTCTGGGCATGATGGGCAATATCGGCAGCTTCGGCGGCATGTTTGACCTGTCGCTGCTGAACATGAAAGAACCCGTGCTGGTGAGCGGCACCGATGGTGTGGGCACCAAGCTGAAACTGGCGTTCATGATGGACAAACATGACACCATCGGCCAGGATGCCGTGGCCATGTGCGTGAACGACGTGCTGGCACAGGGCGCTGCCCCGCTGTTCTTTCTTGACTATATTGCAGTGGGCAAGAACGACCCCAAGAAAATCGAGCAGATTGTGAAAGGTGTGGCCGACGGCTGTGTGCTGTCAGACTGCGCCCTCATCGGTGGCGAAACCGCCGAGATGCCCGACATGTACGACATTGACGAATACGATATCGCCGGCTTTACCGTAGGTGCCGTGGAGAAAAGCAAGCTCATCGACGGCTCCAAGGTGAACGTAGGCGACCTGCTGGTCGGCATCAGCTCCTCAGGCGTACATTCCAACGGTTTCTCTTTAGTAAGAAAGATTATCTTCAAAGATAACCAATTAGACCTGAAACAGCACTATGACGAATTGGGCGGTACGCTCGGCGACACCCTGCTGACCCCCACCCGCATCTATGTGAAACCCGTGCTGGAACTGCTGAAAAACATTGACATCCACGCCATCTGCCACATCACTGGCGGCGGCTTCGACGAGAATATTCCTCGCGTGCTGCACGACGGCCAGGGTATCTACATCAAGGAAGGTAGCTGGACCATTCCGCCCATCTTCCCCTTCCTAGAGAAATACGGACAAGTGCCTCATCGCGAGATGTTTAACATTTTCAACATGGGTGTCGGCATGATTTTGGTGGTGGATCCCAAAGATGAACAGAAGACCCTGTCAATGCTGAAAGAACTGGGTGAAAAAGCCTCCGTTATCGGTCGTGTAACCGATAAAGAAGGTGTAGAGATTGACCTGTTGTAAAATTAATTAATAATGTAGAGACGGGGCGCGCCCCGTCTCTACCCCTTTCAATCGTACACACCCCGTTTATACAGAATTAATCCTTTTCGTGAAACGGCTGTCATAAATAATTATAAGCTTTAATGATGAAAAATATTGCAGTTTTTGCCAGTGGCTTCGGCTCTAACTTCGAGGCCATCATAGAGGCTGCCAACAATGGCACGCTACATGCCAATATCGCGCTGTTGGTGGTGGACAAGCCCGCCTGCTATGCCGTGGAACGCGCCCACAACCACAACATTCCCGTTTTCGCCTTCAACCCCAAGGATTACGACTCCAAAGAAGCCTACGAAAAAGAGATTGTGAAACAGCTGCAAGCCTATCAGATTGACTTGATTGCCTTGGCTGGCTACATGCGCTTGGTAGGTTCGGTGTTGCTGGACCATTATGCCCATCGCATCATCAATATCCATCCGGCTTTGCTGCCCTCTTTTCCTGGTACGCATTCTATCGAAAAAGCCTATAATCATGGCGTAAAAGTATTTGGTATCACCATTCATTATGTAGATGCGGGCATGGATACCGGTCCCATTATCGACCAGGAGTCCTTCAAGAAAAAAGAAGGAGAAAGTGTAGAGGAAGTGGAAAACCGCATTCATCAATTGGAGCACCAACTGTATCCTAAAGTATTGGAGAGAATTTTAAATCATTAATACATAATGATATATGAGTAAAATAAGGTTCTTTCTGATCATTATGTTCATGACTTTGTCATGCGGTATGCTCATAGCGCAATCAGCCAACAAAAAGGCGAATGCCTTGTACCGCAAGGCTCAGGACGCCCTTAACAACCACAATTTCGACAAGGCACAGACTTACCTTGACAAAGCCTTGGAACTGGACCCGAACTTTGCGGAAGCTTATCTGCTGCAAGGCGACGTGTACAATTTCCAGTCAAATTCTGTGGGGGCAGTTGCCAACTACAACAAAGCCATCCAACTCAAGCCCGATCAGAAACCCATTTTATTCTATATCACCGCTGTGGAAGAATTGAAATGCGGACTTTACCAAGACGCCTACAATCATCTGCTCATCTTTCAGGAAAGGGAAAAAGACATCACCCCTTTGGCCAAAGAATTTGAGAAAGCCATGGAGACCGCTACCTTCGGTAAAGAAGCTATCAAAAACCCGATGCACTTCAATCCCATCAACATGGGACCCAACATCAACAGCGAGCATGACGAATATCTGGCGGCTCTTACCGCCGACGAGCAGGAAATTATCTTCACAGTGCGGCAACCGCGTAACGAGAATACCATTTGTGTCTTCTGCCAGACGGAAGAAGACTTTTATATGAGCCAGCAGGTGAACAACAGCTGGCAGCCCCGAGAGGCGATGGGAGCCCCCATCAAATCGGGCTACAACGAAGGTGCGCAATGCATCTCGCCCGATGGCCGTTACCTGTTTTACACCCTCTGCAACACCGACTACGGCATGGGAAGCTGCGACCTGTATTGGGCCAAGCGCATCGGTGACCGCTGGTCCCGTCCCCGCAACTTCGGCGAGCCAGTAAACAGCAAGCACTGGGAAAGCCAACCCACTATCGCTCCCGATGGCAGAACCATTATCTTCGCCTCCAACCGTCCCGGCGGCTTTGGCGGTGTGGACCTATGGAAAACCACCATGACGGAAGAGGGCGTTTTTTCCGTGCCTGAAAACCTCGGACCTGTCATCAACACCAAAGGCGACGACACCGCTCCCTTTATCCACAGCGACGGCAAGACCCTGTATTTTTGCTCAGATGGACGACCGGGTATGGGTGGCAAGGACATCTACTACTCCACCCTGCTCAGCGATGGAAGCTGGAGTGCGCCCGTCAACATGGGCTATCCGCTGAACACACCTGCCGATGAAATCAACATTTCCATCAATGCAGCCGGCAACACCGGCTATATCGCCTCTGACAAAGAAGGCGGTTTCGGTGGCCTGGATTTGTATAGCTTTACTCTGGACGAGAAACTGCGTCCTACACCCGTTACCTACCTCAAAGGCCGTGTGATTGACGCCTTCACCAAACGCCCGGTAGAAGCCCAAATCGAGATGATAGACCTCAACCAGGACAAACTGCTGACTTCCACCACCTCTGACCCCGAAACGGGTGAGTTTTTGGCTTGTATCTTAACGGGTACCAATGTCCTTCTGAACGTATCCAACCCCTTGTATCCCTTCTATTCCGAGAACTTCCAGATTAACCAAGAAGCCTCTGAAATGGAGCCTTACATCAAGGACATTCCGCTTCACAAGGCAGGAGTTGGCAAGACTTATATCCTGAAAAACATCTTCTTTGAATTTGACAAAAGCGACTTGCAGCCCGCCTCTTACGTAGAGCTGAACCTCTTGGTGGATTACCTCAAGCAAAACCACGACATAGCCATCGAGATTGGCGGCCACACCGACGACCAAGGCAGCGACGACTACAACAACCGTTTATCGTTGGCCCGTGCCAAGGCGGTGTATGACTATCTGCTGTCGAAAGGCATTGAGGCCAGCCAGGTAAGTTACAAAGGTTATGGCAAGAGCCAGCCCATCGCTGACAACGGCACCGAGGAAGGCCGCGCCACCAACCGTCGCACCGAGTTCAAGATCGTGGAGGTAGGAAGGTAAGTCTTTGTAGTCTTATATATAACAAGAAAATTTTGTTCTGTTATTTCACATGTCCGTTTGAATTATATCAATGAGGACTTAAAGGAAACTCTACTTTGATTAGTCGTTAAGGCAAAGCCTTGACGGAGCACGTAATTCCCCTTCTATTAGAAGGGGTGGCCGGAGGCCGGGGTAGTGACGCAA
This sequence comes from uncultured Bacteroidales bacterium, assembly GCA_905233625.1. GTDB lineage: Bacteria > Bacteroidota > Bacteroidia > Bacteroidales > WCHB1-69 > RUG11690. The sequence goes on along the minus strand of CAJOFJ010000009.1, from coordinate 1,942 downwards.
ACATCATGACGTAGACATACATCTTTACTCATGCTCATAGTTATTGATGATAAATTGTTCCAATTCTTTCATTACATTATCCAAATTATTCATAACATCATAGTCTGTTGTTCTGAAAATTTTCAAACCTAACGATTGCATATATAAGTCTCTCTGCTTGTCTTAGTCTAACCGCTCATTATGTGAACCCCCATCAATTTCAACTACCAGACTAAATATAATTTCCGATTATATATTGTCTATTGAAATCAATTCCATGAAATTTTTTCTTATGCACTTGTGTCCAGAAAACGACTTCTGAAATACATCCTTTATGTCGATTCCTACATGCATATTTACATAAATTTTTGTTTTGAGGAATATTTTTCACCTTAAATTCTTTGATTATATAGTTACCAATATTATACATTTTTTATTTTTTAAACAAATAATTAATGTAATTATTGTTTAATATTGATTTTTTCAGCCAAATCAGTTTTTTACGTCATTACCCCGCCCCTATACATCCGTATAGACAAGACTTGCTCTTGCTCAATAGGTATGCCTTACGGCATGAATATTTACGTCACTACCCCGCCCTTCGGGCACCCCTTCTAAAAGAAGGGGAATTTTTTCATTCCCGTAAAACCAGGTTTTTACGGGGAAAAATTACAACTATTTCTACAAAGAAACTTGTATCAATAAAACTATTATTAATTGCCATTCTGTACAATTATTCATAACCATAAAAACAAATTTTCTCAATTAAAGTCAAAAAGTATTTCAAATAAAAATATTTTTTTACTTTTGCCGTTGGTTTGAGCCATGCTCAAGCCAAAAACATATTGAATTAAACGAAGCGTTATGCTCGTCTTGATATCGGAAACGTGAGAAATTTCCAGAATTGTAACGCAAGTGAGTGTAATAGTTCGCGCATAATGCGTGGGCTGATTATTACATTCTCCGTTACAAGGTAATTCTCACGACCTCCGATAGAAGAAGTGGTATCAGTACCACGCTTCTTTTATTATTTATATTAATGCTCTTGGGGTGCTGGGGAGCAAGAAAGACAGTAAAACATGAAAAAGATAATCCTTTTTTTCGCATTATTATTAACAGTTTACGTATCTTCGGCCCAAAAAACATGTTTTGTAGGAGGTTCAGCCAGCATTGGATATGTAAATGATTTTACTTTTAGCTTTGAACCTCAATTTGGTTACGAATTCACAGAAAGATGGGCAATAGGCTCTGGTATAGGTCTTGCTTTAAATAGTAGTTTGGGGTATACGGTTGTACTCGGTGTAGCGGAACCATATGTTCGTTTTTGTGCATGGCACAACGACCGTGTTTTTATTGATTTAAAAGCTACCGCAGGTTTTGCTTTCGATAATGAACTTGAACTTTGTCAAGTAGGCATTCGACCTAGTTTAAGATTCCGAATAAATGACCATTGGGATATGGCTGCCGATTTGGGATTATTTGGAGCACAATACACCATGGGAAATGACTGGACTCCTGCGATTGGGATTTCTGCCACAAGTGTAGGTTTATGGTTTAATTACCGTTTCTGATACAGGTTAATATTATTGTACTAATTCCTCGATGAGTATTTTTTCTGATCTGTCGTTGTCCTCACACCGCACGGCTGCCGCATATTTTTTGCATCTGCTGTAAGATCTCACTTCCGCAGTGTGCCAATTCAGTGCTTCGGTGCAAGTTCAGAACGCACCGCGGAGAGATTGCGTTGGCATGCACTACCCCAGATTACGCTACGCTCATCTGGGGTTAATAAGATTCGACCTCTTCGAGGTCGTGAATTTTGTGATATAAAACATAATTTTGTAATACGAAATATTTTTGTATCTTTGCAACTGTTAAAACAAAAGGGCATGAGAGTGATTTCGAAAAAAATATTGAATGAGTATTGTGTGGCAAATCCTGCCGCTACCATACCCTTAAATGA
>CAJOFJ010000008.1:68323-68911 GCA_905233625.1 uncultured Bacteroidales bacterium | reverse complement strand
GTCACCGACTCATGAATGGTCAGGTGCAGCGTCACTATTGAATCGCAACCATTGGCAGCTCCGCCCTCAATGGTGAAGGTCGGGGTGTTGGTGCTTTCGGTATAGACCACTCCATCAATCCATGCAAAGCTGTCGCATGCCTCCTGTTCATCAATACCCGTTGCGGGCTGGTTCACTATCAGGGTCATCGTTACCACTGAATCACAACCAGCCACCGTCGACAGGGTGACAGTTTGTGTGCCAGCCTGGGTGAACACTACATTGTTCCAAGTGTAAGGCAGTTCGCTGGCGCAAACGGTTCTGGTCTCGGCAACATCAAAAGCTGTGGTTACCGTCAAGGTCATGGTCACCACAGAGTCGCAGTTATTAACTGTCGGCAGTGTGACAGTTTGTGTACCCGCCTGGGTGAACACCACACCGTTCCAAGTGTAAGGCAGCTCGCTGGGACAGATGGTCCGAGCATCGCTCACCTCATAGGTCGGGAAGGTAGTCAAGGTCATGGTCACCACAGAGTCGCAGTTGTTAACTGTCGGCAGGGTGACAGTTTGTGTACCCGCCTGGGTGAACACCACACCGTTCCAAGTGTAA
>CAJOFJ010000008.1:0-68157 GCA_905233625.1 uncultured Bacteroidales bacterium | reverse complement strand
GTCGGGAAGGTGGTCAAGGTCATGGTCACAACAGAGTCGCAGTTGTTCACTGTCGGCAAGGTGACAGTCTGTGTACCAGCCTGGGTGAACACCACACCGTTCCAAGTATAAGGCAGTTCGCTGGGACAAATGGTCCGAGCATCGCTCACCTCATAGGTCGGGAAGGTCGTCAAGGTCATGGTAACGACAGAGTCGCAGTTATTCACTGTCGGCAGCGTGACAGTCTGTGTACCGGCCTGGGTAAACACCACGCCGTTCCAAGTGTAAGGCAACTCGCTGGGACAAATGGTCTGGGCATCGCTCACCTCATAAGTCGGGAAGGTCGTCAAGGTCATGGTCACAACAGAGTCGCAACCATTCATAGTTTCCAATGTAACAGTCTGTGTACCGGCCTGAGTAAACACCACACTGTTCCAAGTGTAAGGCAGTTCGCTGGGACAAATGGTCTGAGCATCGCTCACCTCATAAGTCGGGAAGGTGGTCAAAGTCATGGTAACGACAGAGTCGCAACCGTTCACAGTTTCCAAAGTGACAGTCTGTGTACCAGCCTGGGTGAACACTACACCGTTCCAAGTGTAAGGCAGCTCGCTAGGACAGATGGTCTGAGCATCGCTCACCTCATAGGTCAGGAAGGTAGTCAAGGTCATGGTCACGACAGAGTCGCAGTTGTTCACTGTCGGCAGGGTAACTGTTTGCGTACCGGCCTGAGTAAACACTACACCGTTCCAAGTGTAAGGCAACTCGCTAGGACAAATGGTCTGAGCATCGCTCACCTCATAGGTCGGGAAGGTAGTCAAGGTCATGGTCACCACAGAGTCGCAGTTGTTCACTGTCGGCAGCGTGACAGTCTGTGTTCCAGCCTGGGTAAACTCTACGCCATTCCAAGTATAAGGCAGTTCGCTGGGACAAATGGTCTGTGCATCGCTTACCTCATAGGTCGGGAAGGTCGTCAGGGTCATGGTCACAACAGAGTCGCAGTTATTCACTGTCGGCAGCGTGACAGTCTGTGTTCCAGCCTGGGTAAACTCTACGCCATTCCAAGTGATAGGCAGCTCGCTGGCACAAATGGTCCGTGCATCGCTCACCTCATAGGTCGGGAAGGTGGTCAAGGTCATGGTCACCACAGAGTCGCAACCATTCACAGTTTCCAGTGTAACGGTTTGGGTTCCAGCCTCAGTGAATTGTACACCGTTCCATGTGTAGGGCAGTTCGCTGGCGCAGATAGTCTTACTATCGGTAACATCAAAAGCGGTGGTTACCGTCAAGGTCATGGTCACCACAGAGTCACAACCATTCATAGTTTCCAATGTAACAGTCTGTGTACCGGCTTCTGTGAAAGTAACGCCATTCCAAGTGTAGGGCAACTGGCTGACGCAAATGGTTTTGCTGTCGGGCACTGAATAAATGGGATTCACCGTCAAGGTCATCGTTACAACAGAGTCGCAATCGTTGACTGTTGGCAATGTGACAGTCTGTGTACCAGCTTCTGTGAATTGTACGCCATTCCAAATGTAAGGCAGCTCGCTAGCACAAATGGTTCTGCTATCGGGCACTGAATAAATGGGATTCACCGTCAAGGTCATCGTTACAACAGAGTCGCAGCCGTTGACTGTTTCCAATGTGGCGGTTTGGGTACCAGCCTGAGTGAACTCTACGCCATTCCATGTGTATGGCAGCTCGCTTTCACAAATGGTTCTGCTGTCAGGCACTGAATAAATGGAATTCACAGTCAAGGTCATCGTTACAACAGAGTCGCAACCATTCACAGTTTCCAATGTGGTGGTTTGCGTACCAGCTTCTGTGAAAGTAACGCCATTCCAAGTGTAGGGCAGCTCGCTTTCGCAAATGTCCTTCGTATCGCTGACGTCATAGGTCGGGAAGGTCGTCAAGGTCATGGTAACCACAGAGTCGCAACCATTCACCGTTTCCAATGTGGAGGTTTGCGTACCTGCTTCTGCAAAAGTAACGCCATTCCAAGTGTAGGGCAGCTCGCTGGGACAGATGGTCTTGACATCGCTCACCTCATAGGTTGGGAAGGTGGTCAAGGTCATGGTAACGACGGAGTCACAACCATTTACTGTTTGCAGTGTGGCAGTTTGTGTGCCGGCCTGGGTGAACTCTACACCATTCCAAATGATAGGCAGTTCGCTGGGACAAATAGTCTGAGCATCGGTCACGTCATAGGTCGGGAAGGTCGTTAAGGTCATCGTAACGATACTGTCACAACCATTGACAGTTTCCAGTGTAGCAATTTGGGTGCCTGCTTCGGTGAAGATGACGCCATTCCAAGTGTAAGGCAGCTCGCTGGGACAAATTGTACGAGCATCGCTCACCTCATAGGTCGGGAAGGTTGTCAAGGTCATGATCACAACCGAGTCGCAACCATTCACAGTTTCCAATGTAGCGGTTTGGGTGCCGGCCTGAGTGAACTCTATGCCATTCCAAGTGTAGGGCAACTCGCCGGGACAGATGGTCTGGGCGTCGGTTACCTCATAGATCGGGTAGGTTGTTAAGGTCATGGTCACCACAGAGTCGCAACCATTGACGGTTTGCAGCGTGGCAGTTTGGGTACCAGCCTCAGCGAACACCACATTATTCCATGTATAAGGCAACTCGCTTTCGCAAACAGCTTTAGTGTCGGTCACTTCATACACTGGGTATACAATCAAGTTAAGTGTAACAACACTATCACAACCCTTGGTTGTGCTTCTGTTGAACACATACTCACCGCTGACGGTTCCCACCTCGAAGATGGTGTCGCGCCAGGTATAAGGCAATTCGCTGGCACAAATGGCAACATTTTCATTCTGTGCATATACCGGACTCAACGTCACATACCATACCACGATGCTGTCGCAGCCAGCAGCCGTGGGCAGTGTATCAGTATAAGTACCTTCTTCGGTCACCTCAACTCCATAAAAATCAAGGCTGCTACCTTCGCAGAGGGTCACATTCAGACGGGTAATTGGCGTGATATGCTGTACAATCTCATTCAATTCAAAACTCTTCTCGAATGACAAACCTCCGATATCGGTAGTTCTGAGGCGCACCGAATATTCGGTTTGGTTGCTGCATACGAAGGTAGCGTTGGTTCTCAAAGCATTTCCTTCAATCGTAAACAAATTATTGTCATTATCGCCCTCACCAGCTACCAATTCATATACAAAAGGAAGATTCACATCATTATCCAATGTATATAAGGTACCAATCATGGAATTAACGGGATCATATTCATAGAATGAATTGCCGTTCAACACCAAATCGAAAGGAGCGGTATTGAAGTTAACGGTAGTATCGGCCTGAGCTTTAAAAGCTTCCTTGTTGCCCACATTATCTGTGGCGATAGACATAAACTGATAATATACACCGCTCTCCAAAACAAACGACAAGGTACTGTCTGGTTCGGCACTACCGATGGAGATATAATCAGCATTATTGGCGGACATATATACCTCAACACTTCGTACTCCTGAGCCATTGGCATCATCCTGTGCGTCGAAAGAGAAGGTACAATAGAGCGAATCGGTGGTATTCATTTCGGCGTGGAGTGTGGATGAAGGAGCCACAACATCAAAGGTGTTGGTCCACACATTTGTACTGATGGGCGCATTATCGTCGAAAACAATCACTGCTTCGGCAGCGACAGTATCTCCTGTTTGCAAGTTGGCATTGGGAGCGATATAGAAGCTGACATAGCCCTGCCCATGCTCGAGAGAATCGTTGATAGGCAGGAAGCCCATCTGTGAACTGGCAGGTTCTGCACCTGTTGCCGGGTCAATACTTTGGAAAATCCAGAACAATTGGTTATGAGCGACATCGATACCTGCGTTCACATCCACCCATACACCCAATGAGTCAGACACATCCAGACGCTGGCTGTAAGAAGACACATTGGAGGGTACTGTGAAGACAAAATCGCCAAAGCCGAAGTCGGCCAAACGGAAGGAGGCCAATTTCTGTTTATTGGGCACATCGTATGTGATTTTCACACGTGACGCCGGAGCCATAGCGAAATCGGGATCATTTTCGAACTCAATAGTATAATTCATTTTATCAGAATTATTGACAAAATGATGTTCCTCCGAATAGCCAGCAGGGCCTTTGATCTCGTTGGGGTCCTGTGCGCACTCCATTTTCTTGGCGAAGCCTACCAACTCATCAGAGCCAGAAACTCCATTGGCATCTTGCACTGAACAGCTCACCGTGAATTGTCCCTCTCCGGGGGTCATCGTCAAGGTGGCAGTGCTATTGCCCACCTGATTCCAACCACCACTAAAATGATATGGAGGTGTTCCTCCGGAAACGCTAGCGGTGAATGTAATGGACGGGATACCATTGCAATCGCCTGACACCGATCCTGGACCTGAAATATTCACATCCAGATCACAATCATCACTTTTCGTCACCTTTACCATACCGGTAAAGAACACCACATTGGGACAGGTGTTTGATTTCACCGAAACATGATAACTTCCTTTTTTCAGTCCACTGACCGTTTCCGAAGAAGAAGTTTGTCCATTTCCCAATTGCCATTCAATGGTACAATGGCCGCTCAAAGCGGAAGGGATAAACACCGTGGCCATACCATCCTCACCTGGAGAGCATGACTCTTCCTGCAGCATATATGCATTGATACAAAAGCCTCCTTGGGCAAAAGCGTTGCCAATCGCACTCGACATCATCAGTGCCAGTGCCAATATCTGAAAGAAAATTCTATTTATCTTTTTCATATCGTTTTCCTTTCTTTTTTATTCACAAACATCGCCAATGCCATTGCCATTGACATCCTGTTGATCGGGGTTGAAATAGTCGGGACAGTTATCGTTCTCATTGGGGATAGTGTCACCATCGCGGTCAGGATCGCAAACATCGCCAATTCCGTCACAATCTATATCCGCTTGGTCAGGGTTGTAAGTGTCGGGGCAATTATCGGCATCATCGGCCACGCCGTCACCGTCGCGGTCAGGATCACACACATCACCCACACCATCATGATCAGTATCTTCCTGGTTAGGATTATAATTCAACGGGCAGTTATCACAAGCGTCACCAATTCCATCATTGTCGCTGTCGTGCTGTCCGGGATTGAAATGGATCTGACAATTGTCAGCATCATTAGGAATTCCGTCACCATCCATATCAGTGTCATTTTCATTGGCAACATCATCGCCATCAATATCATCATCACATTCGTCACCAATACCATCACCATCGAAGTCATACTGGCGAGGATTCGGATGGAACCGGCAATTGTCACAGCTGTCACCTATACCGTCGTGATCGCTGTCCAGCTGTTCAGGATTGGCTTTATATTGGCAATTGTCACACACATCACCTACTCCATCATGGTCAAAATCTTCCTGACCTGGATTCGGGGTGTTAAGACAGTTGTCACAGGCATCACCTACCCCATCCCCATCGGTATCCAATTGGTCGGGATTAGAATGGCATGGGCAATTGTCCTGTAAATTGGGAATGTTATCACCGTCAATGTCATTTCCGGCGATGAAGTCATTCACACTTCTCTTGCTCAGAAAAACCAAAGAATTGCCAACCAACGAAGAGCTATCCTGCATCATGGCCATATACCACTGATTATTCACATTCTGCATACCAAAAGGTATGGTAGCGAAAACGGTATCGCTATCATAGCATCTCACCATTGCGATGACATATTCATCTGAGGTGTATGTGAATAACAATTTCATTTTCTGAAAACGGGTCGCCGCATTCAACAATCTCTGCGTGAGGGTATCGTTGGTGAAGAGCGCAGAAATCAGAGGACGGTCAGCAGGACGATACTGTTCCAAAATATTATTAAAAGAATGACTTTGATAAGCTTGCAGCAAACGGCACAGGGCGGCTGAAGGATTCTGTGTTTCAGCAGGGTTTTCGCTTCCGCCTGTCAAAGCGATGAAACGACTGTCATCCTCTGAAGGGGCCAAGCCCACCAAATCGTATGAAAACACCGCGTCACATACTCTGTGTTCATCATCGGGCATATAAAAAGTTGTATTGTCAATCTGCATATCCATCGTTATCGTATAAGCAGATGTCTGATATGCCGGAAAGCGGCATGTTTGAGCCTGAACATGCCAAGAGACCATAACCAGAACGGTCAAAACTAAAATAATCTGTATCTTTTTCATATTCAAACTCTTTTATTCGTTAAACAATTGATAGGAGAACAAGGGATAGTTAACTTTCTCGTAAAAGAGATTCATGAAAATCACCTGCCCCACAACGGTCAGCGTGAGATCCAAAGGATGCAACTCAAATTTCTGTCCCACGACCCAATTAAAGCCTGTCTGTGCCTTACCCACGAGGTCGAGTTGGGCATTCAGCACATCATCACTTACAATCAGGATTTGCACACCGCCTGACAAAGTAGCATAGACTGATGCCGGGACCGTAGTAGTGTTACATTCATTTCCGAGATATTTGAAGTCGAACGGTCCAACGGATGCGCCGAGGGAACCGCCCACATGTATTCTCACTCCTCCTAACCATGGGAGACTCAATTGAGTGGGGATGAAACAATCGAGAGCAAGTTCCGCAGACACGGCATTGCCCACAACCTTGAATCCATCAACTTCCTCTCCATTGCAGCAGGAGTGGATGTCCTGTTCCTGGTCATCCGGAATATCCAAAAATATGTTAAAGCCTGGTTCACATGGCGGATCCATACCCGGAGCCACATGTGCGATGCTATTCAGCTTATCTGACAAGCCTTTGGCTTTCCTCACGATATTCTCAATCGCTTTCAGATTTTTCACAAAAGCCTTGAAATTATAACTATGTCCTGTGGAAACAGCCAAATTGTCATTATAGACATTCACCGTGGCTGTTTTAGTGGAAGTATGATTATTATACTCTAGCGTAAAAGTAATCTCTTGGGTCTCATCAACATTGGCACCCCATTCCCAATTATTATTGACATGGGTAGGACTCAGCACCACCAGCGATTGATGACCAGCGGGATAGGTTACAATTTCAAAATCCTGCAGATGAACATCATCCCCATCATTATAGCAATTCTTTAGCGGGGTAACGCTCACAATCGAGATGGTGTCAATCACTTTCACTTTCACCTGGTCCTGTTCCACGCCGCAAGAAGAAGTTCGCGTACAAGTATAAGTTTCCTCTTCATCCTGGGGTCTCACAAGAATAACAGGTTGATGAATGTCGGTACTTACGATATTGGGGCCTGACCATTCATAGCACTTGTCAGAAGAACCATCGTTGACCCCGATGTACACCGTCTGGGAGTTGTCAAGCTCTCTTAGGATTTCCTTGTCTTCACCTGCCCATTGGGCTTTCGCCGTAAGGCAAAGCAGAAACATAAAAGCTAATGCTGTTAAAGATTTTATCGTTTTCATATCGCTTTATTTTTTTTATTCTACAACTGGTTTAATGGTGAAAATCAAGGCACCCGACGAAAATCCGTAAATATTGAGGGTTCCGTAGCTGCCCGGGCGGAGCAAGCCAGCGGGTTCTCCCTCAATGGATAGAGGAACTTGAAGCACAGTCTGGTGTTGGTTAATACCTTCCGGAGTCAAGGCGATGGGAGCGCCACCGATACTGGTAATCTCCAGAACCTGATCATGCAAGTCAACATTGCCGATATTACCAAACTCCAGCATCATCACCACATTACGATTAGGACGTGGTGCGCTGGGGAAGAGCAAATTGAATGACAACGATGAAGGCTGACCATCCTCAATGGTAAAGGCATTGGTCAATACCGCTTCACCCTCGCAGAAGTTCACCGCACTCATGTCGTAAACACCAGGAGTACGACCTGTCAGGTCGAATTGTGCGAACACCTGATAATAATTCACATAAATTAATGTATCGGCACATATCACCTCATTGCCATTACGCAAGCACACGGTCATATCGGGACGGAAGCGTGAACCCAAGAGTTCCACGGTCACCACACCGGTATTACCACCATGGTTGTCGTTGACTTCTCTCAACTCGAATGGCAGGATGTCAGCACGCACAACCACATTCTGCGGGTTGTTGGTCGGCGTAGAACCATAGATATTCACGCCATAGTAACCTGACATTGTGGAGGGGATATACAATTCGGAATTAGCCGTATATTGGCCGATAGTGGAATAGCTGTAATTGAGGTTGTCACCCATGGCGTTGTAGGTAGCGTAAATCATGTTCACCGCACCCAAATCCGCATCTTCAGAGTTGACATGGATACGGACTGTCTGATTTCTGTTGTCACCCACGGTAAGCATGTAATCCGAAACCTCATCATTGATCAGCGTATCATGTACGTCTTCATTGAAAGGCAACGGGCGAATAGTGACCGTGAACGGATCCATCAAATGACCAGTGTTATTGTTGTCATTCACCTCGTTGAAGGCATTGGTAACATCCGTCTTAACAATCAGGTAATACTCGCCTGCGGACAGACCGCTGACACGAGCATCCAGATGCTGCTGCATGGTGGCATCAATAGGCAAACTGATGTTGTTGGAAGTAACACTTCCCAACAGCCGGTCGTTCGCATCGAAGGTAGTATCGGTAGAGATATATACCAACGAGCGCAAGCCATTACCTGCGATGAGGTTATCGCCGATATTCTGGACTGTCCAAACAGCGTGGAGTACATTGCCTGAAACAATCGTATTTTGACAAGTCACATCCTTCACAACCAAGTCGCCAGGCAACGGTAATATCACATCCACAGAAACAGGCATCATATTATTGTCTCGAACAATTTCATACGGATTGTTATTGGCATTAGCCATCATCAGCAAATGAAGATCACCGTGATAACGCACAGGAACCGTAACCGTCAGGGTATCTCTATAGAACTCATTGACAGCCAACGACATATCCTGACGATTTTGAGTTAACAGCTGTTCATCAGCACTTTCGTATGTATTGTTATAGGAAATGAACACTTTATCATTCCAAGTCTGATTCTCAATATTCAACTCACCCACATTGGTCACCTTGTAAGCGATGCGTGTCGGTTGGCCAGCAATGAAATCTCCCAGGACTTCCGCTTCGCTAACGGCCAAGTCGGGAGTCGGCACGCTGCTGATATTCAGCATTTTCACAACAATATTATTATTGATGTTAACGTCCACATTATTGCTGTTGTAGTCTGTAATTGCGATCAGATAAGCGTTAGCAGGTGCACCGTAAGGAATGGTCACATTCATATCCACCGTATAATCCGAGTTAGCCTCAAGCACCGTTGAATGCATAACTTCGCGCATCAGCTGGTCGGTAGAGCTTAACACCTCATCAGGAGACATATAAACGACATCTTTCCATGAGGAAGCCAAGGTAGGCAGTGACGAGTTGTTATGGACATGCAGCGTGTAGGTAACAGTCTGTCCCCACTGTACTTCTGTAGGTCCGTCGACTTGAGTCAAGGCCAAATCCAACTGATAAGTGTTGGCCTGTACACCGTTGCTGTGTCCAGTATTGTCATCCTCCCCATTATGCTCGTAAATCTGAGCCTCGGCATCTGTAACCACATGGATATAATAATAACCTGAAACAATGTTGACCGGCAAGGTCACCGTAGCCGAGTTGGACACCGTTCCGTTGACCGCCGCCAGATTGAGGTTATCGTAAGTGGTGGCAAGCAGATTATGAACATCGTATGAAGTAGGAGACATGGAATAATAGAATTTCTCCGCCACTCTAATATTATTGACAGCGGCAGCACCTGTATTCTGGATGGTATAGGTCACAACAAAGGGAGCCCCAAGATATACGGGGGTTGGAGCTACCACCGAAGTAACCACCAAATTGGGAGAAGGACTGAGCTGAATCTCAACAGGAACGCCAAGCGATACGTTGTTATTGAGATTGTTGCCTTCACACATAGCTGTATCGGCATTCACCACCACATGGTAGTAATAAGTACCGCTGATGCCATTGGGGATAGTAACCGTACACGTGAAGGTCTCATTATCACCGCCATTGTCCATATTCAAATCATGAGTATTGGTGTAAATCAAGTCAGAAGCCTGATAGCTGTTGGCGGAAGTACTCAGATAGATTCTATCTTTCACATTTGAGAAGGCAGCGGGCATTTCGCCAATGTTGGCCACATTGTATGACAACTCGGCGGTAGTGCCGCTCCATAAACTGCCATTGTTGGGATCCTGGTCAGCAACGGGGGTCACATCACTCACTACCAGGTCGGGAGTAGCAATAACTAAGTTCAAGGTCTTTTCATTATTGGTTTCAGAAGCCTCCAAAACCCTGAATTCCACATCGGTGCTGACAGTCAGTTCAGCAGTGTTTTCGTAAACACATGGGATACGAACCACTGCGGTACGGACTATGGAATCACCCACCGCGATGTTCAAAGAGTTGACAGTAGCCGAATAAACGAGATCACCATTGATATAGATATTATCTTTGAAAGCGCCATCCACCACCCTACCAGGACCGTTGTTACGCACCGACCACTGGATGCTAAGCAGATTATTGGGATCTACCATATCCGGTACAACAATTGAGGACACTTGCAGGTCGGGGTTCAGCACTTCCAATGCCGGCAAATAATTGTATGTATTATTGTCTTCAGCATTGTATTCAAACACGGAATTGTCTTTATCCGTCACCACGAACAGATACATCTGACCTGAAGCATTAGCGGGGATAACAATGTTAACATTATTCGTGTAGGATTCACCCGCATCCAAGACTCCACTATGATGTATGGTTCTTAACAAAGTCACATTATTCATATCAAAGACAGGATTCTCGCCAATATAAATAGCGTCATACCATTGCGATGTATAAGTCGGGCTAGCACCGTCATTCGTTACCGTGTAGCTGCATTCATAACGTCCTTTTGCATCCACCACATTCGAAGGCAGGGTAACCTCTGTGACCACGAGGTCGGTCAGCCATGTCAATGTCACTTCCAATGGTTGTGAAACGCCCTTATTGTTGAATTCCTGCAAGCCTTCGTACACGGTGTTGGTGATATCCGTCGTCACAATGACATAGAAGTCACCATAATGATCAATAGGAATAGTCACCGACTCGGTTCGCTGGTAACTGCCATTGATAGCCAGGCCATCGGTATAGGAATATCTTCCCAGCAGGTAATCATTATTCATGTCAAGCGCAGTGTCTGTGGAGAGGTAAACAGCATCAACCCATGAACCCATTGCCGCGGCCTCACCCGCATTTTCCACTGTCCAGGTCACATTGATGGCATTACCAGAAATAGCGTTACCGCCATGGGTTACCGAGCTCACCACCAAATCGGGTGATGGCGGTGGCAAGATATTCAGCACCATATAGAAGAAGTTGTCATGCTCCTTGGTTTCACTCACCACACCTTCAAAATGGACGCTACCTGACAAATAAGGATAGGGATTTCCTGTCACACTTGGTGTGTATGGATTAGGAGCCACGCCACCAGTAGGTCCGAAATTGATACTATAAGCATCAGGCTGGTCAGCAAATACAAACAGATAGTAAGAACCCGGATCTATATCGTTGGGGATGGTCACTGTAGTCTGGTTGGTATAACTTTCACCAGCCTGCAGCTGCTGCATACTTTCAACAGTTGCCAAAAGTCTGTCATGTTCATCATACCAACGCACATCCGCATCCTGAGCCAACCAGATATAATCGGTCCATGTCGCGCCATTCGGAGTTCTGCCCTCACCATCATTCGTCACGGTCCAGGACACTGTCAGAGACTGTCCCACCTTGGCGGCACCCGCATTCACAGCTGACACATGCAGATCGGGGTCAGCATTAACCCGCAACATCATCACGTCGCTAGTATCACTGATACACTCGTTCCAAGCCACCACTTTCCAATAAAAAATGGCACCCTTGCTGTAACCGGGCAAAGAACAATTAATAACAGCCGGCTGTGTGAGACCCGAATAAGTCGGAACCGACGGCATGCTTGATGTAGATTTCCACAGATATAAATCGTAGGAAGTGGCATTGGTGACATTGTCCCAGGAGAAGGTTACGCCGTTGTTATCAACAATGCTTTCATCAGCGGGGAACATATTGGCAAACTCTCCGAGGGGCTGCAATTCAGCAGGGTTACAGTCGGTTTGGAAATTCACCGGGATGGAGAAGATGCTCATCGCCTCTTCCGCGCAAATGGCACGCACCCGAGCCGTATAACTGCGGTTAAAGACAAGACCTGTCAAAGAGCAATTCGGCTGGTCCACGGTAATGGTGTTTTGACTGCCATTCACTTCGCCGTATACCACCGCCCATTGAGTTTCGCTTCCTCTTGGTTCCCAAGCCAGTTGTGCGGAACTGGTGGTGATATTGCTTGCCGTCAGGTTAATGGGTGAGTGGCAATTACCTTCCTCCTGTCCTTCAGAGCAACCGATATCCACACTCGTTCCGAATATACGCTGATTGCCATAAAAGTCAAGTGAATCGGCCGGCAGCAGCGCATCATTGGTACCGTTATCAAGACAGTTGGAAGATGGATGCAGCTGGAAATTACCATTCTGCGGATCGATGAAACGCACATAATACTGATTAACGTCTGTGCCATCGTTGGCTGAAGCCAGTATCATGTTCCCGTTATCGCTCGAAGGACCTTCTTCCACAGCACAATAGGTGAACGTATTCGGAGTGTTGTTCATGTTACTCACCGAATAACCCGACTTATTGCCCCAGATAATATCATTAGTCAACCTGTTATAAGAAGTGCTAGAAAAATAGATACCGCCACCGGAATAAGTATTGCCAGCCATATTGTTCACCACATCACAATTGACGAATTTGTTACTAGTGCTACTGACATATACACCGCCACCGGAACGGATACTTGTATTTCCATATATCAAGCAGTTGGTGAAACTCGAATAATACTCACAATATACACCACCTCCATTCATTGCTGAATTATGGCTGATTTCTGTACGGTACACATCCGTATACCTTGTATATAAGCCACCACCGTATCGATATGTCTGTGAATTTTCAAAAAAGTTGTATTCGATGGTACAATTCCTGATTATCGCCTTACCATAGCTACTGGTAGCATGGGCATATACGCCGGCGCCATAATAAGAAGTGCTGCTATTGGATGCAATAGCATTATTCTTTATAATACAATTACTCAAGATACCGTATGAACCGATATACGCACCGGCACCATGACCTTCCACCCGGCCATTCTGGATTGTAAAACCATCCCAAGTGGTATAGGTTTCTGAAGAGAAATCCTCTTGCTTCAAAACACGTTGTGCGTATTGTCCGTCCAAAATTGAAGTATTATTTTCAAAATCACGCAGGCTCAAATCATAATCGCTTTCTTCATTGCCGGCAAAACCGCCATAAACATCCGCCCCTTCTTTCATCACAAAAGCGTTAACAGAAGTGCCGTCACCATGATATGTTCCCGCGGCCACCCAAACATCGGCATGGTTCATAAGTGCGACATTCAGAGCAGTCTGGATAGAAGGCATGGCATTAGCCCAGCTGTCACCGGTCATATTGCCAGCACCGTTTTCTTTCACATATACAATACCATTGTAGCTCGGCATGACAATACCATTATAGGGCGACTCATAGCAGCCCAAATCGATGGTATCCATCTGCACACGGGCATTCCCGTCAAGGTCGTAAGCTTCAGCACCGCTATTGTCACCACGGTTGACACAGGGTGAACCTTGCTGCAAATGCCAATCCGCATTGTCGGTAACATCGGCGGCACCCGCTTCATTCGAAGGATTCACGAAATGGGGAGAGAGCATTCCATCATTCTCATTGTCTGTTGAGAGACTGACATTATTATCTCCCGTACAAGCATAGTCGGATGCCACATAGGTGATAGTATAACTATACCCGTTTATACCGTTCGGCTCGCTATAATTTTTATTGCCCCAAACAATACAATTAGTGACCGTACCGTAGTTGACGTACATACCAGCCCCCTTATATGATGACATATTGACTTCGTTCGACGGATTATTCGAGGCAATTTTATTATTGACAATCGTGGAATTTCTTATAATATTTGTACTACTAGTAGTATAAACACCAGCACCATGACCTTCATAAGCCGTGTTGTTGGCTACCAAACAATTAGACAGAAGGTTCTGGTCTTCCGCCAAATAAACACCACCGCCATAACCATGGCTTACATTGTGGTCAATAACACAATTGAGCATTGCGACTTTTCTGTTAAGATAAGCGCCACCTGCCTGGTAACTCGAGGTATTATGGCTCAGTCGGCAGTTAATCAAGAAGATGGTATCATTATTATAATAATCGCTATAAGAAGTGTACACACCTCCACCGAATGATGATGCGACATTCTCTGTAATCACGCAGTTGCGCAATGTGACACCTTTCATCAGATAAGCGCCACCACCGCTTCCATTATTGTTATTGCTCTTGGCATTACCGTTTCGCATGGTAAAGCCATCCCAAACCGTACGGGTGGAGAAGTCGTTGTTCTGGAACAACAGTCGCTGGTTATTTTGACCATCGAGGATAGTTTGGTTAGTAGTATAATCGCGCAACGACAAGTCATAATTAGCGGCTTCGTTACCCACAAAGCCACCATAGACATTCACGCCCTCTAGGATGATAAACGCATGGGATGACACGCTATCGCCATAATAGGTACCCGCAGCCACCCATACATCCGCATTGTACATATTGGCGATTTGCACCGCGCTGGAAAGCGATGACATGGCATCGTTCCAGCTTGTGCCACTGCCAGTGCCATTTTCTTTGACATATACAATACCGTTGTATTCGGGCAAGGTAATACCATTGTACGGAGACTCGTAACAACCCAAATCAACAGTTCCCACCTGGATACGCACATTGCCATCCAAATCCAAGCTGTCGGCAGCCTCTACCAGTTCATTGCCACCTCTGTTCACACATACAGAGCCATCGGCCAAGTGCCAATCCACATTGGCGGTGACATCCTCACTGCCTGCGGTCTGCGACGGATTAACAAAATTCGGATAGTAAGGAAGGTTGGGATTAGGCTCCGAAATCAACGAAATCATATTGGTTCCCGAATAGGATCCTTCTACCGCACTATGCTTACATTCGTATGAATTCGCCAGGTTTGCCTCGCCACTGTTGTTCCGGTTACCCCAAACAATGCAGTTTTCAATCGGAGCGTCATAATAAGCATAAACACCTGCGCCACTGTAGGTGTTTTTATTCTTATTATTCACAATTGTGGAGCTCTGAATCTTTGTTTTGGAGCTCATATAAATACCAGCGCCACTACTACTGTTGGACGTGTTATTCGCTATCAAGCAATTGGAAATAACATCTCTGTCAACAGATGCATATTGCACATAGACACCAGCGCCATTTGACGAAGAGGTATTGTACGACACCTCACAACGACTAAGGCGCGTATAATACGCATACACACCCGCACCTGAATTGCTGGACGTATTATGTGATATCGTACAAGCCTCCAAAGCCGCACCTGAATTATAGGAGGAAGAAGCACTGCCATATACACCACCACCGCAATAAGCGGCATTATTAATGATACGGCAATTACGCAAAACACCTTTGTTACGTATAAACGCGCCACCACCATAGTTATTGTATGAATTACCCGAGAAATTGGAGACATTACCGTTCTGAATGGTAAAGCCATCCCATACCGTTTGATCATCGAAAGATACGGGCTGATACAGCACACGTCTGCTGTTCTGTCCATCCAGTACCGTAGGATGATTGTTGATGTCACGTTGTGACAATTCCGTCTCTGTGCCGGCGAAACCGCCATACACATTTACACCGTCCACCATAGTAAAGGCATTCTCTCCATTCAAGCCATAATAAGTACCTTCGGCCACCCAAACCTCAGCCGACGTGCCATAGACATCTTTAATACTGGCAGCGGTGTTCAATGCCCAGGCCAAATCGTTGGAGGCATTGGCCCAGCTACTGGCATCGCCCGTACCATCGTTGGTCACATACAAACGATCAAGGTCAATCAAAGGTGTGGTAAATACAACTCTTTTCCAGGCGCTGGAATCTTCACCACAAAGAGAGCGGATACGCGCCTCGTAAGTAGTGTTGTAGCGCAATCCTGTCAAGTTGTATTCTCCATCTTGCGCCTGCAGGGTCTCATAATTGTCACTTCCCACCACACAATACTGCAATTCGAAGGCGGTAGCGGAAGCACCAAGCGCATAGACCAGTTTCGCCGAATTCGGTGTCACATTCATCACTACCAGATTTGAGCGATCGCAATTACCTCCCACACAATGACCGTTCAGTTTCAGGTTATTACGATAAGAAATCCTACTGGAGGCACTAAAACCATTATTCGGATTCAAGTCGCTTGAAGAATAGGCATACATCGTAGCATAATCTACCGGAGCCTGATGTGTGTAAAATTTGTTATAACTATTGGTACTGCCACCCGTATTATCATCAATTACCAGCACCAGATTATCCTCACCGTTATATTCAAAAACATGCTGCAGATTAATTGTAAACCAATTATCCGTACCGCCATTGTTGAAAGTGATTGAACCGGAATACACCAACTGCAAATCTCCTATCGGCACCCAATCTGTCGAGTTACTGAAAGAAGACTTGGAAGTATGTCCAAGGTAGATATTCATAGTTCTGGTTCGATTATAATCATAGAAATACTGCAAAGACAATGAGGTAATCAAGCCTTCGCCACCGATTTCGGAAGCCTGGTAAATCTGCTGGCTATACGAATAATTATAATAAAAGTATGAAGGAATATATGCCGCATAGTTGGTAAGATCGGTCTCACCTCTGAAGACCACACTCTCACCTCCTTCAAATGGACATGATACTGATCCAACCGTATTGAATACCAGCTCAGGAGTGTATGCTGAAACTGCATCAGAAGTACAGAATGAACGCATACGTACGATATACGTAGTATCTGACAGCAAACCTGTCAGCATTTTGTATGTGGACTGTGGAGTCACGGTCTGCACGGTCCATTCGGCAGCGTCTGCAAGTTTATACGACAGTTCGTAATACAGCAAATTATCCAGATTACCACCATCATGCCAACTGAGCAGCGCCGAGCTATTCAGCACTGAGCTAACTTCCAGATGCAAAGGTTCGAGGCAGTATTCCTCATTATGGAACTCATAACAACCGATTTCCACCGCATCGCCATACACACGGCTTTCGCCAGCCATATCGTATGCAGGCAAATAATCGATAGCCATACCAGCATCAATCAATGCGGAACCGTTGCGCAGACGATAGTCGCCATTTTCGGGAGACACGAAGAACGGATGGTTCTGGTTCGTACCATAATTGTCGGCCGACAGATTGATGACACCTTCATAATTCTCCAAACCGCCAACAGCTGAATTATAGGCAACCATGCCGTTGTAGTTAGCGATATTAAGAGTTTGGTTATTGGTGGTATTGCCCCATACCACCGTGTTGATCATCACCCCATAGAAATACATCAAACCGGCATTGTTGTAACCAGTAGACACATTGCCCACGATATCGCAGTTTACCAACGAGTCAGCCAATTCATACACGCCAGGACATGATCCGGCTGTATTGTTGCTGATTTCACAATTCACCATTTTATGTCCACCATAAATACCACCACCTTGATTATTTGCGTGGTTGCCGCTGATTTTACAATTGAAGTAGCAGGTATGGTCGTTAAAATCGCACACAGCACCGCCTTGATAATTGGTACTGTTGCCTGTGAATTCGCAGTCGATGAAGTTATATTTATCATTTCCAGAGGTTCCGATCACGTAAACCGCGCCACCACTCGTCATAGCGTTATTATTCAGGAAACGGCAGTTTCTCACTTCAAAATTCCTTTGCAGGTAAGCTCCACCTCCAGCATCATTGCTGCTACCGTTACGGATAGTGAATCCGTCAATAACCACCAAATCATTAGCAGTATAATAATCAGAATTTTGATATAACACTCTTTGGTTGTTCTGTCCGTCGAGGATAGTGGGATGTGCCTGGATGTCACGTTCCTCTATTGAGGTTTCGGTGCCGGCAAAGCCACCGTATAGTTTTGTGCCACTATTGAGCGTAAAGGAGGCATTGGAAGAACCTATATTATTATTGTAATATGTACCCTCGGCCACCCAGATTTCGGGGGTCAAGCCATATCCGCTCTTAATAAGCTCTGCCATAGTCAGCGCTGTACCAAGATTGCTGGTGGCCTGTTCCCAGCTACTTCCATTACCGGTGCCATCTGTTTTCACATACAGGCGCTCGAGGAAGGTTACCAGCGTTGTGAAATTCACCGTCTTCCAATCGGTGGTATCATCGGTACAAAGGGAACGAATACGCAACTCATAGTCAGTGTTCGATGTCAAGCCGGTCAAGGTATAAGAATCACCCTGTACGGTAATCGGCGTATAGTCGCTGGCGCCAACAGCCTTGTATTCCAACTCCACAGCCTGCACGCCATTTCCGGCCGCGATGGACAACTGAGCGGAATTTTCACTTACGCTAACCACCGCCACATTGGAGCGGTCGCAACCTTCGGTAATACACGCCCCAGGAAATTTAATATTGTTTCGGTATAAGTAAAGATTTCCACTTCCAGGATTGGACATATCATAAATATTGTTATCCCTATATGCATACAAAGTTTGAGCTGTTGAAACAGAATGTGTGTAAAATCTTTCCCCATCACATTTCCACGATCCGGTTTTATCCCGGAAAACAACTACAAGGTTATCAGTGCCATTGTATGCAAAAGGATTGTTGAAAGTAATGGGTAACCAGTATCCTTCATAATCACCTCTCCAAGTAATTGTTCCAGAATACACCAACTGTAAATCAGTAGAAGAGACCCAATCATTCGCATAACTAAAGTAAGATTTAGAAGTATGTCCCATATATACTTCCATATTACGCTCACGAACAGTAGAATTAAAACACTGTACACTGATTTCTTCAATATTTCTTGCGCCACCTATCTCCGAAGCCAAGTAAATCTCTTGTGTATAAGCGTAATCATAACACGTGTATGTAGGAATATAATTGGTTTTAAGAGTTGAGTTCTCACCGATAATCAACGAAGCTTCGCCACCAACACATCCCGTATTGAAAGTTGTGGTAGTGTACAAGGAGTGTACATTAACATCGCAATAAGCACGTACACGCACAGTATAGGAGGTTTGTTGCTGCAAGCCGCTCAACATATAAGCATTGGTAGTGATATTGCTCACCACGGTCCAGCTGTCGGCATCGGTAGCCTTGTACGAAAGCTCATAAAAGGCAGGAGTATCTTCATTACCATTGGTCCATGTCAGCAGGGCCGAGCTTGCCATCACATCATTTGCCTGGAGGTTAACAGGCGCATAACAAGCTCTCGTGGTGGTGAAGCTCAGCATATTGCCATAAGAGCCTCCCGCCTGATTGAAAGCATATGCCCATACATAATAAGTGGTTTGAGGCTCCAGACCCGTCACCTCCGTCGATAACACATAGCTCATATCATCCAGATAATGAAAACTCACATTTCCACTATCCAATGTAGGAATGGTATTGGTATAAAAACCACGGCTGTAAATTTCGGCATTGCCATCGGAGGTAATCTCGCCATTTAACACAGCTGAAAAGCCGGTAATCTCCGTAGGATTATAGGTTACCACTGTTGGCGGCACCGGCTTGATGGTGGCACATAACGAAGTATCGGAAATGGCCCCGTTGGTGCAGATGCTCCTCACCTGATAGCTGGAATTGGCATTGAAAGAAGGAAGCATATACCACTGATTGGTCAAGCCCTCCGCTATCAAAGTTCCGTTCTCATATACATTATATGTCAACAGATTGGGATATTCGGGATCCACCGGTTCGTCGGGATCATAACCCGCTGCCCACCAACTCAGTCTATAGTTTCCGTTAGTCTGTTCCTCCCAGTAAACCCAATAAGGCACTTCGTAGCAAGGTGTCAAAGGCAAGCGGATGTTTCTGGACAAAGTGCCTGCATAACACTCACTATATCTGTAAGTTCTATTATTATAACCATCCGCGTGTCCGAAAGCCATAAACATTTCGGGGGACTTGGTCATGGGAACATTCTCGAATAAAATCTGTCCTTGGGCATCCGTATAACCTTCACCGATAAGGTCCCCATACATATACGAGTTCTCTCCCATTTGATTGCAATAATACAATCCAACGAACGCATCAGGAATCGGAGAATAGGGAGCTACATCCTCAGTCACCGTGACCGTCATATTAATGATACCGTAAGTGGTGAAAGTCTCCTCCGGTCCGTAAATTAAACTATCACTGGTCACACCAAAGGCACGCACATAGTAGGTGGTGTTGGGTGTCAACCCATCAATATTCAGTGTAAACGAAGTGGCTGGAACCGTACTGCCTGGTGGCATAGGAGCCATTACATACGTATCGTTCATCGTGGGGTTGGGAGAAGTGCTGTAGCACACACCCAACTCCGGCTGTTCATCGCCACACATCGTTTCCAAATACCCACCTATATCAGCGGAAACAGAAGTAAAATTCTGTACCGGATAAGTGCCCACTGTAGGAACATCCACAATGGTGAGATGCAAGGTCACCACCGAGTCGTAACCAAATTGGTTGGTATAGGTAAGGGTATAATCCCCACTTTCCGTATAAACCAACGCATTAGCATGAGTCACCTCAATATCATCAATATTCAGTCTATACTCTCCGGCGCAGTTTTTATGGACAAAGGCAATATAAACAGTTTGTCCCACATAGTCGATCAAACTAAACGAATGCTGTGCCCAAGCCGAACTTGACAAGGTTTCAGAATATATTGCTTCGGTACTGAAATCCGTCAACGCATTGGACGCGGTGGAAATAAACACCTCGTAATGTTCGGCATAATAGCTTGGATCTTGAGCGCCCGCCCACCACGAAAAAGTGGTTACACCTGTATCCGGAACCGAAATAGCCGGGGTAATCAACCAGTTTTGAGGATAATAAGTTGTACCGTCCCATGAAGCCGAGGCAATATAGCCCAAACCGGTATGAGCGTAGCCACCAGCCATTACAGCCCAATTATCGCCATCACCATCGGCATCCACTATGGTCCAATCCGAAGGCAACGCACCTTCAAAATCCTCCTGAAGCATTGTGGTTGAGGACGCCACAACATACATTTCGCAGGCCGTCACATATTGCTCGCTTGCAGATGGT
Organism: uncultured Bacteroidales bacterium; assembly: GCA_905233625.1. Lineage (GTDB taxonomy): Bacteria > Bacteroidota > Bacteroidia > Bacteroidales > WCHB1-69 > RUG11690. Next base: position 46,992 of record CAJOFJ010000008.1, on the reverse strand, counting down.
CCTACTGGTTGCACCGCGGTAATCGTGACCTCGTCAATCATCAGATAATACAGCTCATCAGAGTTCGAGTTGAAATGTCTGAAAGCGATACGAACCGCTTCATTGGCATATTCGCTCGGAATACCGACCGTTAAGTGAATGAAATCCCCTGTCGCCACTGTCTCCGGAACCAAATCCTCAAAATTTGCCGTAGGATTATTATAATCGAAATCCCAGTCTGCGCAGATATACACCGCAAAATGATCACCCGGATGATACATGGAGGAAGCCACCCAGAATGACAATACGGAGGAATCTCCTAAAGAGATGGGCTGCGAAATCAACCAGTTGTTAGGATTTTTCGCAGTACCCTCACTGGGATTTATTGACCATGACGCGGCAGTATAATTGCCATCTGGCGCAACATTCGGCATAGGATCCAATGTCTGCCATGACCAAGTGTCGCCATCCGCATCAAAACGCAACCAGTTTTGATAGAACGAGGCATCGTCTTCAAAACTCTCTGAGAAAATCACTTGCCCAAAGCCGTGCATATAGGCCAGGACAATGAAAGCCAGCAATAGATAAAGTTTTTTCATAAGCATTTATATTAAATTACTTTTGTTTGCCTAGTATTTTTCAATTTGCAAAGATAAAACGACTTTATTAATTGACAATCAACTGTTGATAACTTTGGCTATTTTGTGAATATTTTCCCTATTCTCTATGAAAATTCACGTGGTCAGGATGACAATTGCAGGACACTATCGAATCACACACAATATGTCATCCGAAGGAATGGGGTTCGCCCTAAATCTACGAAAATGTTGCAAAAGGAAAGAAACACCCCGTCTCTATGAAAGGGTGTCGGCGATTTTATCGACATTCATACTGCGGGCGCTGGCGTCGAAAATGTCTTTATAGAGACCACCCTGACGATACACCTCGGAGGGTGTGCCGGACTGCTCCACATGACCAGTTTGCAGCACGTAAATCCTATCTGAATCAATGATTTGACCAATGTTATGTGAAATAACGATCACTGTCCTACCCTGCTTGATGGCATCCAGGCTGTTCTTGATTTGCTCGGTAGCAATGGCATCCAGACTGGCGGTAGGCTCATCCAGGAAGATAATCGGCGGATTTTTCAGGAACATACGGGCAATGGCGATGCGCTGCTGCTGGCCTCCACTCAGCTGTAGAGCCTGTGAGTTGAACTGCTCGGGACGTTCCATAATCTGGTCGTAGATATAAGCCTTTTTGGCAGCCTCCACCACCTCCTCGTGCGTGGCCGAAGGCTTTCCATAGCGGATATTTTCTTCAATCGTACCACTGAAAATATGATTCTTCTGCAGCACCAGTCCAATATTGTCACGCAACACCTGGGTATCCCATTCCTCCAAGGGCACGCCGTCCAAGGTGATACTGCCACTGTCGGGCGTATAAAACTTGTCTAACAGATTGACAATAGTACTCTTACCAGCACCACTCAATCCCACCAAAGCCGTCGTTTCTCCAGGTCTGATTCTCATCGACAGGTCGCGGATGGCGTGGGTGCCGTTGCTGTATGTAAACTCCACATTTTTAAGGTCAAACTTCCCTTTCACCATTGCGGGACGATAAGTGCCGCTCTGCTCCACTTCCTCATCTGCCTCCAAAATACCAAAGAAGCCTTCGGCATAAATCAAAGCGTCGTTCAAATCGTCGTAAATACGGTGCAACTGGCGTATCGGAGCACTCACATTATTGAACAGCAACACATGGTACATAATTTTACCGATGGTCATGCCCGGATAATCAATCAGTACCAGGTACGCCGTCAGGATAATAATCAGCACTGTACCAATCTGTTCCATAAAGGTTTTCAGTCCTTCAAAAAGGAAAGATATCTTGCGGGTTTCCATCTGCTGATGAATAGAACGCATCTGCAAGTCGGCCTGTTTCTGACTCTCCAACGGCTCTCGGTTGAACGATTTGATGACATTCATGCTCTCGATGATATTCATGATACCGTTGTTCAACTCTTGATGCGTACCGAAAACATTACGCCGCCAGCCCTTCAGATGTTTGGCCTGTATAGAAGTGATAACGAAATAGATCGGGACAATCACCAGAGCCACCATGCCCACATACACATTGGCGGCAAACATCAGCACCAAAGCCAATATTGCGCTGGTGAACAAAGGCAGAATATCGATAAAGAAATTCTTCACCGTATTGCTCAGGCTCATCACTCCGCGATCAATACGGGTCTGCAATTTGCCGGGTTCATTGCCTTCGGCGGAAAAAAAAGCCATTCTGAAGGTCAGCACACGGTCAATCACCTTTAGCGACAAGTCACGGCTCACATTGATACGGATTTTCTCGCCAAAGAAACGCTGTCCAAAGGTGAAGAGTGCAGACAGCAACTCTTTGCCCAACAACACCACACTGACAATCAGCAGCAATTTACCCGCTGTGCTCCAAGCAAACGAGGGCTGGTGCAGCAGCTCGTTGATGGCATCCACGGTGCGGTCGAGCACCACAGCGTTCACCTGTGCCATGAGCGCGCCCACAAAAGTCAAAATCAACGTGATAATCAACAGCCATTTGTAGGGCAACACATAAGGAAGCAGCTTTTTCAGCAAACTACCCACCCCCATTTTGGAGCTTGCAGGAATTTCTTTTTCCACCATAAGTTAATACAAAAAAGAACGGGGCATCAAAGAAAAGAGACGGGGCGCGCCCCGTCTCTATGTCGTGGTTATTTTTGTTTTCTGGAAAACCTGGAATGCCACTCGTACAAATCAAAGGAGATACCGATTGTTGAGATAGTCGATGGCACTGAATAACTGAGACCATTCAAATACATAGGACCTGCTTCGAGTCTATAGAATATACGAGATGAAACATTCTCTTTTTTGCTCCAATAGTACTCAGCTCCCAATTCAAACACGAAACAATTCTCCTTAAAGTAAGTAAAACTCTTCGGAAGATTCAGGGGCACGTTTATCAAATTGACGGAAGCGCCCACTCCAGCGAAAAGTGACCAGCAACGGTCACGACGGGATATGGGCAAATAGCCTCTGACCATCGGTTCCCAATCCACGCGTACGCGCCAGTTTTTAAAATTTCTGGAGGCGAGTTCCACATCAAAATCCAACAAACTGAACTCTACATATTTCCATCTTTTGGCCAAGCCGCCAATCCTGAAGCCGAAGGACTGCAAAGCATACAAATCAACAAAGAAACGGGTGGTTTTCCAGTCACCGCCCAAGGTTTCGAAATAGCTCTGGGCAATACCTTTGTAGCCATATTCACCTTGTTCCACCGTGAGTTTCTTTTCTATGCCATCAATTTTGATACGCACCTCGGCAGTTCTTTCCTTACCGATATTATCCTCCACACAAACCTCCAGTTCTTTGGGATTTTTCTTCTCCACCTTGCACCAGTTCTCGCCGTCCACCACCTCGGCGGTCCAATCATCCGTTGAAGTTACAGAAACTGTATAACACTTGGCATTCTCCCCTACTTTCAAATTCTCCTTAGCCACTGCCAAAGAAGCTGCAATGCCCAACTGCTTCACCGTGACGGTCACCGAACTGGTTCCACTCGCCGACAGCACATAGAATTTTCCTGTTCTTTCACTTTTAGAGCTATTTTCATTACAGATCACATTGATATAATTGCCGTCTTTTTCAGCCTTGAACCAGTCATTCTTATTGCTGATCACCCAACTCTCATTACACGTCACCCTGATATCACCGTTTTCATCGCCCTCGCCTTCAAACTCAAGATAATCGTAGTTGACCCCTACACCAACTGTCGGTTCATATTGAATCAGGGCACCGGTGGTTGATTTTTTATTGGAAGACCATGATTTCAATAATCTGTCCGCATCTTTCACACAGCTTTCCGTCACGCCGGGGGACGTTTTGACATTGTTCAAAATATTCTTGGCGGCTTCCAATGCCTGTTTGTCGTGAGTGGTTTTATATTTTTCATAGACCTGGACGGCATTTTTGATACGGTCAGAGCAATTCTGGGCAAATATATTTCCAGCCAATAAGGGAGTTAAGACAATAAATAAAGCAATTATTTTTTTCATTTTGACTAATTATTTTAAATGGGTAATAGACTCTTTCAGAGCAACGACATCCTGATTTTCAGGATTGATTTTCTCTGCCACCGCCAGATAAGAAAGAACGTATGCACGTTCCCCTTCATCGTAATAAGCGCCGGAAATATTCTTTTTAGCTTCCGCCACACAGGCGTCCAGAATCAGATTATTAATCATTCTCACGCTGTCGCCGTATTCAGTTTCCATGAAACTTTCACTTTGCAGTGCCACATTCAAGTGATTGACAGCATTTTCGAAATTTCCCACCTGGTTCTGACAATTTTTAACAGCCAAGTCATATAAAGATTTTCCCTGATGGAATTCTTTCATTGCATTTTCGTATGCTTCCTGTTCCTGTTTTTCCTTATGGTTACTATAAACCATCCATCCACCGATTCCAATACCCAGCAGCACCACCACAAAAGCCACAATGGTCCATAGCATTCCCATAGACTTCCTCTTCACATCAATATTGTGTTTAATTCCCCCTCCGGAAGTATTGTGAATAGAGCTAGTCGTAAACGCCTGTTTTTCCAATTGTGCATTGGCAAATTTGTACAAATCATCAGCAAATGGACGTTTTACTGGTTCCCTCGACATGCACTGGTAAATGATACTGCGCAGTTCCTCAGAGAAAGTATCGGACAGTGGAGGCAATTCCACTCCTCTGGCCTGAGCCTTTCCGCCTTCGTTTCCGAAGGGGAGCTTGCCGCTGAGAATTTCATACAAAGAAGCGCCCAGAGACCAGATATCACCGGCTAAGAGGGGCTGACCGTTTTGCTCGAATCTTTCCGGTGCCATATAAGGCACAGTTCCCATACCGGTTTGGGTATGGGAGTCTCCGTTCTGTCCATAAATGGCGCGACGCATCGCATTATCGCTGATACCGAAGTCAGTAATCACATACTGGCGACCGTCCAAAAGCACATTGGCGGGTTTGATATCCTGGTGGATAATGGCCGGATGCTGTTCGTGCAAGCAGGCCAAACCGGAAGCAACATCCCTCAGGAAGCGCCAAGCCGTGCGCTCGCTGCAATTGCCAATCATATCTTCCGCGGAGCCGGAATCATAGTAGGGCATCACCAGATAGGGATAACCGACACAAATGCCGAAATAGGTGTATTTCATCAAGTTAGGATGATTCAGATTATACACCAAGGCAAATTCTTTGCGAAAACTCTCCGCTCCGTATTCATCCAGTTTGGAGGTATGCAAATACACCTTCAACACCAAAGTCAACTGGGTGGAGATATCCTCGGCCAGCCATACTTCAGCAAAACCGCCTTCGCCCAGTTTCTTTATCAGTTTGTATCTGGTGTCAAAAATAAAATGTTCCTTTAATCTTGCCATGAGTTAAAAAAATAAGATATCGAGCTTCTATTCAACTGTAGTGTCTTCGTCAATTGATTTTTTTTCTTGAGGTTTTGGGGCAGGAGCTGTATTTTCCTGCTGATTAATATTTTCAGATTCAGAGGGACTTGAAATGCTATTGGAAGTGGCTGGTCCTAAATTTTTAAGATACATTTCATCTCTATCATCTTTTGCCCGAATTTTCGGAATGTTGGGATTTTGATTGAGAAACGTGTCATCGATTGGAGACTTGAGATTGCGAGACCCGTCAGCGCCTGAAGTCTGAGACTTTTCTCCTCCCTTCGGATAGGAAACTCTCCCTGTTTCTGACAATTCTAAATGATGAGAATCTTTATTTGTTTTTTTAGCCACATTCTTCATGGGCACTGGCAATGGGTCTGAATATAAAATCGAATCAATATTGGAAATATATGGGTCCAGTGGTTCCCGATTTTTGTTCTGTTCAGCCTTCCAGAGGAACAAAGCGACAATCAACACCAAGAAAAAGGCTGGGATCAACAATAGCTTCAACCTATTCTTTTTCTTCTTCCCGTCAGAGGAAGAAATAAGAGGTGTAGGAGGTGTAGGTGGAACAGAGGGTGAAAATGGAGGCTTGAAGAAAGGCTCTTCCACCTGCGTGCTGGCGAAATGGAAAATATCATCCGCATACGGGCGATTCTTGGGATCGAACGACAGGCAGCGATATATGATATTGCGCAATTCCCAGGAATATGTAGACGGCAGTGGCTGAAGTATCGCCCCTGCGCTCTGTGCCTTACCCCCTTCATCCCCATAAGGAAGCTTTCCACTTAGAATTTCGTATAACGATGCTCCCAGAGACCAGATATCACTGGAGCGCAAGGGTTCGGATTGCGAAAATCTTTCCGGAGCCATATAGGGCTTCGTACCCACGCTTGTGTCGGATGCCTGTTCGGGATTAGCGTCACCATTCTGATCAGATACCACCTTACGTGCCAGGCTTTCGCTGATGCCAAAATCGGTAATCAAATACTGTTGGCCATCCCAAAGCACATTGGAGGGTTTGATATCCTGATGGATGATAGCAGGTTTATGTTTGTGAAGGCAGGACAAGCCAGAGGCGACATCCCGCAGGAATTGCCATGCCGTATGCTCCTCACAATTACCTACTATCTTTTCGGCAGAACCTGATTCATAGTATGGCATTACCAGATAAGGATAGCCCACACAAATGCCAAAATAGCTGTATTTTATCAAATTGGGATGGTTCAGGTTATATACCAAGGCAAACTCTTTGCGGAAGCTCTTCACCCCGTATTCACCCAGTTTGGAAGAGTGCAAGAACACTTTCAGCACCAAAACAACCTGCGTTGAGATATCTTCGGCCATCCATACTTCCGAATAGCCACCCTCTCCCAACTTCGAGATCAGTCTGTATCGTGTGTCAAAAATATAATTCTCTCGTAACTTTCCCATACATCAATAAAACAGCTTTCCCTCTCCTAATATTTTTGTTCTTGTTGTTGTGTTTTTAAATTTGCCCTCGGATCATTGTCATTAACGTTAACGTTATTCTGACCTTTTTTTTGGGGTGTTGGCAGTCTGTAACTTTCTCCAGAACCTTCTCCAGTCTCCTTAGACCCTGTTTTACCTTCTTCAACAATAATGACTGCCTCAGTTTGACCAGACTGCTGAGTTTTCCCTTCTTTTGGATAAAGAGCATTCTTATTAACTGGTGGGACTGTACTGGGATTATCTTCCCCCTTTTGCATGGCTCCGAATTTTTCAGTCACATGGTTCGGCAATGGATCAGAATACCCCGAAGGTCGTTCCGATACCGGTTCTGTTTCTTCTACTGTGTTCTGTTCAGGTGGCGGAGTGCTTGCTTCCGTAGTAATTGGAGTTTCCGCTTTGTTAAAGACCGACATTTTCAGCCATAAACCCGTCGCCAGCACAACGGCCAAACACGCGGCGGCAATTGTAATAAACCTCTTGACATTGAAAGATTTCTTCACTTTTACCGGAGCAGAGGTAATCAAGGCGATATTCTTTTCCTTCTTGCCCGCAGCATTCTCTCCTACCTTCTTCGCCTCTGCTTTCTGTCCCTGTTTGATATAGCACAAGAGGCTCGTCACATTGTCATGCCAACCGTTGCTCTCCGCGACCTTCCAAAGCAACAGGTTTCCTTGATTCAATTTGTCTTTGGAATCCTCCGCTTCCACAATCTCCAACGTACACTGCAGGGCATCTCTCAGCTCGGTGTTTCGCACCACTCCACAAAGTCCATCACTACAAAGAAGGAATATATCCTTTTCGTAATACTGGAGCGGCCCACAAATCTCCGGGCGTGCAACATCCGACGGATTTCCCAGACTTCGGGTAATGATATTATTGTCAGGATGATCAAACGCCTCCGCCTCGCTAAGACGCAGCACCTCACAAACGTATGAGTGGTCGTGCGACAACTGGAAGAGTTGACCTTCATGATAGCGATAGATTCGGCTGTCGCCACACCATGCGTAGTAGGCCACATCGGGGAGCAACCAAAGCATCACGATGGTAGTCCCCATTCCCTCCTTTTCCTTATCCGCCGCTGCCTCCTTCTTGATAGCGGCATCGGCCTCACGGATAGCGGCGAGCATCACGGACTTGATGTTTTTCTCCGTCATATCCATGTCGGCCACACCCTTTTTCCTAAAAGCCTTGGAGACCGTCTCCACCGCAATTTTGGAAGCCACCTCGCCCGCATTCATTCCGCCCATTCCATCAGCCACTACCAGCAGGCATCCTTTGGATCCCAAATATACTCTGGAAACATCCTCTCCTCCAAAACGCTGATCGACATCTCCCCCAGGATGACCGCCTGAATCCTGTTTTCCAACAGTTTCCAAATACAAGCAGTTATCCTCATTAACCCCTCCTCGAGCAGCGGCAGTGCATCGGAGTGAAATAACGACTTCCGTCTGTTTACTCATTACTTTTTACCCTTTCTTTTGTTTTTCTTTGAATCGCTTGTTTCCGTTTTTTTGCTATTCTCACCATCTGGAGAGACAGGGCGTTTCAGCATTTTCACGAGTTCCCATTTTTCTCCGGTATACGGATCAAGACGAGCAGCTCCCAAAATATCCAGGGTGACGACACCAGGTTCGGAAACATTCACATTCAGGAAAAAGCCTCCGATAATATTCTTATCAGCAGGCTGTTCCAAGCTAAAGATCAGGTTTTCATTAAAGGTAATGATCATAGGGACAATAGAAAAATACACATTTTTTTCACCGCCCATAAACCAGATCATATAGCCCGATTTAACACCGTTCCCGACTTGTACATTCAAACCTTTGTTATTAAAGAAATCCTCACGGACATGGAAGAAAGTTGGTGCCAGGGTGTCGGAAATCCTGTCCTCCAACTTGAAAGGCTGATAATCGCCTTTGTCGGACAGTCTTTTATACAGGATTCTATCCACATGCGCCACGCAGTCGCCGCATGAGCCATATTCACTCCTATAACGACTGTCTTTCATCCATGGTTCTGAAAAGCTTTTATCTACGCCATAACCGTATTTCAACAATGGAAGGATAGAATAGCTCTGGCCATAGAATTCTCCGCCAGCGTCCACCAACACACCATTTTTACGGATATTATAGCTCTGCTGTACCACAAGGAATGCATTTTCCACGGCATTGCGCAAAATGTTATAATCACTGGCCGTGATAGCTGCTTGTGTGCCGCCTTTGGAATCATCGGTTTTAGCTTCCGTTTTTTGTTTTTTACGAGGAGACGGAAGTCGCTGCTCTTGTGCGCTACTCACCAAGACAGCAAAAATCATAAATAATACTAAACAATACTTTTTCATTTCTCTCAAATTTTAATAATTAACCTGTGACATGGGGACAATCACACCACTGTGTTTTCCCATACCTCTAGAAACGATGCCCACCACGAAATATTGTCCATCTTTCTCACAAAATACAGGACCTCCAGATGTTCCGGGCTCCATTTGGGCACCTGTTACAGGTATCTGCCCATGATACAAACCCGTGTTTGAAGTAGTGGCATAGGTATATTGGGGTTTGATATTGTTCTTATCACTGCCCATACCTTCCGGGAAACCCAAAATATCAAGACGAGTGCCTGATGGTATATTGTTAGACAATACCCTATCGACAACAATATTGCTCTTAACAGGCAATTTCACATAGGCATAGTCGTTTTTAGCCATTGCACGTCTTACATGATAAGGATCGTCATCTGTCGCTGTTAACACAACCTCTTCATCGCGGTGTCTACTGACGGTGAATTCTCTGAAATACAGATCTCTGCGGTCTCCGGTTTTACATTCAATATGATATGTGGCTTCAACAGTTCCACCCATACCTTCATAAGACAAGAAGGCAACCCAGAAAAGCGGATCTCCCAAATTACAAAATTCGATATATGCCCAAGGTTCAATCACATGGCGTGCCGTAACAAAAAAGCCATCGCTGGTGATAAAACCTGAACCTATAACGCTTTCTGATTCTTTAAACGGATAAGTCCATGTTTTACCACCATCGGTTAGTTCACTTATATAATATCCCGCCTCAGTCCCTGGCTCGGCAGTTACGGAAATGCTTGTCAATCTAACAAAATAAACATAATCTTCAAGGTCCTTCAAACTTGCGGTTTGGTTATTCGCCTCTTCCGCATTGGCATCCTTTTTCGTTTCCGATTTTCTAGGAGCATTCGATTTTTGAGAAGCATTCGACTTTGTCTGGGATTTAGATGGAGTGGGAAGTGTATTCTGTCCCTGTGCTCCATAATAGAGCACAGAGAACAGCACCAATAATACTATACTGATTCTTTTCATAACAAAATTTCTAAAAATTAATCTTTGACATAGGAACGATGATTCCACCGTGTCTTCCCAATCCTCTTGAAACAATACCTACCACATAATATTGTCCATCCTTCTCACAAAATACAGGACCACCGGCATTACCAGCTTCGAAACTTGCACCTGTAACAGGAATCTGCCCGTGATACAAACCATCATTGGAGGTAGTGGCAAAGGTATACTGAGGTTTGATATAATTCTTGTCAGCTCCCATAGCGTTCGGGAAACCGAGAATATCCAAACGAGTTCCTGATGGAACCTTTGTGGAAAAATCCCTATTCACGACAAGATTACTCTTAACAGGTAATCTGAGATAAGCGTAATCATTTTTAGCCATAGAGCGTCTTACATGATAGGCATCATCATCTGTTGCAGTGAATTCAACTTCCTCCTCACTATGCTTACTCACAGAGAATTCTCTAAATGTCAGGTTCTTACGATCACCCGTTCTGCTTTCAATATGATATGTTGCATCAATGGTTCCTCCTGCCCATACAAAATGGGCTGCCCAAAATATTGGGTTTTCTCTATCTAAACAATCAATATAAGCCCATGGTTCAATCACATTACGCGCCGTAACAAAAAAGCCATCACTGGTGATGAAACCCGTGCCCGACAATGCATAATCATTATTTTGTTTCTCACTGATTTCGTATGTCCATACACGACCATCAATACCATTATGATTCATAACTGTTTGACAATAACTATCGGGATCTGCCGATACCGTTACTTTTGTCAATCTGATAAAATACACATCATCCATAAAGGAGTCTAACACTGAATTATTGACATTCACACCCGTCACCTCGTTTTTGCCGGTTCCAGTCTTAGTAGATTTACCTGAACCTGAGACCAATCTACGGATTTTTTCTTTCAACGTCTGCTGCTCGTCCTGTAAGGATTCAATAACTTGTCCATTTTCATCCAATTGTTTCTGATATCCCTCTGATGATACTTTCCAGAAATAAACCAGACCGGCAATCGCCAAGAGGAAAATCAAGGTGATCAGTATCAACGCTGTTCTGTACGGACGCAGTGCCTGCTGACGGAAGAGGTTGAAACGCTGTGACAGACCGATAGAGGAGGTGAATGCCTTCTCGCCTTGCGGAATGATAAAACGAATACGGGGACCTCCGTATGACAACTGGATTTCATCACCGTTTTGCAGCACCTGCTCTGCCATCACCTGCTGTGAATTCACGTACGTGGCGTTAGTCTGGGAGTGATGTACTAGTATCCAATTCTCACCCACTCTTTTGATCATGGCATGTTTACGACTAACCGTGCCAAACTCTTCGTCAATATGAATCTGGCAATCGGGGTCGCGACCTATAAATGCCTCATCCACAATAACTTGCTGTTCTTGTCCCTGATGATGGGTATTGGAGTTAAACAAAAATTCAACGATAAAGTAAGTCTTGCCTTTACCGCCTAATACGGAACTCAAGCCTGCTTGCAAGGTTCCTTTTACTGATCTTTTGAATTGTGTGGTTTTCTGTTCCATGATAATATAAATTTGGTTAATAAAATTTTACACTATATACCTTCAACGCGGAATTTAACTTCGCCAGTGGTGATGATATCTCCCGCTTTCAGCGGCAGACCTTCCATTCTCGCCAACTGATGGGAATTAACGTACGTGCCATTCAAGGACGATTCCCACTGTCCTTTATACCACTGACCGTCTCTGATAAACCATAGGCCCGTATCCCCATGGTATTCCAGGGTAAAATGTCTTCTCGACATATATGGGCTTTCAAAGTCGCTGATATTGATATCATTTTTCCAATCATCATTCAAACGGCCAACCGATACAATGTTTTTCTTGACCTTGAGGAATGGATTCAACTCGCACTTGCGACCATACTCTTCACCCTGCATCACTTTAAGCAGCACACCTTTCGACAAGTCCGTATTGAAATTCACTACGGGTCCTGATTTTATGGGGGCACTCACCTGTGGCATTTCATTCAGCACATCCTCTACCTGCTGAAAACGAGCAGAGTAATTCGGTTGTAAGCATCCATCTATCACCTTTTCCCACTTTTTCAGTTCGACGGTTTCTCTTAACTTCTTTCTATTCCACTCTCCTTTTTCCGCATTTTTCATGTATGGTTTTAAATCATTCTCACTTTCGAGTGAGCCGAACGGATACTCCTTACATAACAATTCATACAACACGACGCCAAAGGAAAAAATATCTGTAGTGGGTAATAAAACCGCCTTGTTTTTTCTGGAATTGAACAGCTCTGGTGCCATGTATGCGAAAGTGCCGAAAACATCAACCTTATGAAACAAGGTTTGCCACAGATTCAAACTGGTGATGACCCCTGTGGTGCCAAAATCTGACAATGCCACCGTATCGTTTTCCTTTACCAGAATATTCTCCGGTTTAAGGTCACGATGAACTTTGCCATTTTGATGCAAGGCTTGTAGGCCGTACAATATCTGGCAAAAAACACTTGACGCATTTTTCGGAAGAGTTTTAAACATCTCATACAGATTACCCTTCCTACAATATTCCATAATGATAAACGGGTTTCCACCCACACTGTCATACTGGTACGAGTGGACTAAATAGGGGCTATTGATACGGCCTGTTTCAAATTCCATTTTGAAACGCTGTTCCAACTCTTCCCGTTCCGCATGCGGACGTTTCCACAAAGGGAGAATTTTCATGGCGTACGACTGGTTTTTCATGTCAATGACCTTATAAACCATGCCGAAGCTGCCTTCTCCCAGCAGTTTTTCAACCCTGTATTTCGAATTAACACTATCCCCGGGCTGAAACACAACTCTGTTTACATCTTTGCTACTCATTGTGCGTCACTATCTTTTTTTTCAGCATTAAAAACAAATCTTCTGTCACCAAGCAAAATAATATCGCCATCTTGCAGCTGCGTTTTTCTGCCTGCGCGAACAAAGGTGGTCTGGAAAGTGCTCTTATCCTCAATATACCACTTTCCGTCCTCAAAGGTCAAAAGTGCCTGCTCCTTGGAGGTAATACTACTATTGCTAGGTTCTGTATTGTTTCGTCTCAGGACAATCTCTACTGAGCCGAATTCGAATTTCTTAAAGAACTGGCCATTTTCTCCTACATCTGCCAAGGGCTGTATGGAGCAGTATACGCCATCTTCTTCCTGAACGGGTTCAGCCTCCATGCTTGCTGCTGCGAATGGATTAACCGTTTTCTTAGCCTCTTTGATCAGTTCCGCTTCGGACATTTTCGCTTCGTTTGCATCTGTATGACCGATAACCACAGTTTTTTTCGGATTGAAAACGGGAGCAGCGCCTATCTCCGTATTCACTTTTGGGTCATTTACTGGGTCATACGCAACCTCTTGAGTTTCCTTCGGAGCATTCTCTGGTGTATTGCCAATCACCACAGTTTTTTTCGGGTCATTGGCTGGTGTATTACCGATAACCATAGTTTTTTTCGGGTCGTTGGCAGGTGTATTGCCAATCACCATAGTTTTTTTCGGGTCATTGGCAGGCGTACTGCCGATAACCATAGTTTTTTTCGGGTCGTTGGCAGGTGTATTGCCGATAACCATAGTCTTTTTCGGGTCGTTGACTGGTGTACTGCCTATAACCATAGTCTTTTTGGGATCAACCGCAGGATCCGCTCCAACTCTTCTGGTCTTTTTCGGGTCATAAACCTCTGGTTCCTCAGTCTCAAGAATAGATTCCTCATTTTCCGGAATCTCCTCATTTTCCTGTTCTACCTCCATAATAACAGCCTTACCACAATTTGGGCATATCTTGGTACCTGGTATCAACGGATATCCGCACGAGTGCACCAACTCTCCATCTTTTTCTTGAACAAGCTCTTTCAACAATTGGGATCTTCCATTCTCTTCATCGCGCTCTTCTTGTTCACCATCATTCATTGGTTCACCTGTCGGTTCATCGTCCAAGATAGTACCGCACTGGTCACATACCGCTGTTCCATCAGCGTTTTCATATCCACAGAATTTACACTGCCACATAATATATCGTATTTGTTATTAATATTTCACTTTCATTTCAACGTTGTTCTTGACATAATCGACAAAGGAAGGATCCAAGAGTGACTGGAAAGAGTTCACATCTTGCATTTCCTTGTCGGGACTGACAAAGCACTTCACCCAAGTTTTGTCGCCCATACAACTGTAATAGAACTTCATCAACAATAATTTTCCGTAATTATTGTAATAGTATTGATCCGCAAACCAATACACATAAATCGGCATCTTTGCGCTTAAAACTTCCTTTTCAAATTTATACTTGGGTTCAAACAATGCCATCATATCCTTCACTTCTTCCTCATAACGCACTGAATACTGTTTTAAACGGCCGATGACCGGTGCCGTTTCATTCCATTCTGCCTTATCTCTTATCACCACTGAACGATACAATTTCGAGCCTTCATAACCAGCTCTGATATACACAACGAAAGAATCCTTTTCCGTGATGGTTTTCATCACAGTATTAATCTGATTCACGATATATTCCCCATTCGATTCCTCTCCGATATTGATGCAGAAAAAATGGAATTTCTGAGCATTGCCTATATAAAAAGACAAGAGCAAAACGGATAGTACGAAAAAACTCTTACGCAACATATTATCTAGAAGTTATATTTGATTCGAATTTGATATTCCATTGCATGACGGCCTTCGCCCACGAACTCATTCACCGACTGAAAATGTCCATTGTCGCTTGTCAGTCTGAATGCATTGGACAGCTGATTTTTTGTCTGTGTCATCTTGTATTGCCAGCCGGCACAAGCCTCAACGGACCAACTGTCATTAATATGGTACTGCAATCCGAGGGCCAGCATACTTGCCAAATTAAACCCGACGGTCTTGCTTCTGTTTTGGTTCAGTTTATTGCCATTGAAATGGCCGAAGTCATAATAACCGTTCTGGTCAATGAAAAGGTTGAACAATTCCGGTCCATACTGTCCCGAGTAGCTGGCATCGAAATCCGCTGTGGTTGGTCTCCAGAACATCAGGTTGAATTTCAGGCCCGCCATGGCGAAAATTGACAGATTCCTGATGACATATATGTCGTAACGAGCGGCAACCGGGAAGGACAAAGAAAATGCGCGACTCATCTCATTGTAATTGCTCACCATAGTATTCCGTATATATTGAGCGCCATCCGCATCTTCCATATTCACATCCTCGCGGTAAGAATTAGCCTTGAAGCGTTGTTTATACAAAGCAAACTGAGCACCCACCTCCACACTCACACGATGTCTGTTTTTTGCATAAAGCTGTCGAAGATACAGCACTCCCACATTGAATTGACTGCCACTGAATTTGGCAGATTCATCAAAAGTTCCGGCCATATCCATATTATTCAAAGACATGTTGGAGACCAGGATATGGCCAAAGCCCAACTGCAAGCCCACGGCATTTTTCACTGTCTTCACATAAAGTTCCTTATGGCTCCGTATGTTCTCATCCGGCAGATACTGATATACCGCGCTACCGCTATTCAGCAACTTATCGTACGATGAGGCGTCAAGCATCTCCACTTTCTCTCCTAAGAAGAGATTCTTATTCACTTTGACGTGTTCCGGAATATACAGTGTATTATCTTTTTTTACGTAATTTGCCAACACACTTGATTTCTTACTTGTTTTTCCTTTGCATTTTATATCGATAATCTCTGCTGATTTTTGTCTGAATGAATATCTAACACTCATGATCAATGCGTATGACATATCAGTATTGATGAGATTCAGCTTATAATTCTTTGTTACTTTCACTTCATAATATGCCTCATCATACCCAACAGTTTTCATATCGATAGCGTCGACTAACACCTTGTATGAACCCGGAGTAAAGCTTCCTTGCTGATTCTCATAGAAGTTACAGTATTCTATCAAGTCAACTTTATCTGGCGAGATACTGTTATTATCATTCATCCAATACAAGTGATCCATATAGACTTTCGCATCACGAGAAACAAAAAGTTGTCTGAATTTGGGGTATTTGTCCTTATAATTTTCTGTCAAATCAGAACACCCCGTATACGCGGTCACCAAATCATAGACGGCCGCATTGCCATCCATAATTTCCCTTACGGTCCTGACCTTTTCCGTTTGTGCTAACATTACCGCAGGCAGGCACACGCACCACAAAATTACCAATAAACAGTTTTTAACGACTCTCATAACTACCATGCGATTTTTGTTGTGTAACATTTTCCATCAGCATACAATATTAATATATAGACACCGCTGGCATACGCATAATCCAACTGCTGTTCCACGATAGGCGAACGACCAAAGTCCACCTGCTGCAGCAGTTTGCCAGAGATATCATACAGACCACCCGTCACACTATGCATTTCGGCATTATGGATCCGAAGGTGGCACTGTCCGTTTTGTCTGTATACGATCACATTGAAATTGTCCCCATAATCGGCTATATCCGTCGGATTATCCACCACATAATAGGTTCTGTTCCTACATATTACACTTCCATGAACGACATACACCTCCACCCAGTAGTCGTAAAGATCCGTATTTAAGGCTTGATCGTACTGGTAATACGGATGATCCCAAGTATAGGCCATTTCGTTACCACTTGCCTTTTCGGTATAACCCCATTTATAATGGACAGTTCCCGAAGGACTGGCCACCGTCTGGCAAATCAGCATGTTGGAATTGGGTTTGCGAATCACCTGCGTAGGATCCGGTGACACATATTCGCATACGCTCACCGCAAAAGAAGTATCCGACACACACCCCGTTTCCCACTCCATGACAGCGATAGAAATAACGAAATTGGTATCGTTCAACGGTGCATAATACATTATTTCGCTCAGGTTTTCTCCCACCAGGCTATCCTGTATAGACCATTCGTAGTGATACGTTGATGAATCTATCTCCGGATAAGTATATACTGCATACTGATTCTGGCAAATAACATCATCCCCTTCAATCGCATATACCGGGGGATTCTCGTTGACAGTCAGTTTCAGCGTATCTACACTGGCACAACCGTCCTCGTTTTCATAGTCATAAGTATAAATAGATTCCACAGTGTACATAGATCCATTCCATTCGAAAGACTCTCCTTCGCAAATAGCGGTACTCAACACATTATGGGTACCGTGAAGAATGGTCAAATGGAGAGTATCCACACTTGCACAACCATGAGTGTTGTCATAGTTGTGCGTATAAACTCCGCTTTCCGTATACGTGCTGCTGTTTCCATCTGGCCATGTGTGGACATATACTTCACACTCGCTTGTATCAGTCATATTATGTGTGCCATAATAGATGGTCAACTTGAGGGTATCCACACTGACACATTCTGCAGCATTTAAATATTCATACGTATAAATACCGCTTTCCGTGTAGGTCATACTTGTATCCGACACAAACCAAGTGAAGCTTTCGCAAGTATCCACCTCCTGCACAACATTTATAGGCATAACCACCAACTCCAGTTTGTAGACACTGTCACATTCGAAGATGCCTGTCTTCAGACTATCCCAGAAAATATATGTTCCAGCGTTATCAAAAACAGGAAACAACTCATCGTTATAGTGGCCCTTCCATTTATAGTTTGTATGCTGACAAATGGTGTCATTTTCTTCCATGAAATAACTCGGAGCCACCATCAGCGTAAGTTTGTATACGCTGTCGCAGTCATAGGCAGCTGTTTTCAGGCTATCCCAGAAAATGTATGTTCTAATGACAGTATCGGAAGAAAAGGGACCGATTACGATATCGTTATGATGGCCGAACCATGTATATTCCATGTTTGCACACACGGTGTCTATTTCCTCTACGAGATAACTCGGGGTGACCGTTAGTGTAAGTTTGTATACACTGTCGCATCCGTAGGTGGCAGTCTTCAAACTGTCCCAAATAACAAATGTTCTGACAGTCTCTGCATGGTCAAAGGGACCGATTACAGTATCGTGTCCCACCCATTCATAGCTTTCATATTCACAAACAGTAGCCATCTCGTCAATACTGTGGGTTCCTATTGTCAATACCAGAGTATCTATACAATTACAATCGTTATAACAGTCTTCATCAAGCTGATAGCCGAATAAATGAACACCCTCTTCAGTATAGGTAGAGTCATGCCATTCAAAACTCTCGCACACCGTCGTATCCAAACGTTTATTGAAAATGGTGACATGCAAAATATCAACGGAACATCCATTTGGGGTAACAGACCTGTATTCGTAATCCCCGCTAACTGTATAGGTTTCCCCTGTCACATCAGTCCATGTATACGCGGTACAAGCATTAACATAGATTTCGGTAGTACCCCCATTAGGGTAAAGTTGTAAAGACAATGTGTCATCCCCACAAACACAAATCTGAGGTTCACTATACGGCGTACGAGGAGTATACGTCGAATCACCACAAGTATATGTGCCACATACCAAGGTATCATGAACAGAGCGGTTCACCAAAGGTCCCTCTGTATAATTTTTTTTCTGAGCTTGTATTTGTATAATGATGGTGACAAAAACGAACAATAGTATAATTTTTCTCATAGGCAGCTAATTCTCAACAAACTATATTTGAATAGTACACATTTTCAAAAAGATTCCATAACAAAATTGCTGCAAAGATACGAATTTTTCCATATCGTATACAACAATTATACTTTTTTAATATTTTTTGTAAAACTACATTTTTTCCGGCACCTCAATACCCAAGAGCGCCATGCCGGATTTCAGCACCATCGCCACCATCTTGGAGAGGCGCAGACGCAAAGCTCTTAATGCCGCATTCTCTTCCTTGAAAATTGGCGATACCTGATAGAAGCTGTTGAAATCCTTGGCCAAGTCGAACATGTAATTTGCTATCAATGAAGGACTATAGCTTTCGCCGGCGTTAGCCACCACCTGCGGGTAAGCGTAAAGCGACTTCAGCAGAGCCTGCTCGGATGCGTCCAGCAAAGCCTCGTCCGCAGCTGCCTCCAACACAATACCATTGTCGGCAGCCTTGCGCAGCAGCGACTTGATACGAGCATGGGTGTATTGGATAAACGGAGCCGTGTTGCCGTTGAAATCGATGGATTCCGCTGGATTAAACAACATATTCTTTTTCGGGTCAACTTTTAAAATGAAGTATTTTAAAGCTCCCAGGCCGATCATCTCGTACAATTTGGCAGCCTCTTCGGGAGCGAATTCGTGCTTGCCCAGTGCCTCGGTACTCTCTTTGGCCTGCACAAACATTTCGTCCATGAGGTCGTCGGCATCCACCACCGTGCCCTCACGCGATTTCATTTTGCCGTTGGGCAGCTCCACCATGCCATACGACAGGTGATAGATATGCTGGCCGAACTCTTTCTCCAACTTCTTGCCCAGCACCAGTTTCAACACATCGAAATGGTAGTTCTGCTCATTACCAACCACATAAATCATTTTCTGCGGATGAAACTCCTCGTAGCGCAGCTGGGCGGTTCCCAAATCCTGCGTCATATACACCGAGGTGCCGTCGCTACGCAGCAACAGCTTCTCGTCCAAGTTTTCGGATGTCAGATCCACCCATACCGAGCCATCTTCTCTCCGATAAAAAACACCCTTCTGCAGGCCTTCCTCTACGATGCTTTTCCCAAGAAGATAAGTATTTGATTCATAATACGTTTTATCAAAACAAATGCCCATTCTCGTGTAGGTCTGATCGAAGCCGGCATACACCCAAGCATTCATCTTGTTCCACAAAGTACGCACTTCCTCGTCGCCACTCTCCCACTTCCGTAACATTTCCTGAGCTTCCAGCATCAGGGGCGCCTTTTTGGCCGCCTCTTCCTCGCTCATGCCCTGCTGCTCCAGCTGGCGGATTTCCTCCTTGTAATGCTTGTCAAACTCCACATAATACTTGCCCACCAGATGGTCACCTTTCATACCCGATGACTCGGGAGTCTCGCCGTTGCCAAACCGTTGCCAAGCCAGCATCGACTTACAGATATGAATACCGCGATCGTTCACCAGGTTCACCTTGACCGGATGCTTGCCGCAGGCTTCCAGAATAAGGGCAACCGAGTTGCCTAACAGATTGTTACGCACATGTCCCAGATGCAAAGGCTTGTTGGTGTTAGGCGAAGAGAACTCAATCAATGTGGGTTGATCATCCACTGCGGTATTTTTGCCAAAATTCTCATTACCAATATTCTGATTCAGGAAATCCTGCCAAAATCCCTTACTGACCGACAAATTCAGGAAGCCCTTCACCACATTGAAAGCGCTTATGGACCCGTGAACGCCGTCGGAGGTGACAAAAGCGCTGAGTTTCTCCTGCAATTTGGCACCAATTTCGTTGGCCACTGCATCGGGGGCCTTGTGAGCGGCCTTCACGTATGGAAAAACCACGATGGTAAAATCGCCCTCAAACTCCTTGCGGGTTTTTTGCACCAGATTCTTATCTATCTCGATATCAAGATTATACAATTCTTTCACTGCATCCTTCAATGCTGCAGCAATCAATAATTCCAACATAACAGTAATTTTTTTTGCAAAGATACGAAAAAAGTGGTTTTCACTGCCTTAATGTAGTGAAAACCACAATTTATTTAGACGCAAGAAAAATACTTGCGCTTATTTTCTTGTCCAGATACTGTTCACGTAGCTGTATTGGACGTTGCCGCTTGTTTTTTTGTACAGCACAACAGCGGCATAGCAGTTATTAGCATTATAAGGGTTCACGTCAAAGGTAAAAGTGTGTGTGAACTCGGCATTAGCTGCCCCGTCCTTCATCAGTTGCTGACCATAATAAACATCGCCAGAGGAAGCTTTTCTCAACACGAAATCGTGCACGGGATCGGAAGAAGTACTGCCCTCTTGAGAATAATGCAAACCATCTTCCAAGAGATAAGCCACAATGTAATAGTCTGTAATATTGGAAATTGCCGCAAAATTCTTGGTTTTCACATACACAGAAAGTGTACCGTTACTGATTTCCTGACAAGCATCAATACCGATGGTGCAAGGTTGTTGAATCAGCTGACCGCAATAGTACGCTGCCTGATTGTTGACATCGATTAAATCACCTACACAAAAAGTAGGAGCACCGTTTATAGGACGATCATTATTGAAAGAACTTAACAAACTGTTGGAAATAGCCTGTGGATCCGGAGAGAGTTTCACTGCCATACCCACTGTTCTGCCCACATTGACTGCGGCACGCAAGGCACCTTCTCCCCATTGACCACAATATTGGCACCAATTTCCAGTATAATCGATGCACAAAGCCCAAGTCTGCTGTTTAGGACTCAGGTTGTCATAAGGCGTGGACTCATCATTCTTTTCTATTTTGTCCTTCTTGCAAGCGAACAAAACCATAGAAATCGCTGCCAAAACGATAAAAAGTTTTTTCATAAATATGTAATGTTTTTTGTGGAGGACTTCTATGTTTGACTGTTTCACGCCATACTCTCAGACCCTGCGAAGTCCGTTAAACAAGACCCAGAAATATGACGTTGCAAATTTACATATTTTTTTCGTATCTTTGCCGCCCATTTTTACTAACAAAAAAAGTTACGCTATGATTCAACGTATTCAATCAGTTTTTTTGCTTGTGGCAGCGATTGTGACCATCATTATGCTGTTCATCCCCGTCGGTAACATTTACACCTCTGAATATCAGTACACATTTACTTGTTTCAATGTGCATCTGCCTGACGGGAAAGTGGTGATGAGTACCCTGTACATCGCACTGACACTGATTGTATCGGCAGGCATCAGCATTTTCGCCATCTTCAAGTACAAAGACCGGATGAAGCAGACCCGTATTGTTTCTTTCAACATGCTGGTTTTCCTTATCGCCATCATGATGATGATCTGGCTGTTCCCTGATTTTATTTTCCAGCGCAAAGGCCTGATGCAAGACGGGGATGTATTCCGTTTCAACTACTGGATCATGATTTTCGTGCTGCCGCCGGTATGCATGTTCTTGGCCAACCGTTTCATCCGCAAGGACGAGCGACTGGTGCGTTCAGCCGACCGTTTGAGATAAACCATGTTTAACACTGCTGTTTTAACAGTCGCCCAGGTTCGCGAAAGCGAAGCCCTGACCATGGCCGAAGAGCCCATTCCTTCTATCGAGCTGATGGAACGCGCCGGCACACGCTTTGCCGAGCATTTGCTGCAGCACTGCCCGGTGGACCGCTTCGCTGAGATTGTCGTGGTGTGCGGTCCCGGCAACAACGGCGGCGACGGACTGGTGATTGCACGGCATTTGTTTTCGCGGCAACTGCCTGTGAAAGTGCTGTTAGCGATACCTGAGGGAGCCCGTACCACTCCTGAATTCGAGACCAATTTGGAACGCTGGCAGGCGCTGACGGCAGCAAAAGAAACCACGACGCAAGAGACGGCATATACCCAAATTTATCAAGAAGGAGAAACGTTACAGTGGAAGCACCCCACCCTGCTGATTGACGCCATCTTCGGCATCGGCTTGTCGAAGCCGCTACGGGATTACCATGCCCGACTGGTGGAAAGCATCAACCAGTCGGGAGCATACATTATCGCGGTGGATGCCCCATCGGGCATGTTACTGGATGGGCACACGGATGAAAAAGCCCTCAGCGTCATGGCGCAGGAGACCTACACTTTCCAGTTTTACAAGCTGGCAAATTTGTTGCCCGAGACCTACCGCCGCTGTGGAGAGGTCAGCGTGATTGACATCGGCTTGCGCATACCGCCAGGAGATTTTGAATTACAACTTATTAAAACAGAAACCATAAAGCGTCTGCTTCACCGTCCATATAAATTTGCGCACAAGGGAAGCATGGGGCACGGATTGCTGATTGCCGGCAGTGCCGACATGCCAGGTGCGGCCATTTTGGCCGCCACAGCGGCTTTGCGCGGCGGCATCGGCAAAGTGACGGTTCACAGTCCCTCGAAGGTCTGCGACCTGCTGCCCGCCGCCATTCCGGAAGCCATTCTGAGCAGAGATGCCAACAGCGACAGTTTCAGTCGCATTGACTGGGAGCGGCATCCCGGCATCAACGCCGTGGCCATCGGCTGCGGCTTGGGCACCAGCACCGCGGCCACACAAGGTTTGAAGAGTGTGTTGGACGAAGTCGGTGACCCGCTGATATTGGATGCTGACGCGCTGAACATACTGGCACAGAACAAGACCTGGCTGGGTTTTCTGCCCGCCAATTCCATACTGACCCCGCATCTCAAGGAATTTGAGCGATTGGCGGGCAAGGCGAACGATGACTTCGACCGCATCGGGAAGCTGAGAAGTTTTGCCCAGAAGCACGGTATTATCGTCATTCTGAAGGGGGCCCATACGGCGGTGGCCATGTCCGACGGGCGGGTCTTCTTCAACACCACTGGCAACCCCGGCATGGCCACCGCCGGCAGCGGCGACGTGCTGACCGGGCTGCTGCTGGCACTGCTGAGCCAAGGCTACGCCCCTGCGGCAGCAGCCCTTATCGGGGTTTGGCTGCACGGCGCCGCTGGCGACTGCGCAACCGCGCAGTATGGGCACCCATCTGCCCTCATCGCCTCTGACATACCGAAATTCTTTGGGAAAGCACTACAGTTGAAAACTGAAAACTGAAAGTCATCAGTTAACAGTTAACAGTTAACAATTAATAATTAATAGTTGGGAATTGGATTTTGAATTTTGAACTTTAAATTTAAACTTTCAACTTTCAGTTTTCAGTTTTCAACTATCAATCGTCTCCGCGCAATACTGCTCGGCAGCGGCCTGTTCGGCCTGTTTCACGGTATAGCCCAAACCTTCCGCCACAGGCTTGCCATCCACCTGTAAGATGGCTTTGTAAAGTTTCTTGCTCTGATTGTCCACCTCCTCATGAAGATACGACACGGGCAAATGCCGCTTCTGCGTCCAGGCCAGCACCTTGCTTTTGAAATTTTTCTCCGCCGCCAGCAACGACTCCAAATCCAGCTGGGTCATCAAAATTCGCTGGATAAAAATTTCCTTGGTCTTCTCATAGCCCAAATCCAGGTAGATCGCTCCCATCACCGCCTCAAAAGCGTCTCCATTGACCGACTTGGCGTGCACATGCGCATCAATGGACACCAGTTTATCCAGTCCAATTCGCCGCGACAGGGCGTTCAGGTTCTCACGGCATACAATTTTCGAACGCATCTCGGTTAGCTGGCCTTCAGGAAGAAGAGGATACTTCCTGAACAGGAAATCCGCCGTAACCAAATCCAACACTGCATCGCCCAGATACTCCAGACGCTCGTTATTCAAACGACCGCCAACCTCGTCATTCACCGAAGATGAACGATGAATCAGGGCCATTTTGTAAATGTCAATATGCTTCGGTCGAAAACCAAAGATATTTTTGATAAAAGAAGTGATTTGTCGAGTGGCGGTATCTTTACGGAACAAAGACATCTCTATTCGTATTTTTTATAGAGCAATGTAAGATTGTGGCCGCCAAAACCGAAAGAATTGGACAATGCCACACGAATATCGCGAGCCACAGGCTTATGCGCACAGAAATTCCAATCGGGAATCGCGGAATCCTTTTGGTCCAAATTGATAGTTGGAGGAGCTATGCCTTTGTTCATTGCCAGAATGGAAACAATACTTTCAATGGCCGGTGCAGCTCCCAGCATGTGTCCTGTCATGGACTTGGTGGAGCTGATCAAAAGCTTATTGGCATGATCGCCGAATACCTCCGCAATGGCGTTACACTCTGAGATATCACCCATTGGGGTGGAAGTACCATGGGCATTAATATAATCCACTTCCTGTGGTTGCATATCCGCTTCTTCCAATGCGAGGCGCATCGACATGGCAGCGCCGGCACCATCAGGCCGTGGTGCTGTAATATGGTAAGCATCGCAGCTGAGCCCACCACCCACCAGTTCAGCATAGATATGGGCGCCGCGAGCCAGAGCATGATCCAAATCCTCCAGAATCAGCATTGCGGCACCTTCGCCCATCACAAAGCCGTCACGGTCCACATCAAAAGGACGGGAGGCGCGTTGTGGATCATCATTGCGGGTGGACAAAGCACGCATGGCATCGAAACCGCCCACCGTCAACTGAGTGATACATGCCTCCGCACCACCTGAGACCATGATTTCGCACCGGCCCATGCGGATATAATTATACGCGTCAACAATGGCATTGCCCCCAGAGGCACATGCCGAAGAAGTCATATAATTCGGTCCCTGAAAACCAAAATGCAGCGCCATGTTTCCCGCTATGGAATCCATCAGCACCTTCGGAAGCAGAAATGGATTGAGACGTGGCAGACCGTTGTTCTCGACAAGAGTATAAAAAGCTTCATGGAGTGAATGTAAACCGCCAATAGCGGAGCCAACCACCACTCCTATACGCTGCATGTTCTCGCAGGACAAATCCAAGCCGCTGTCGTTCAAGGCCTCCTGTGCGGCCACCACCGCAAATTGGGACGAAATGTCCATCTTGCGGGCCTCCTTGTTCTCCATATAGTCGAGAACGTTGAAGCCTTTCACCTCACAGGCGAATTTTGTCTTAAATAATTCGGTATCGAAATAAGTAATCGGTGCGGCTCCACTCACACCTTTCAGCAAATTGTCCCAAGTCGTGGGAACATCATGTCCGATAGGTGTAAGTGCGCCGATACCGGTAACAACAACTCTTTTTAATTTCATAAAAAAGAGGAGGGGGAATGAATACTATTTGTTGATAGTATTTTCGATGTATTTAACTGCATCCCCAACAGTAGAAATCTGTTCTGCTGCTTCGTCAGGAATCTGAATACCAAACTCCTTCTCAAATTCCATAATTAACTCAACAGTGTCTAATGAGTCAGCACCCAAATCATTGGTGAAGCTTTTTTCCGGGGTAACCTCGGCTGCATCAACACTTAATTTTTCAGCAATAATTGCTTGCACTTTGTCAATAATTTCTGCCATAGTTATTCATTTAAAGTTTAGTTTGCAAATATACCACTATTTTTCGATATGACAATTAACTTTTTTTAAGAACTAATTATTCCGTCAATGATTTGCTCATCAAGTATTTAAAAATGTTAATTCGATTTTTCGTTTATTATTATTCAAGATTTATTTTTCTCTTTTTATTCAAAATCGTAACCTATTCGCTCAATTTTCTCCAAATTGTCAATTTTTTTCAGCTTTGAAATCAACTCGTTCAGGGCATGGACATTTTCGATATACAACATCAACGTTCCAGTGAAAACATTATCCCTCGTCTCAATATTCAGCGATCTGATGTTCAGATTCAATTGTGACGTTACAATATCTATAATATCTTTCAGCATGCCTTTCTTGTCGAAACCTGTCAGGCGCAAACCCGACAAGAACGCCAGGTTCTGCTCCTTTCTCCACTTGGTCTTGATGATACGGTTTCCAAACTTGGACATCTGCTCAATGGCCTTAGGACATTTGGTTTGATGGATAACAATCTCATTATTAGCCATTTGAAAACCAACCACATTATCCCCAGGAATCGGATTACAGCAGGGTGACAGCTTATAGCGAATGTTTTCCGAAGTATCGTCAATCATGAACATAGACGGGTGAGTGGTCAACTCCTCTTCTATCAGCTGGCTCAACGGCTTATTGGTGATTTCGTCCGTCACTTTCTTCTGGAATTCCTCCAAGTCACTGTTCTTTTCACCAGAAAACATCTTTCTCACCCGGTCCTCCGACAGCTTGTTCTGCGACACATAGTCCCAGAACTCAATGGGCGACTTGATACCCGTTTCGGCCTGGACCTTGCCAATATTCTGCGGAGTGAAATTCAATCCCATGTGGGTAAAATAACGTTTCAAAATGGACATACCCTTGTTGGTGGATTTTTTCTGCTCCAACCTGATGGCATCCTTGATACGCTCGCGGGCACGTGAAGTCTTGACAAAATCGAACCACTCCTGTTTCGGGAATTGTTTCTTTGAAGTGATAATCTCCACCTGATCTCCATTTTTCAGCACATAATTCAACGGCACGATATTGAAATTCACTTTGGCACCGATACACTGGTCGCCAAGTTTCGTGTGAAGATCATAGGCCAAGTCAAGGACGGTAGAACCTGCCGGCAGCTGTTTCATATCGCCCTTCGGGGTAAAGATGAAAACCTCTTTCAAGCCCAGATTCAACTTGATTTCATTCAGAAAGTCGATGGCATTGGTTTTGTCACTATTCAACACCTCACGAATTTTCATCAACCACTCCTCTACCCTGTTGTCGTATTCGTCGGGTGTACGGTTTTCCTCCTTGTATTTGTAGTGGGCGGCGAAACCCTTTTCGGCGATTTCGTCCATACGGCGCGATCTGATCTGCACCTCTACCCACTTGCCGGCTTTGCTCATGGCTGTCACATGCAGTGACTGGTAGCCATTAGGCTTGGGATGGGCCAAGAAGTTGCGTTCTCGTTCCGGATTGGTTTCATAAAGGCTCGTCACAATGGCATAAATGGCCCAACAGGTGCGGATTTCGTCCTTTGGATCGGCATCAAACACAAAACGGACAGCAAAAATATCATAAATATCCTCAAAATTGATATTCTTGCGCTTCATTTTCTGATATATCGAGTATACCGATTTGGTGCGACTTGACATTTCCGCCTCTATACCTTCGGCTTTCAGTTTTTCCTGTATCGGCTTTACAAAATCCGAAATCAAAGTCTGACGGTCTGCCTCAGTATGTTTCAGCTTGTTGGCGATAAAACGGTATGTGACCGGATCAGTATACTGCATGGCGAAATCCTCCAGCTCGCTCTTGATGGCGTAAAGTCCCAGACGATGAGCTATCGGTACATAAAAATATTGGGTTTCAGAAGCGATCTTCCACTGTTTTTCCGGTGGCATGGAGCCCAAAGTACGCATATTGTGCAGTCTGTCAGCCAGTTTAATCAGGATCACACGCACATCCTCGGACATAGACAGGAAAATCTTCCTGAAATTCTCCGCCTGGATAGAAACATTGCTATCGATAACCAAATCCTCGATTTTAGTGAGGCCATCAATGATTCGGGCCACCTTGTCCCCGAAAATCTCCCGCATGTCATCGAGGGTATAATCCGTATCTTCCACCACATCGTGCAACAAAGCGCATACCAATGAAGTTGTTCCCAGGTTAATCTCCTGAGTCACAATTTTCGCCACGGCGATAGGGTGATAAATATAAGGTTCCCCGCTTCTGCGGCGCATATCCTTGTGGGCATTCACCGCCAGCGTAAATGCCTTGCGGATGAGCTTGCGCTGCTCCACCGTCGTTTTGTCATACATATAGCTGACCAGCTCGCGGTATTTTCTGACAATCATCTTGTTTTCAAGTTCCGGATTCGGGATATACGGAGTTTCCATGAGTTAATGCGTGTTTTTTTGATGATTCTATTGTTTTTGCTGCCATACTATGACAGCCCTACCTATTTATTGTTTTACAATTTTTCTGGTGATAATGGTTTTACCATCATTTATTCTGATGAAATAACAACCGGGGGCAAAGGCCTGCATATCGAGTTGGTTTACTCCGGAAGTCATTGACTGACACATCAACTGTCGTCCTGAGATATCGAATACTGTGGTCTCCAGACGGCTGGCATCGCTCTCTATCACCACGTATGCGGTAGTGTTCACCGGATTCGGGTACACACGGCAACGGCTGTCACTCACGCTATGCTGCTCCATGCCCGAAGTGTTCAGAGCTCTTAATACAGCCTGGTAGGCATCCACCTTACCAGCGCCAAACATCTGAGGTGTTCCGGCCAAAGTATACTCATCCTGAAAAGCGGTTTCTTTGAGAATGCTCTTTACCTCCTCTGGAGTAAGATACGGATTGGCCTCTAAGATCAGGGCTGCCACTCCCGCCACAAAGGGCGAGGACATGGAAGTTCCTGACAACGGGCAAAAGCCGTATGTTCTGCCATTGAAATTTATCGTACTGGTAGCAGCATGGCCTGTATTTGTATAGCTCGACAAAGCCGCATTCACCGAAACCCCAGGTGCGGAAATATCTGGTTTTTCAGTACCGTCAATCAGCGAACCGATACTGGAGAAATAAGCGAGACTCCCGTCACCATTAAAAGTCCCCGTATACGTTTTGTTTCGTGCCTGGTGAGCCGCCACCGAGATAACGCAATGGACATTGGCCGGCATTCCTATACCATACTCATTATCACCGGCAGTCCAACCTTCTCCAAAAGAAGAGAACGCGCCTCCCCAGTTACCTACATCATTAGTCAGTTCAATTACATTCCATGCATGAAAATCCCCCTCATCAGCCTTGA
The DNA here is from genome assembly GCA_905233625.1 of uncultured Bacteroidales bacterium. GTDB lineage: Bacteria > Bacteroidota > Bacteroidia > Bacteroidales > WCHB1-69 > RUG11690. The sequence goes on along the minus strand of CAJOFJ010000008.1, from coordinate 17,505 downwards.
CCACCAGACCGAAATTCATGCCATAGGTATTTTTTTTCAATATCAATCTCACATGCGGACGTGAGGAAGTTGGGGTAGATGCCACATTGTTTATTTTGTATTGCACCGGAATACCCAGCACGTATACTGTGGTATCAAGCGTAAAATCGCCACTTTGAGTATTATAAAATGGCGTATAGCCATATACAGTACCTACTGCATCTGTTACCGCGATAGCATAGCTAAATGAAGTATTAGGCGAATTGGTCATTGTAATGGATTCTCCATACGTATAAGCACCACCCCCTGTAGCGAATTTAATCCACGACTTCAGAGTGTCCTGGTTTGTATTGAAATCCCGATGCAGATGGAAATTCACATCCCCGTTATTGCCTGCGCTGGACACAAACACAACACCCAGATCCGACAATTCCTGCATCACGTCGGCGATAAGTCCTGTGCCGTCCATATAACCCATATAATACAAGCCCCAACTCATGTTGATGACCAGTCGTTTCTGCTCCTGCTGCGCCACCTGGTACATCCAGCGGAAAGCATCGATAACAGCCTGCTCACTGACAAGAATGGAGCAGAAGATGATATTGGCGGCAGGTGCCACTCCTCGGAAAGTAGTGCCTGCGCCGGCACCCGCAGCGATACTGGCCACATGCGTGCCATGATAGTAATACTCATACACATTGGAGGTATCGCACTGGGCTGCCAACAATGCCTCCTGACCCACAATTTCCGTGCCGTAAGTAAAACCGTCCGGTGCAGGTCCGGCATTGCGATACTGGTCCCAAGCGCGGAGAACACGGTAATTCTGCAGCTGTTCGTCATAGAAAACCGGATGAGTATAGTCGAAGCCCCAGTCGGTGACCCCGATGATGACATCCTCACCTTTGAAAGCCTGCGGCAAGTCTATACCTTGGTACACACTGTCCACACGACCATCCGGCACCGCCTTGTTCAGACATACACCATTTACGGCATTAACCTGCGCAAAGAGCAGGCAGGGAACAAAAAAAACTAAAAGGGTAAATATCTTTTTCATAAGCATTTGAATTGGTTACATATCTTTGGCTGATAAATTCAGAATTTTCAAAAACTCCGGCAAATCAGGGTTCTCCTTGTTCAAATCATTCATCTTGTCCTGGGTATCATAAATCAGCTTGGAAGTCTGTGCCGGATTGGATTCGACCTCCACCTGGATGTCATCAATGCGCTGGTCAAAATTATTTCGCAGATATTCCAGTGCCAAACGCACACGAGATTCGAAATTATCCTTCATCATCTCGTTTTTCACCTTCACCTGGATGACATTGTTCTCTATGGAAGGCACCACCCCTTTCAAGGGATAGTAAATGGTGGCGATTTCACGGAACAGCAACTCGAACATCGTGTTCCACGCACTCACAAATTTCTCGTCCGAAGAAGAAATGGTTTGAGGCACTTCATTTTCCTCCGATATGCCCATTGCTTCTGTACCAGGGGAGTTCTCCGAAGCTTCTGAAACGCCCATAGTTTCCTGTTCAACTTCAACATCAGAGGATTCAGAAGAAACTTCTCCCATCCTATCCTGTGGCTCGGCACTGGACTGGCTGATTTGAGAAGCTGGAGTTTCCGTACTCTCCGAAGGCTGCTCCATCACCATGGATTGTGGCGAAGAAGTCACTGGCACCGGATCCTGCAATACATCGCTGATTTTCGGGGTCTTTTTGACGGGGACAGTGACTGGAGGCACAAAGACCTGCCGTGACTGTCGGGGTGCGGTTGAGAATGTTCCTGGAACACCTGGCGCCGCGCTTTGCTCGGATGAATCACTCCCGTGATTGCCTGACTTTAGTCGCCGCTTTATTCTTGATAAAGACATAATTGGCATGAATCTTCATCAAGCATAATTCGACGGACAAACGTTTGTTATTGGAGGTCTTGAAATTGAAATCGCACTCATTGGACAAGTCCAAAGCTCTCAGCAGCAAAGCTTTGTCAATATTCTGCGCTTGCATGGCATATTGTTGTTTGATGCTGTCGGAAGCCTCCATCAAGCGAACAGTGGAAGGATTCTGTGCCACCAACAGATTGCGAAAATGCTTGGCCAAACCAGCGATAAAATGCTGTGCTTCAAAGCCATTGGACAGAATCTCATCGAACAACAGCAACGCCGCAGACTCATCCTCACTGAACAAGTGGTGAACCATGTTGAAGTAGTTGTTCACATCCAGAACATTCAGGTTTTCAATGGTCTGCTTGTAGGTTATGGCACCACCAGAGAAACTGACAATCTGGTCGAAGATGGACAAAGCATCACGCAGGGCACCATCCGCCTTGGCGGCAATCACGCGCAGGGCTTCCTCTTCGGCTTCCACATGCTCACTCTTCGCCACATACTGCAGATGTTTGATGATATCATTGTCATTAATACGCTTGAAATCATATACTTGGCATCGGGAAAGGATGGTCGGGATAATTTTATGCTTTTCGGTCGTAGCCAGAATGAACTTGGCATAGGCAGGCGGTTCCTCCAAGGTTTTCAGGAAGGCGTTGAAAGCCGCTGACGACAGCATGTGGACCTCATCGATGACATACACCTTGTATTTGGCGCCCTGTGGAGCGATGCGCACCTGCTCCACCAGCGAGCGGATATCGTCCACCGAGTTGTTGGAGGCCGCATCCAGCTCATAAACATTGAAAGAGGCCGATTCGTTGTAAGCCCGGCAGGAGTCACACTCGTTGCACGGCTCAAAATCCACTGTCAAATGCTGGCAGTTCAGTGCCTTGGCGAAGATACGGGCGCAGGTAGTCTTACCCACCCCACGGGGACCGCAGAACAGGAACGACTGCGCAATCTGGCCGGTCTTGATGGCATTCTTCAAAGTGGAGGTGATATGCTCCTGACCCACCACGGAGTTAAAAGTCGTTGGTCGGTACTTACGGGCTGAAACGATAAAATTATCCATAAATATCTGGTATAAAGATTTATACTATGCCACAATGATGTCAAAAATCATCATTTAAATTCTTGCAAAGATACAAAAAAATTTAATTAGCAAATTAGACAATTTGCAAATTAGCAAATGATTTTCAATGTGCCAATGAGACAATGAGACAATGTGCTAATGTGCTAATGTGCTAATTTAATTAGCGAATTGGTTAATTAGCAAATTAGCAAATGTTGTGTATGCCGTAAATATTGATGAGTCCTGAAAGGACGGCAACTCAGATTACAAGAACAGTGCCCTTCAAAAAATGATGTTCCTTGAACACCGTGGTCATTTTGATTTTATACGTATATAGCTGATTCAAAAGCAAACGGCCATTTACGGTTCCATCCCATTGAAATCCTGGATCTTTGGAAGTAAACACCAAAACACCCCAACGGTCATAGATATTGATTTCAAAGTCCTCCACATACTGCATGGCCTCGGTATAAGCCGAAAAATAATCATTATTGCCATCTGGCGTACCCGGAGTGATAGTATTCGGAACAAAAACAGGTATTTTACAAGGCTCAATCACAAATTCCCTTGTAACAGAACATTGCTTAAACGAAGCTGTTATACTGTATATGCCTGGTTCCGTAACAACAATAGACGGCGATACAGCTCCCGTATTCCACACATAATCCTGAAAACTTGTCTCCACCGACAATTCCTGATACATATTCTCACAGAAATCCCCATACAAAGGAACGATTGACACCGTTGTATCCAAAATAGTCAAATGAAGATTAACGACACTGTCACACCCATATTGCGAAACATTATTTTGCGCTGTCTCATATAAGCTGAACGAATAAGTTTCATTCTGAGGGATATTGAAATTATATTTTCTATAATCTTCACCCATACAGATTGTATCCAAGATATCCGTGGTTTCATGTTGGCCGACAGTCAGATGCAGCATCACTGTACTATCACATCCCAAGACAGAATGGAAATACTGGGTATATACTCCTGTGGTATTATAATTCACATCGTTCCATGTATAATTTTCGCAGGCTGTGGCGGCAAAAGAGCAAGTAGTGTCATGTCCCACACTTAAGAACAAAGTCACCGTACTATCGCAACCATAGACAGTCTGGAAATGCTGAACATATTGTCCCGTATTGCCATACGTCAAGTTATTCCAGGTATAACTTCCACAAACCGTATCGGTAATGACTGTCTCGGCAGGTTGTCCCACTGTAAGATGAAGCGTAAGCAAGCTATCACAGCCCATGGCGGTCTGCATGTGACATTGATAATGGCCACTTTCGGTATAGGTATTTCCCATCCAAGTATAGTTTTCGCAGGCCACCTGTGAAAACTCGGTGCTTTTAGAAGGATGCACAACTACATGCACCGTCAGGACACTGTCACATCCATTGACGGATGTCAAATGCTGAGTATAATCACCGGAAATCGTATACAAAGCACTGTTGATACGTACTGAATCACAAACCACAGTATCAATATGTGATGACAAATCCGGCATATAAACCGTATAGGCCACCGTATCCGAACAGCTAAAGCTATTCAATCCCGAAATCAGCCTAACGACATATGTGCCAGGACTGGCATATTGATGAGTGGCCTGATACAATGTACTTTGGGTTCCGTCCCCGAAGTCCCACAACGCATCGTCACAAGGCTCATATTCAGCATTCGGAGTAATGCCATCCACAGAAACACGGCTCAAATTATTGAAAGTGCACGTTCTATCACAACTGTTAACATTGGCAGAGAATTCAGCTAAGGGATATCGTGGAGCCATTGAACCATAAATGTAAAAGAAACACCCATCTTTTTGCATTGAAATAACCTTGCAGACGATTCTGTCCGTGACATTTCCCTCTACTGTATAGGATCTGGACGTGGACAGTATGTTTGCCGGCTGTGACTCCCAGAACCACTGGTAGCGGAAACCGGCCGGTGCCATAAATGTTTTCACACTATCCACACCACAGAAATGGGATCTCATACGTTTACTGCCACAATCCAGCGTAAAATAGGCATAGCCGAAATGTCCACTTCTCTCACAATCCCTGGTTGTAAGACGTATTTTCACATTTTGGCCATGATATGCGGACAAATCCATGCCCACGGTGGTCCACTCATTCCAAATCACACCACCACTCGAAGACCATCCCAAACCTGAAGAAGCAATAAAATTCTCATATCCACAATTCTGATCAATCAACTGATTATTACTGTTAAGGATTTCCATGGTAAAGCGGGGCTGGTCCTCCGGGGTATGACCGGGGTCTTCCATCACAATGGCATATTGCAGCAGCAACAAATCCGAAACATTTGTATCTACCTGATAATTAACAGAAATACTTTCAGCCTCCGCGCCTGTATTACTATTTCCCAAGCGAACAGAATAATTCTTACAATCCGGAATTACCGGAAGTGTATTTTCGGTATACGGATCATAGTCATCTGTTGTTATAACCGTATGTCGATTACTCATAACCCCTATATTAAGATACGGATTGGAGAAAGTGCCATAGTAACACGTAATGTACGGAGCATTCAGATTTGTCAAATCAAAGCAGTTGCTCGATTCGAAGGCACCCGCGCAAGCGGTTTTGAACTTGCGGTTTTTCCATACAGAAAAATCCCCTCCGCAAATTGATCTCACCACCACATAATACTCTGTTTCAGGGTCTAAACCTGTCATATCAAAGCTGGTTACATTTACAGTAGTAAGATTCTGCATTGCGGCGTCCACAGACAAACCATAGCCCACCTGCCATTGTGTGGCGTTGGCATTTCCTTGCCACGACACAGTCGCCGACTCCTCCGTAATATCAGTCACGGTCACCGACCTTGGTGATGGACATGCGTCTGGCATAAAATACAGACGGATATTAGCCAAATTGTTCGAAGTGGTTCCACTACTACTACCTGGATGTTCAGCATAAGACAAATTACTGTCATTACGACGATATAACACTGAATTTGATTTATTCGTGTAATAGTATTCTGGTGTACTGTTATAACTTGCGGCGGTCTTTGACACCACTACCACCAGATTTTCTGTTCCATCGTATTCAAATACATCATCCAAAATGACAGATTGCCAGCCCGTAGTGTTCGGTGTCTGGAAATTTGTACCGGAATACACCAAATCCAAATTACTCAGGCTCTGCCAATCACTTGTGTTACTATGCGACGTTCTGGTCGTGGTTCCCATGTAAATTTTCATAGTGTACATGGAAAAGGCATAGGCGCTGGAACAGTTCCATGCCACCTTATAGATATTTCCCGACTCAGCAATGTCAGAAGCCAAATAGATACACTCTGTCCATGAATTCTTGTAATAATTGTTGTATGGACTTACATTCGTTTCTGCAGTACCATTACCGACAATAACATCAAAATTTTGCGATTTCCCTTGCAAACAGAATAAAAAAGCAAAACACAAAAATAGGGAAACACATAAATATCCCGTATTTTTCATATTTTTTTATTTAACATGCAATAATACAATAATTTCAAGAAATGATAAACTTATTATTTCTTAAAAAAACATAATATTATTGAATATTTAAAATTCTGTGGATTTGCAGGGAAAGACGCCATGAAGAATGCGACAGCACGGCAGACACACAGACCTTCATATTCCGCTGGCGTTGAGCCTCATCGAGGCTGTAACAAGGTTGCAGGAAGCGGTGTTTCGACACTATCTCGTCATATTGAGACAAGTCCTGCCCCAAATATACCACTTTCAACTCATCGCAACGGGTTAACACGCAAGGTTCTGCCTCGCCACCGGGAAAGGCATTCTTCGGCGAAAACGTCACCCAGTCAATATTTTCGGGGAGTACACGGGTGCCGTTGGTCTCTATCGCTATCAGCTTCCCCGTACCAGTTTTCAGTGCTGCGACAAACTCCCCATCGATGAACAACGATGGCTCGCCGCCTGTCAAAACCAACAGCGGCGCACCAGGATAATTATTCACATTATTCACAATATCTTGAAGCGACATCATTGTTCCTTGCTGATGCTGTGTATCGCAAAACTCGCAATGCAGGTTGCAACCACTGAAGCGCACAAACACCGCAGGGGTTCCGCTGTGAAACCCTTCTCCCTGCAGGGAGTAAAAAATCTCATTGATTTTATAAGCGTTCATCTGGCAATTTCCCCCAGTTATAACAGGCGCAAAATATTATTAATCAAAATTCTGTACCGCATCATCCTTGATGTAAGATGCCTTGTTGTCCCGCGACTCCCACACATCGGCACGGTAGCAGTTCGGTACGGTATCGACAATCCACTTGGCCAGATTCTCAGCAGTGGGATTGAAATCCAGCACCTCATTCAAATTTCTATGGTCTATTCTCCCGTGAATCAGTCGTTTGATCTCTGTAAAATCGCACACCATGCCATTGCTGTCCAGTTGCTCAGAGCGGCAATACACATTGACTTTCCAATTGTGACCGTGAAGGTTCTCGCACTTGCTCTCATAATCCAGATATAACTGGTGACAGGCTGATATTTCCAAGGTTTTTCTTACGTAATACATATTCTATAAATTTTCATATTCGGTTTTGTCATCGATGCCGGCTTCTTTCAAGGCTTGGATGCGTTCGCGGCAGGTACCGCATTTGCCACAGTGCTTCTCGCCGCCTTTATAGCAGGAATAAGTCTCCGTGTAGTCCAGTCCCAAGGCCTTGCCATGCTCAGCGATTTCCTTCTTGCTCAGGAAGGTATAAGGCGCCCACACCTCCACATTCTCGTAGGTTCCCGCCGACATCGCCTCCGACATGGCCTGCACAAACTCGGGGCGACAGTCGGGATAGATGGCATGGTCGCCAGCGTGATTGGCAATCATCACACGTTTCAGTCCGTTGCTCTCGGCAATACCTGCGGCAATGGCCAACATGATGCCGTTGCGGAAAGGCACCACCGTCGATTTCATATTCTCGTCGTTGTAATTGCCCTCCGGAATATCTTCAGCGGTCATCAGCAGGGTGCTCTTGAAATAGCGGTGCATGAATTCGAGCGGGACAATAATATGCCTGATACCCAAACGCTGGCAATGTGTCACGGCGCAAACGCGCTCGCGTCCGTTCTGGGTGGAGCCATAATCAAAGGTAATAGCCATGGCAATCTCGTCCTTGAACTCATAGAGCATCGTGGTGGAGTCCATGCCTCCTGAGATAATAATTACCGCATCTTTCGCCATAAGTTGATATTTGAAAGTCCAAACTGCAAAGATACGAAAAATAATTAGCAAATGAGTTAATTAGTTAATGTGCTAATTTTTTTACCTCATGTTTTTTTTTTGCATCAGCTACAACGAGTCCGTTCCGCAGTGAGATGGTGAAGTGCTTCGGCGCAGACTTATAGCGCACCGCGGAGGTTATGCGACAACCATTTCCGGGTTATACAGCAATGCGCAACGGTTGATGATATCATTAGCGGTTTCAAAACCCGCATCGCAAACTTTTTTGGTTTTGTTCCCGTCATAACCCATCACAAGATGCATAGTATCGTAGCCGGCCAAAATGAAAGACAACAACTTTCCATCACGCTTTTTTGCTGCCTCCTTGTATTTTTCAATGGACGGGCGGCCCTTGCCTTTACGGACATTCAACACCGCATCAAGCGCTATCAGGCATCCCTTCCACAAGGTGTCGCCAGCAATCCGAACATATTTCTTGTCCCTGTACTGCTTTATTTCCGGATTATAAACGGAGTTCTTGATGATTTCCTCCGCATTGGCCACATACCTGCGGGCCTCATCAATGGGATTTTTTTGTTCTTTATTTTCCATCATTAAACCATCGTTTTTCTGAAGGCAAAGATACAACAAGAATGCCATTTCAACAAAATCAATAGCAAATTTTTTATCATTGTAAATCAATAAATTAAAAATAAAGAAAAACATTTTAACTAACAGTTGTTAAAATCAAGATTGAATTTTCGGAGGAATTCAGAAGACGAAATGATATGCACCCACAATCACCCTCGCCAAAAAAAAAAGGAGGACCTTCCTGCCCTCCCTAAACTATTAATTGTTAACTGTAAACTGTTCTAATCGCGAACGCAACGGACCGACAACGACCTATACTCTTCAGTTTCTCCATAATACAAATCAAATTCCGGATTATAAACATTCCCCCAATGAATACTATATGCGGGATGACTACCATCTTTCGATGAAGTCCAGAATTGGGCGGAGGATCCGAAACCACCACCATTAGCTATTCCTGCAGGAAGGGCTGAGAATCCAGTAGCATTGTTTGTACTCATATTACAGCCAGGGGCATAAACATTATATTCCTCCTCCACACTATCCCAACCCCATGTAGCGGACAAAGCTTTTGCAATATGATTGGGACTTCCATTTGACCAATACAACGACTGACTTTTCATATATTCTTTCATCTGCGACCACTCACTGCCATTTGGCACATGCCAGCCAGTGGGACATATCCCCTGAACCCCGATGGGATCATCATCACTAATGTTTTCCCCATGCATCACCGCCGTCCAATTATACAGGTAGCCATAAGAAGGCACATAATTCATATCGTTTTTCGGAACATAACGATATGCTATGGTTGAACTGGTGGAACTACTTATAGGAATGACAGTACCATCGGAATATTTTGTGGTGCGTAAATTCTCCGCCATCCATACCTGATTACCAATCTGTACAGCATCATAACGGTTCCCATCTATATCCGTCACCGCATTATGTATAACTATTGCCGTGGAAGGATAATCAGTATTGGCAGAGCCGGTACCACCACCAGAGCCAGATCCTCCACCAGAACCACCGCCGCCGGGATTCTCCGTGTTACTGTTGTTGCCATTGTTGTTCACTTCCTCTTTTTTGCATGATGTCATCAGCATCGCCACGGAAACGACAATTGCCGTTCCCAAAATGAAAAGTTTTCTCATAGTGTTTTGTTTTGGTTATGAAAAAATTTGTCAATATGTCTCTTCCCTGAGTTATAAATCGCAAATATACAAATTATTATTTATTATCAACCATATTTCTTGTTTTTTTATGCATTTGCATAATCTTTTTTTTGCACCGGCTACGATGAGTCCGTTCCGCGGTGGGCAAGTTCAGTGCTTCGGCGCAGGCTTATAGCGCACCGCGGAGAGTATGGCATTGGCATTCACCGCCCCAGATTACGCTACGCTCATCTAGGGTTAATAAGATTATACATCTTCGATGTAGTATGGTCGCATCTCTCCGAGATGCCCGTGAGGCGCGAGTACCCCTTTCACCACACTGCGCCTCACGGCTTGTGTGGAGTTAATTGCACTGCGTGCGTAGCACCTCTCCGAGGTGATGATTTATAAGAAAGCTCTTGCTTCAACATGCATCACTGGATATGACGACATGCCGAAGGCATGTGACGCGCCTCCAAGCGCAATTCCAAAATTATACTATCAGTAGTGGTTCATTATTCAAGAATTTTATGTAACTTTGCAGATTAATATTTTTGATTATTATCAACATAAATAGAAACATTATCAACACCATAACAAAATGAAAGTTAAAGATTTAGTAGAAAAGATGAACCTCACCGTCTTCTGCGGTGCCGACAATTTGGACAGAGAAATCAAGGGCGGATACGTCTCCGACCTGCTCAGCGATGTGATGGGCTTCGCCAAGGAAGGCGATGTTTGGGTAACCCTGCAAACCCACAAGAACGTGATGGCTATCGCTTCCCTGAAAGAGCTGGCCGCCATCGTTTTGGTGAAGGGCAACAAACCCGAAGACGACACCCTCGAAGCCGCTATCGAAGAAGGTATTCCAATCTTAGGCACCGACAAACAGACCTTCGAAACCTCCGGAATCATTTATGAAATGCTGAAGAACTGAAAGTTGAAAACTGAAAACTGAAAGTTATTATTTGAATTCTGAATTCTGAATTTTGGATTTTGAATTCTAATTGAAGAAGGGGAATTAGAGCTCCCCTCGAGCACGAAGTGCGAGACTCCCCTTGAGGGCAAAGCCCGAAACTCCCCTCGAACGAAGTGAGACTCCCCTAACCACTAACCCCTAAAAACTATCCCTTATTTTGAACATTTACAAAGCTGACCTGCACACCCATACCCTCTTCTCGCCTTGTGGCGACCTGGACATGACGCCCGAGTACATCATCGAGCTGGCCCTGCAGCGCGGTGTTGATATCATCGGCATCACCGACCATAACGCCACCCGTCACTGCCGCCTAGCCGAGCATTACTCGCACAACCGCGACATATTCGTGCTCTGCGGCGCCGAGGTGACCACCAAGGAAGAGGCCCACGTCACCTGCTACTTCAAAAACCACGAACTGCTGGACGAGTTCCAGGCCTATCTGGATGAGCATCTGCCCAATATACCCAACTCGCCGGACTTTTTCGGCGACCAGGTGCAGATTGACGAGGAAATGAACATTGTCTATGAGGAGCCTCGCCTGCTGACCTCCGGTCTGGACGAGCCCATCGAGAAAATCGCTGCCAAGGTGAAGGAGTTGGACGGCATCTTCATCCCCGCCCATATCGACAAACTCAAAAACAGTGTCATCTCGCAGCTGGGTTTCATTCCCTTTGATTTGCCCTACGATGCCGTGGAGCTTTCAGAAAAAGGAGACAAGGAAAAAATGATTCAGCAGCACCCCTACCTCAAGGATAAAACTTTCACCCGCAGTTCGGATGCGCATATTCCAGACCGAGTGGGCATTGCCCCTTGCTATTTCGAGATCGAGACCCGCACGTTCGAGGAGATCCGCATGGCCCTGCATCAGGAAAACGGCAGAAGAGTATTATTAAAAGTTTGATTATGAACAATCTATCAATGCATATCATGGACATCCTGCAGAACTCTACCCGTGCAGGAGCCAAAGACATCACCCTGGAAGTCATCGAGGACAAGGCCAAAGACCAGCTGATACTGCGCTTTATCGACAACGGCTGCGGCATGGACAAAGAGACGGCTGAACGAGTTATCAACCCCTTCTTCACTACCCGTACCACCCGCAAAGTCGGCTTGGGACTGCCTTTGCTGAAGCAAAATACCGAACGGACCGGGGGCTCACTGACCATCGACTCCGAAAAGGGCAAGGGCACCACTGTCACCGCCATTTTCGGACTGACCAATATTGACACCCCGCCGATGGGTGACCTTGCTGGCACCGTGGTGCTCACTGTTTCCGCCTACCCCGACATCCACTTCATTTTCCACTACCAGCGTGAGGATGTAGATTATGTGTTTGACACTGACGAAGTGAACGAAGCCCTCGACGGTGTCTCCATCCAAGACCCTGAAATCATTGCCTACTTGAAAGAGATGGTCGAGGAGAATATCAAGTAGGTTTCAACTTTCAACTTTCAGTTTTCAGTTTTCAGTTTACGGATGGTATAGCAAAGCGCAGCGGTCGATGATGGCGTTGGCATTTTCAAAGCCAGCATCGCAGACTTTCTTATCTTTCGTGCCATCATAGCCCATAGACAAATGCATAATGTTGTAACCATTCACAATGGAAGACAGTAATTTACGGTCTCGTTTTCCCGAAGCCTCCTTATATTTCTCTATTGAAGGACAGCCTTTGCCTTCGCGCACCTGCAAAACCGCATCCAATGCGACAAGACAACCGTTCCATAGAATATTGCCCGCTGTTTTGACATACTTGCTGTCCAAATACGATTTAGTTTCGGGATCATATACAGCTTTCTCTATATTCTCTTCCGCATTGGCCACATACCTGCGAGCCTCTTCGATAGGATTTTTCTTTTCTTTATTTTTCATCATTCATTGGTCGTTTAATTCGACAGCAAAGATACAATAGTCATTTCAAATTTTCAACGATGTTGAGAAATTTTTTGCCACTATATATCAATAAGTTAGCAATAAAACACTAATTATTTCAGTAATTTATAATAAATTATTCGGAATATTTTCGTATTTTTGCAGCGTCATATATTGCACGGGGGTGCAAAAAAAAAAAAATGTGGCATAAAAACAGAATGCGGCACACAAATTTTGCAGAGACATGGTGCACCGATAATTTTGTAGAGACGTGGTGCACCGCGTCTCTACAAAATGGCAACACAAACAAATATATAATTATGTCTAAAGAATTTTACCAAAACAGGTATCGTATTCCATCCGTTCGTGCCGCTTGGCATAATTATAACGATGGAATGTATTTTATCACCATCTGCACCAAAGATAGAAAACACCATTTTGGCGAAATAACGAGTAGTGAGGACAGACAGCAAATGATCCTATCCCCTATCGGGAAATTCACCGATGAACAATTCCAAAACATACAGAATCACTACCCTTATGCAGAAATACCATTGTGGGTAGTCATGCCCAATCACATACATTCAATCATAACAATCTATCACAATAAAATACCATACGAACGAAGAAATATTGCAGGAACGCAGGGTTATGAAAACATTCCAGAAACACGGATTAATGCAATTCCTGCAGGAACGTCGTGCAAAGAAAATTTCGCAGGGACGCGATGCATTGATAATTTTGTAGAGCCGTGGTGCACAGATAATTTTGTAGAGCCGTGGTGCACAGATAATTTTGTAGAGCCGTGGTGCACAGATAATTTTGTAGAGCCGTGGTGCACCGCGGCTCTACAAAAGGACAAAACACATCATAAACAAAAAAAAGGGCGCAGCCCAACGACCACGCCCTTAATCATTCATTATAAAAGGGAGAGCCACACCAGCCCTCCCTTAGTTTTCAGCTTTCAACTTTCAACTTTATTAATCGCGGACACAACGAACGGAAGAACCATAGGACTTGTCGTAGAGGTTGCGGCCTACCGTCGCATCACTGTAATCGAGGTAGCGGTTGTGGGCATAAATACTACTTCCCTCGGTAGCACTCCAAAAACTGGTACCGCCGGTCCTGACGGCACCAACACTGGTGTAGTAGCTTGTAGGTACTGCGCTAAAGCCTGTGGCATTGTTATTGCTTGGCATGTTCCCTACAGCACATGTGACACCACTGCCCCAATTGCTCCAATCACTGGTACTTGCCAAGGCCTTGGCGATATTTTCCGGGTTATCCGAACAATAATACTGGCTTTGGCTGCTCACATAGTCGGTAAGCTGGTTCCACTCCGCATCACTCGGCACATGCCAGCCATCGGGACAAATTCCCTGTACTCCACTAGGATTGGCAGCACTTGAGGAGGAAGTACGCATGACCGCTTTCCAGTTGTATTTATTGCCTTTGTTAAAATTTCCGGATGCCGGGTAATAATAAGCCACTGTTGTAGAATAACTAGAATTATCGCTTCCATTGGCTATAGCCGTGCCATCGGCATATTTTGTGGTGCGCAAGTTCTCCTTCATCCAACACTGGCTGCCTAATGATAGCGTGTTGTAAACATTACCGTCAATATCGGTAACAGTGGTCACCCCCTGGCAAGCATCTATCACGGTGGTAAAACTAATTTCTCCACTATAAGCTGTACCCACACTGTTAACCGCATACGCCCGCACATAATAGGTGGTACCAGCAGTTAAACCGCTAATGGTGCTGGTGAAGGCTCCCACGCCAGCTCCGTCCATGGTACGGCTGTTGCTGATAGTGGGATTATGCGAAGTGCTCCAGCATATACCGCGTTCTATAATGGGCATGCCGCCATCCGTGAGCACTTCTCCCCCACATACTGCCGTATGTTCCGTAATATTGGAAACAGGGCTTATGGTCACACTGCCCGAAGTAGGCGGGGCAGCCTCCAACTCGGCAATCCTGCCGCGAAGGCTGTCCAAAGCATTGTTCAATGCGGAAAGTATCGTGTTGAATTGCGCCTCGGTAATATAATGAGCATCGTTTTCAAACGCGGCCACATTGGTGGGTACCCCCGAAGAGGTAATATAGCCCCTGTCGTTTACAAAAGCGCTGATATTGGTGGGCACACTGGCCATGGTGATAAAGCCCTGGTCGTTCGTGAACGCGCTCAAGTTGGTGGGCACAGTGGGAATGGTGGGTTTGTTCAATATTCTTGCCGCACCGGTGGTGGCATTCCAGTCGGCATTCACCTGAACGGGTATTTCGGCAGCGGTAACGTAAGCTCTGTCATTCACAAAAGCACTCACATTCGTAGGAATACTCGAGGCTGTGATATAGCCCCTGTCATTATTGAAAGAACTGATATTGGAAGGAATATTGGCAGCAGTGATATAGCCTTGGTCGTTGTTGAAGGCGCTGATATTGGTTGGCACCGTAGGAATAATCGGTTTGTTCAGAATACGTGAAGGTCCTGTGGTGGCATTCCAGTCAGCAGGCACTTGTGCGGGAACCTGGGCTGCGGTGATGTAGCCGATGTCATTGTTGAAGGCGGAAAGAACCGCGGGGACGGTGGGCACAGCCGCCATAGTGATGTAGCCAGCGTCGTTGGCAAAGGCACTCACCTGGGTCGGCACGGTGGGAATAACCGGTTTGTTCAAGATTCTTGCGGGACCTGTAGTGGCATTCCAGTCGGCGGGCACTTGTGCGGGAACCTGTGCCGCAGTGATGTAACCCACATTATTGTTGAAAGCGGAAATATTGGCAGGGACAGCCGCAGCAGTGATATAACCCGCATCGTTGGCGAAAGCGCTCACCACAGTGGGGATGTTGGCCGCCTGTTGCACATCGGCAGTAGTGATATACCCTGCGTCGTTATAGAAAGAACTCACATTGGTGGGAATTGTCGGCAGGGAGTTCAGTGTGGCGTAATTACTCAAAGTCACATTCAAGACCGGCTGGGTCACGTACCCCGCATCGTTGGCGAAAGCACTCACATTAGTCGGGATATTGGCAGCCTGCTGCACTTCAGCAGTGGTAATATAGCCTGCATCGTTGGTAAACGCACTCACATTGGTCGGCACAGTGGGAATGGTTGGTTTGTTCAAGATTCGGGCGGGACCGGCAATGGCATTCCAATCAGAAGGCACTTGGGCCGGAATCTGCGCAGCGGTAATGTAGCCCGCGTCATTGGTAAAAGAAGACACATTAGTCGGCACGGTCGGCAATTGGCTCGCCGTTACATAGCCAGCATCATTGGCAAAAGCACTTACATTGGTCGGAATGTTGGCAGCCTCTTGCACATCGGCGGTGGTGATATAACCCACATCATTGGTGAAAGCACTGATATTGGTTGGCACAGTTGGAATAGAACCAACTGTAGCATACCCTTGCAAAGTGCTGCCCAATGCGGCCTGTGTAATATACTGAGCATCATTGGTGAAGGCACTCACATTGGTCGGCACGGTGGGAATAGAAGCGACTGTTGCATAGCCCTGCAAGGTGCTGCCCAAGGCGGACTGCGTGATGTATTGGGCATCATTGTTGAAAGCGCTCACATTGGTCGGGACGGTTGGAATAGTCGGAGTGTTGATCAGGTCATTATAGTCACCGCTGAAACCGCCAGTAGTATTACCCGCATACAAAGCGTACGGCACACTCAGCAACTGCTGCACACCCGTAATGCTGTAATTGTTTCCTCCTGCGGGGTCAACTTCTGATTTCAGGTAGTAGGAGCCATAGCTCCAATCAATATCGGCAAATGTCCCTAATATCGGATTGCCCGCCCCTACCTCAATGGTCACCAGGCCATTGGCGTTAGTGGTGACACTGTGGGTCTCCACATATACAGACGCACCGTATTCGTTTTCCTGGATAATGGAGATACGGACAGAGACATTCTGGTTAGCGGCCAGATTGCCCCCGGCGTCGCGCAACACAGCCTGATACGAGAATTTTTGCGGTGCCTGGGCAAACAAGGACACCACAGCGATTATCAGGATTGCAAAAAAGATAAAATGTTTTTTCATGATATTTGGGTTTTAGTTGTTGTACATCCATAAGGTATTAACATTTGCGTCACTACCCCGCCCTTCGGGCACCCCTTCTAACAGAAGGGGAATTACACTCCTTACAAACTGTTCTTGACCACCTTGAAGGTTTTGAGCAAGGTTTTGTCGTCCATAATCCGCAACGCCGGAGAAATCAATTTCAGTGTCCAAATCTTTGACAACAAAAGCTTTGACCATCTTTCCATTGAAATCATAAAGTTGGGCTGTCAGACCCTGTGAAGGAATATCGTAATTCCGAATGCTGAGCACCACCCTACTCGAAGTGGGATTCGGGTATAAAACGGCTTCCAAGGTGATGTTGGAATAGCTGTTTATTCCGACCACCTGGATTTCATACGGTTGCTGCACTCCTTCAATGACATACCGTCCGTTGCCTTCCACCCTTTGGTCGGCAATCTGGCCAATAGTATAGGTGAGTGTACCGCCACTGCCTGATGCGGTGCCACCTGCGGTCACTGTGGCATTCTGGGCAACTGCCACACCCAAATTCAAAGTCAAGAAAAGGATAATGCAAAGAATCTGTATGGTTTTCTTTTTCATAGTACCAAAGTCTTCCGCAGATTCCCGATACGGACTTTTACATTAATATTTCCGAAAACACATAAAAAAAAGCGCGGGAATCCGAGTTTCATCGCTCACCCCGCTCTTTTAGGCTCTCGCATCGCCTTCCAACCGAGGATAAGCAATGCCGAA
>CAJOFJ010000007.1 GCA_905233625.1 uncultured Bacteroidales bacterium | reverse complement strand
TTTCACCTTTGACGCGCCATACAGCACTGTCCAGACCATCCATTACGACACCATCCGAACTCACAACATCAATGGCTGTGACAGCATTGTCACACTGACCCTGACGGTGGACCCGGTTGACTCGGTACACTTTGACAATGAAACAGTCTGCGCTGGCAACACTTACTCTGACCATGGTTTCACCTTTGACGCGCCATACAGCACTGTCCAGACCATCCATTACGACACCATCCGTACGACCAACACCAACGGCTGCGACAGCATTGTCACATTGACTCTGACGGTGAACCCGGTTGACTCGGTACACTTTGACAATGAGACAGTCTGCGCTGGCAACACTTACTCTGAGCATGGTTTCACCTTTGACGCGCCGTACAGCACTGTCCAGACCATCCATTACGACACCATCCGCACAACCAACACCAACGGCTGCGACAGCATTGTCACGCTGACCCTAACGGTGAACCCGAGTTATGAAGTTAATGATGTAAAAACAATATGTGTCAGTGCACTTCCATACACCTGGAACGGCGTCCAGTTCAAACAGGCTGGCATGCAGACCGCCACTCTGGAAACTGTCGATGGTTGTGATTCCATTGTAACCATGAATTTGACCGTAAGTAATGAGTATAGAGACACACTGATTCGCCATATTTGTGAAGGAAGCGATTACCTGTTCAATGATACTTTGCGCACAACAACAGGATTTTATGTAGAACAAAATATAGCTACAAACCATTGTGACTCTATTACAGTACTTCACCTGATAGTTCATCAATTAGACACAAACTATTATGACAGGACCATTTGTTTGGGTAATACATTCACAGAATTCGGATTCGACACGACATTGACGACTTCAGGCTCTCATATTTTAGTAAGAACTATCCCTACAAGATACCAATGCGACAGCACAATTATTGTTATGTTGACAGTAAATCCTGTTGATTATGTGCATTTTGATGGTACAATCTGCGATGGCGAGACATACTCTTTGCACGGGTTCACGTATACTGCGCCATTTAACACCATGCAGACCATCCATTACGACACCATCCGCGCACAAAACGTCAATGGTTGTGACAGCATCGTAACTTTGACGCTGACCATTTTCCACGGCACACACAACGTGACCGACACCACAGTATGCGATAGCTTCACATGGACAGATGGCGATGGCAAGACGTACACCATTTCGGGTACATATACGTACAATTATAACAACGATGATGGTTGTCCAAGTGTGGACACCCTGCATCTGACGGTCCATTACGGCACACACAACGTGGCTACAGTCTCCGAATGTGAATCGTATACCTGGACAGATGGAACTGGGCAAACGTACAGCCAGAGCGGCACCTACATGCACAGCTACAACAATAATGAGGGCTGTCCCAGCGTAGACACCCTCAAACTGACTATTTGGCCTATCCCTACTATAATCATCTCTGGGGACACCAGCTTCTGTGAAGGCAGTAGTACGACTATCTCCACAGTTGGGACAAACAGCTATAAATGGAGCAATGGCAGCACACAAAATTCAATCACAATAAACGAAGCGGGGGTATATTCCGTAACTGCCACCAACTCATACGGATGCACCAGTTCTGCCTCCATTAACATCATCGCCAAGCCTATCCCACCAGTGGTTATTTCCGGAAACACCTCCATTTGTCAAGGCGACAACACCACTTTGACCGCCAGTGGGGCGATAAGCTACACATGGAAAAGACTCAACACCCCAATAGGTGAAAACGCTTTTATTACGATCAATAATTACGGCACATATACTGTCACCGGCACATCCCAATACGGATGTACCAAGACAGCAAGTATAACAGTAACGCTTAAACAACTTCCTGAAATCACCATCTCGGGGGAGACAGATATTTGCCAAGGTGATAGCACTACCCTCACAGCCATTGGAGGAGAAACATACATGTGGGGGGACGATGGAAGTGATAATAACTATAAGACCGTAACTTCTGCCGGCACTTATTCAGTTGTTGGATTCGATGCGAACGGCTGCGCAGGAGAGGCCAGTGTCACTGTTCATGTCTGGAATGCACAAAGCAGCGAATTCACCGTTACCGACACTACATGCTACACATGGAACCATGTTGAATACTGTGAAACAGGAGATTATCTACAGACCCTGCAAACCAGTCATGGCTGCGACAGTATCGTGACGCTACATCTATATGTGTTCCCGAACTTTAGTGTAGTTGACCAAAAAACCATCTGCGAAAGTGAATTACCTATCATCTGGAATGATATACAGTTCACCCAGGCTGGTACACAAACTGTCACCCTGCCGACAGAATACGGCAGTGACTCCGTGGTAACGATGATTCTAAAAGTAAATCCGACTTACAACGTGACCGACACCATAACCATCTGCGCTAGCGAACTGCCTATTACATGGAACGGCGTAGAGTTTACCAAAGCCGGCACCCAAACCACCACACTGGAAACTGTGAATGGATGTGATTCCGTTGTAACCATGACCTTGACAACCTTCCCGACCTATGAGGTGACCGATGCACAGACCATCTGTCCCAGCGAGCTGCCTTACACTTGGAACGGCGTAGTGTTCACCCAGGCCGGTACACAAACCGCTACACTGGAAACTGTGAACGGTTGTGATTCCGTTGTAACCATGACCTTGACAACCTTCCCGACCTATGAGGTAAGCGATGTTCAGGCCATCTGTCCCAGCGAACTGCCCTACATTTGGAATGACATAGAGTTCACCCAGGCTGGTACTCAAACTGTCACATTACCGACAGTGAACAGTTGTGACAGTGTGGTAACGATGACTCTGACAGTGAATCCAGTTGACTCAGTTCACTTTGATGAAGAGACAGTCTGCGCAGGCGGTATTTACTCCGGCCATGGATTCACTTACGAAGCACCGTACAGCACCATGCCGACCATTTATTACGACACCATCCGTACGACCAACGTCAACGGTTGCGACAGTATTGTCACACTGACCCTGACAGTGAATCCGGTTGATTCGATACACTTTGATGAAGAGACGGTCTGCTCCGGTAACACTTACTCTGAGTATGGTTTCACCTTTGACGCACCATACAGCACTATCCAGACCATCTATCACGACACCATCCGTACGACCAACGCCAACGGCTGCGACAGCATTGTGACACTGACACTGACGGTGAACCCTGTTGATTCTGTACACTTTGACCATGAGACCGTCTGCGCTGGTAACCTATACTCCGACCACGGATTCACGTACAAAGCGCCATACAGCACTGTCCAGACCATCCATTACGACACCATCCGTACAACCAACGCCAACGGCTGCGACAGCATTGTCACACTGACCCTGACGGTGAACCCGGTTGACTCGGTACACTTTGATGAAGAGACGGTCTGCGCTGGTAACCTATACTCCGGCCACGGATTCTCGTACGAAGCGCCATACAGCACTATACAGACCATCCATTACGACACCATCCGTACAACCAATGCCAACGGCTGCGACAGCATTGTCACGCTGATCCTGACGGTGAACCCGGTTGACTCGGTACACTTTGATGAAGAGACGGTCTGCGCTGGCAACCTATACTCCAGCCACGGATTCTCGTACGAAGCACCGTACAGCACTGTCCAGACCATCCATTACGACACCATCCGTACGACCAACGCCAATGGCTGCGACAGCATTGTCACGCTGACCCTGACAGTGAATCCGGTTGACTCAGTACACTTTGATGATGAGACCATCTGCGCTGGTAACACATACTCTGAGTATGGTTTCACCTTTGACGCACCATACAGCACTATGCCGACCATCTATTACGACACCATCCGCACGACCAACGCCAACGGCTGCGACAGCATTGTCACGCTGACCCTGACGGTGAACCCGGTTGACTCGGTACACTTTGATGAAGAGACGGTCTGCGCTGGTAACCTATACTCCAGCCACGGATTCACGTACGAAGCACCGTACAGCACTATGCCGACCATCTATTACGACACCATCCGTACAACCAATGCCAACGGCTGTGACAGCATTGTCACACTGACACTGACGGTGAACCCGATTGACTCGGTACACTTTGATGATGAGACCATCTGCGCTGGTAACACGTACGCCGACCATGGTTTTACCTTTGATGCGCCATACAGCACTGTCCAGACCATCCATTACGACACTATCCGTACGACCAACGCCAATGGTTGCGACAGCATTGTCACACTGACCCTGACGGTGAACCCTGTTGATTCAGTACACTTCGATGAAGAGACCATCTGCGCTGGCAGTATATACTCTAACAAAGGTTTCACGTACAAAGCACCCTACCGCACTGTCCAGACCATCTATTACGACACCATCCGTACGACTAATACCAACGGCTGCGACAGCATTGTCACGCTAACCCTGACGGTGAACCCGGTTGACTCGGTACACTTTGACCATGAGACGGTCTGCGCTGGTAACCTATACTCCAGCCACGGATTCACTTACGAAGCGCCATACAGCACTATACAGACCATCCATTACGACACCATCCGTACAACCAACGCCAACGGCTGCGACAGCATTGTGACGCTGACCCTGACGGTGAACCCGGTTGACTCGGTACACTTTGACAATGAAACCATCTGCGCCGGTAACACTTACTCTGTCCATGGGTTCACGTACGAAGCTCCGTACAGCACTATGCCGACCATCCATTACGACACTATCCGTACAACCAACGCCAACGGCTGCGACAGCATTGTCACACTAATCCTGATGGTGAACCCCAGTTATAAGGTGACCGATACCCAGACCATCTGTCCCAGCGAGCTGCCTTACACTTGGAATGGCGTGGTGTTCACCCAGGCGGGTACACAAACTGTCACACTGCCGACAGTGAACAACTGCGACTCTGTCGTTACCATGACCTTGACCACCTTCCCGACTTATGAGATAAGCGATGCTCGGACCATTTGTCCCAGCGAGCTGCCTTACACTTGGAACGGTGTGGTGTTCACCCAGGCGGGTACCCAGACTACCACATTGGAAACTGTGAATGGTTGTGACTCCGTTGTGACAATGAACTTGACCACCTTCCCAACCTATGCGGTGAACGATGCTCGGACCATTTGTCCCAGCGAGCTGCCTTACACTTGGAACGGAGTGGTGTTCACTAAGGCCGGCACCAAAACTGCTACATTGGAAACTGTGAATGGTTGTGACTCCGTTGTAACAATGACCTTGACCACCTTCCCGACCTATGCGGTGCACGATGCTCGGACCATTTGTCCCAGCGAGCTGCCTTACACTTGGAATGGCGTGGTGTTCACTAAGGCCGGCACCAAAACTGCTACATTGGAAACTGTGAATGGTTGTGACTCTGTGGTGACAATGACCTTGACCACCTTCCCGACCTATGCGGTGCACGATGCTCGGACCATCTGTCCCAGCGAGCTGCCCTACACTTGGAATGGTGTGGTGTTCAGCCAGGCTGGTACACAAACTGTCACCCTGCCGACAGTGAATAACTGCGACTCCGTTGTGACCATGACCTTGACCACCTTCCCGACCTATGCGGTGCACGATGCTCGGACCATCTGTCCCGGCGAGCTGCCCTACACTTGGAACGGTGTGGTGTTCAGCCAGGCTGGTACACAGACCGTCACCCTGCCGACAGTGAATAACTGCGACTCCGTTGTGACCATGACCTTGACAACTTTCCCGACCTATGAGGTAACCGACGCCAAGACCATCTGCTCCAGCGAACTGCCTTTCACATGGAATGGTGTACAGTTCACCCAGGCCAGCACGCAGACCACCACACTAGAAACTGTGAACGGCTGCGACTCAGTGGTGACCATGACTTTGACAGTGAATCCAACATATGATCTGATTGAATACGATACCATTTGTCAAAACAAGCTGCCTTATACATGGCGAGATACCATCTTTGAACAAGGTTCAGTCAGCGGAGTTTATGTATTCAACAGAATAACAGTCAACCAATGTGACAGTACCGTAAGCTTGAATTTAACAATACATCCCTCTTATCATGTTAACGATACCTTAGGCATCTGCGATAACGAACTGCCTTACACTTGGAATGGTGTTACTTTCACCCAGGCTGGAACTCAAAATGTAACCCTTCAAACCGTCAACGGTTGCGACTCTGTGGTGACCATGACCTTGTTGATTCGCAACACTCATACCGTCACGTATATCGACACCTGCGACAATTCTTACACATGGACAGATGGTAATGGACGAACCTATACGCAAAGCGGAACTTATACCTATTCCTATTATAATGAATACGGCTGTGCAAGTAGTAGCATTCTTCATCTTACCATTCGCCATAGCACACACAATGCAACAGCCCAAAGCGCATGTGATTCGCTCACACACACCTGGACTGACGGTTCCAACAGTACTTATTCCGAAAGTGGAACCTATATACACTATTACCAAAACGCCGAAGAATGTCCCAGCACAGACACGCTCACACTGACCATCAACCACAGTACACAGACCGACACTTCCATCTCAAAATGTGATTCGTACACATGGTTAGATGGCAATGGACGAACCTATACGCAAAGTGGCACCTACAATTATTCCTATCTGAATGAATACAATTGTCCCAGTTACGCTATCCTTCGTCTCACCATTTTGGAATCACCAGAAATCACCATTTCCGGCAATGAAGGTTTCTGTGAAGGAGACAGCACCACCCTCACGGCCACTGGAGGAGAAACATACGCTTGGAACAATGGAAGTAGCGAAGCAAGCATAAGCATTAATAATTCGGGAACTTATATTGTTACTGGAACGGACATAAATGGTTGTACCAGTACCTCAAGCGCCACTGTAGTGATTTGGGAAACCCCAAATATCACCATATCTGGCAATACCGATTTCTGCGAGGGCAGCACCACCACCCTTACCGCTCATGGCGGAGAAACATACATTTGGAACAACGGGAGCACCGGGGCTGCCATAACAGTTAACAATTCAGGAACATATATTGTAACTGGAAATGACGAGAACGGCTGCACCAATACCGCCAGTATTTCCGTAAATGTATGGGACGCCCAAAGCTCTGAGTTCTTCATTACCGACTCGGCATGCTACAGCTGGAATGGCGTTGAATACTGTGAGACAGGGGATTATACCCAAACCTTCCAGACCATATATGGCTGCGACAGTATTGTAACACTGCATTACACCCACACTACCGTCAATATCCATGATTATACTTCCAATCCTGATTTCCATATCAGTATCTATCCCAATCCGACTTTACATGCTGTAGACGTAAAGATTGACGACAATAGGACAACTTTCTCTTCCGCAGAACTATATGATGCGACAGGTCGGAGAATCAAGACAGTGAAATGGGCCGAAGCCAATTCCACACAGCACATTGACATGGAAGAGCTATCCTCTGGCATTTACTTTATCCGTTTATACCATAACGACCAATGCCTCGGAATCAGCAAGGTTATAAAACAACAATAAAGAGAAACTATTTTTCCATAAAAGGGTGTGAATCCCACCTATAAATCAAAATCCCATTCCATCTTACCGACAGAATGGGATTTTCTTTTTTTTTCTTAGAAATCTTTTCGATGCCTAAATTAGTATTCGTCCTCATGGAAAAAAAAGTCATCCTTGGTGGGATAATCGGGCCAAAGGTCTTCGATATTGTCATATATCTCACCCTCATCCTCTATCTCATTAAGGTTTTCAATGACTTCCATAGGAGCTCCCGAACGAAGGGCAAAATCTATCAATTCCTTCTTGGTTGCCGGCCACGGAGCATCCTCCAATTTTGTGGCTAATTCAAGTGTCCAATACATAATCTGTCCTCCTTTTTTGTGGCGGCAAAAGTACTCTTTTTTTTATAAAATATGCACTTTTCTTGCTAATTTTTTCCCTCTTATTTCCAATAAGTTAGAGAAATGTTATTTTTTTTATGACAGAATTGAGCCAAAATAAAGAAATAATCGGAAAGTCGATTTACAATCTTCAAGAGGGGTGCGTATGCTTCGTTTTCCTCAGCGATTTTTACCACCAAACGTTCGGCTCTGCGGCATACTGTGCGACAAACATGAATGTGCGCAATCAGCATGGAACCTTGCGGTAGAATAAAGCCCTTAAAGGGCTCCAGCTCCGCACTCATACGGTCAATCTCCGATTCAATTTGCTGCAACAAACCCGCAAAATCCACATCTGGCCAGTATTTGGCCCAGTTCAGTGGCTCGGTAGCCAACATGCCTCCCACCACGAACAGCATTCGCTGGATATCCGTCAGAAATGGCTCCGGTTCGTCCGCAATGACCAAGCCGATATTGGAATTCAGCTCATCTATGGTGCCGTAAGCCTCCAGCAACGTGTCGTATTTTTTCACTCTTTTTCCTCCTACTAATGAGGTTTCTCCTTTGTCTCCGGTTTTAGTGTAGATTTTCATAGTATCGTGTTTTTATGCGGTGACTGCGGTTACACCGCAGGATTAGATTCAAAGTTCAAATGTTTAATGTTTAGTGTTTATTGCGCTGTGAGCTATGAGCTATGAGCTATGAGCTGTGAACTTGGGATTTTGAATTTTGAATTCTTTTAATTGTCAACTGTCAATTATCAATTATCAACTATCAACTCCTCATCGGTCAGTGTCTCCAGAAAGGCTTTCAGGTCCGCAATTTGGCCAGGCGTGAGCAGCACTCCCCCATCGTTTACATGGTGCATCAAGGGACTTACATAAGGCGAGTTTTTCTGCCCTGTATTGTAAAACGCCAACACCTCGTCCAAGGTCTTGAAACGCCCGTCATGCATATAAGGCGCACTCACCGCGATATTGCGCAAAGTCGGTGCCTTGTACGCCCCATGATCCATCGGGGCTCCTGTTACAGCATAACGGTCATGCGAATCATTGAAAACATCATCCAAAGCATTATTATAAAACAGATTAGTCGTAAACAAAGGCGTACCGTCCCCGCCATGGCAATGGAAACAATCACCACCCTCTTCAGTTGAGAACAACACATAACCGTTGAGTTCCTGCGGAGTCAATTGTATCTGTCCTTTCAAGTATTTATCAAATTTCGAATTTGCACTAACTAAAGTCCGGACATATTGGGCAATAGCCTTGGCAATGCGGTCAATAGTAACATTCTGCGTGCCAAAAGCTTTCTCAAACATCGGTGGGTAGGTACTATTCGACTGGATAGCCGCCACCACCCTGTCATAATCGCTGTTCATCTCCGTAGGGTCGGTAAAAGTAGCTAACACAATATCTTCCAGACTGGTAGTAGCGCCATTCCACAAATAGCCATTGCTGTTGAATACCAAATTCACCAAGGGCAGCGGCACATGATGTGTGGGCTGTCCCGACAAACCCACTGGCTGACCGCCAGGGAAACGTGGATTGTCCGTGCCAATGTCATAACTATGCTGAGGGTTATGGCAAGTGGCGCAACTCATCATCTGGGCTTCATCACTGCCCGTATAACCGCACAAATGACCGTCGTGGAAAAGTTTTTGGCCCAATGCCACCCCCTCCACCGTCATGGGATTGTCGGAAGGAATATTCAACTGCGTAGGAAAATGCCGCGGAATCTGGATTTCGTATGGAGTAGCTTTGAACTCAGGCTTCTTGCAGGAAACCACTGTAAAGAGTATCAGACAAGTGAAAAAAAAATGATATGCTTTGAGCCATGAGCTATGAGCTGTGAGCCGTGAACCGAATAGTTCACAGACTATCAAACACAGACTACAGAATATTATAAATTGGCACATTAGCACATTTTCAATGAAAATATCAACTTTCAGTTTTCAACTATCAACTTTCAAAACAGGCTCAACTGTTCCCCTTTGTCATCTCCCTTAGGATGGTCGTCCTTGGGTGCGGATTGTGAGTCATCCACATTGTCGTAAATCTCCTTCGCCACCTGCATGTCAATATCATCCATCACCTCTTCAGCTTCAACCTCTTCAACCTCAGCCACTTCCTCTTCTTCCTCCGGTTCATCGTAAGGCAGCGGATCAATAAACTTCACATTTTTAATGGTACCGAAATTCAAACGCTTGCCCTTGGCTTTCACCCCCATCACCTCCACAAATTCAGCGCAGTTAACAATTTCATGCTCAAGTTCTTTCGGATTCTTCTTGAAATAAGTCACATCAATCTGCGGCAGATAATCAATGCTCACCCCGACCAACTTCACATATTTCTCCTGCGGGATAAATTCTATCTTCTTGGGTGTGTTATCCGGATTGAAACGCTTGATGGTATATTTGTCCTCCTTGCTGTGATAATACACCGCTGTCAGGATTCTATTTTTATTAAACTTTTTGATAATCAATAGATTATCTTCAAAATGAGTAGATAAATCAAAACCTACAATCTTATAATAGCCTTCGCCATAAACGGTCAGGATCTTGTCATCTTCCTTGAAAGAACCCAAGAGCACGCCGCGCTCCTCCGTATTGAGACGGGTAACAATATCATCGAAATAGATGTTGATAGCAGACAGAGTGGAAACGCCTTTCTGACATAATTCAACCTTACGTACTGGATTACGGGACAAGATGTTACCCATCGAAGCACGGCCTTTGATAGCCAAGGTGGAGAAATCAAAATCGAACTGCAATTTCTTCAATTTTGCTTTCTGCTTCAGGAACACACGCACCTTTTCGGCTTCACCATTAGGATTGGAAGTGAGGTACAGCACCTTGCTACCCTGCTTGCCCTTGGTGAGGACATACTCCTTGTCGCGGGTCACACCACCAATGGCAAAACGCTTCACCATGGCTGTGCCAAACAAGCCATCGGAGTAAATCATATTGTAGATGGTTCGGTCGTCATTGCGCTTGAATACCTCTACCAGAATTATATCCTTGCCGAAGAACTGCTTGTCGCTGACCTTGCTGACGGTAAACGTACCGTTCTCCTTGAAGACAATGACCTCGTCGATATCGGAACAGTCGCACACATACTCCACATTCTCGTCGCGTTTGAGAGCAGTCCCAACGAAACCTTCCACACGGTCCACATATAATTTCTGGTTAGCCACAGCCACCGTCGCCGCCACAATATTGTCGAAGTTGCGGATTTCAGTCTTACGTTCACGACCTTTTCCGTATTTCTTTTTCAGCTGTTTGAAATAATTGATGGCATAATCGATCAGATGTTCCAAATGGTTCTTTACTTCATCGATATTTGCCTCAATATCAGCAATTTTATCCGTAGCTTCCTTGATATCGAACTTCGAAATCTTCCTGACTGGTTTCTCGCACAGATGGAGCACATCCTCACGGGTAATTTCCTTGACAAAGAGTTTGCGATAGGGATTGAAAGCCTTCTCGATGGCACTAATCTGGTCGTCCCAGCTGGAAGCGTCCTTCTCCAACTGCTTGTACAGGCCCTTCTCGAAGAAAATCTTCTCCAGTGAAATCTTATGCCACTGGTCGCCCAACTCTTCCAACGCGATTTCCAGCTCGCGACGCAACAAATTGACTGTATTGTTAGTGTTGATACGCAGAATCTCCTTCACCGACATCACACAAGGCTTGCCGTTAAAAATCACGCAAGCATTCGGTGAGTACGACATGCTGCAATCCGTGAACGCATAGAGCGCATCGATGGTCTGGTCGGGAGATACACCCGGATAAAGGTGCAACAAAATCTCGGCCTGGCTGGCGGTATTATCGTCAATCTTCTTGATTTTCAGCTTGCCTTTTTCAATTTGAGGCGTGATGGACTGAATCAAATCAGTAGTATTGGTACCGTAGGGTATCTCTGTAATTACCAGCGTTTTCTTATCCACGATGGAAATCTTGGCACGATTCAGAATCTTGCCATTGACCCCTTCGTTGTATTTGTTCACATCCACATAGCCGCCGGTGGGGAAATCAGGATAAATCTCAAAATCCTTGCCCTCCAGAATAGCCACGGAAGCGTCCAGCAATTCATTGAAATTGTGCGGCAGAATCTTGGTAGCAATACTCACACCGATACCTTCTGTACCTTGCGCCAGCAGCAAAGGGAACTTCACGGGAAGGGTGACAGGTTCCTTGTTACGGCCATCGTACGACAGCTGCCATTCGGTGGTTTTGTGATTGAAAACCACATCGATAGCGAACTTTGAAAGACGCGCCTCAATATAACGAGGGGCGGCTGCCTCATCACCTGTCAGGATATTTCCCCAGTTACCCTGGGTATCAATCAACAGACCTTTTTGTCCCAGCTGCACCAGTGCGTCACCAATAGAAGCGTCACCATGAGGATGATATTTCATGGTATTACCGATAATGTTTGCCACCTTGTTGTAGCGGCCATCCTCCAGTTCGTCCATGGAATGCAGGATACGACGCTGCACGGGTTTAAGGCCGTCAATCACCTCGGGAATAGCACGGTTTAGGTTGACATACGAGGCATAATCCAGGAAATAATTCTCGAAGATGGAGCCCACATGAACCACGTTCATCATGGTTCCATTTTCCTCCTCCGCCGCCATTTCGGAATTCAAATTTTCATCTATTGTTTGCTCTTCTATGTTTTCGTTCTCTTCTGCCATGAAATTGATATTCTATGAATTAAAAGGCAAAGATACAATTTTCGGCAGATTTTTTCAAGTGCTGAAGAGGATTTTTCTACACTGCAAGATGTTAATACTGCTGTGGGCTGTGGGCTGTGGGGTGTGGGCTGTGGGGTGTGAGCTGTGGGGTGTGAGCTGTGAGCTGTGGGGTGTGGGGTGTGAGCTATGGGGTTAGGAGTTAATGTTTAATGTTTAATGTTTAATGTTTAATGTTTAGAGTTTAGGAGTTAGGTGTAGAATTCAAAATTCAAAATTCAAAATTCAAAATTCAGAATTCAAATTCAAGCTCCCCTTGAGCACGCAGTGCGAAACTCCCCTTTGGACGAAGTCCACTCCCCTCGAGCGCAGCGAGACTCCCCTTGAACGAAGTGAGACTCCCCATACGCAGTATAAATTCCATTTACCAATCAACTAATTTGAGTTCCCCTCTTTCTTTTTCCTCAGCTTCTTAATGATCAGCATAGCGACGAGATAGGCCACGGTGATGCCGAGGATGCCGCCGATTTGGATGATGAATTTATCCTCGATGTCCATGAAGTGGATAGGCACGATATAGACGGCGTAAAGGAGGAATAGTCTGAAGATATGTTCCATGATAGTGTTACAGGGTACAGGTTTTAAGTTATAGTTTGCGGTGGAACCGCTATGCAAGCATGGGTAGCAGGTAGTAGGTTTCAGGTAGCAGTTGGAGTATTTTGGAGGGCAAAGATACGGATAATTTTTGATTCCATAGTAATTTTTCATTGACTATCAACTCCACAATTTTCCAATTTGCTAATTAACTAATTTGCCAAATTGAAATAATTTGTATCTTTGCAAAAAATATACCGACCATGAATACTGAAATGATAGAGACTATCCGTAACTACTTCAGCACCCAACCCGTGTTGAAGGCATGGCTGTTCGGTTCTTTTGCCCGTGGCGAGGAGACTCCCGACAGCGATGTGGATATTCTTGTGGAATTAGATCATTCGCAACCTATTGGTTTAGAGTTTGTTCAGATGCAATTGGATTTACAAAACTTATTGCATAAACCCATTGATTTGGTCTCTTCCCGCGGCCTTTCCAAATACATCAAACCATATATTGATACGGAAAAAATCTTATTGTATGAATGCTAAAATCGCCGATTCTGTAAGAGTGCTTCACATTCTGGATGCCATTGCTGAAATTGAGCAATACATTCAAGGTGTGGACAAGGACACATTCTGCAATAATTCTATGATGTTTAATGCCACATTGCATCAGTTGGAAATAATTGGTGAAGCAGCCAACGGGCTAAGCGAAGACTTTATAATTAATAATCCTGATGTGCCATGGGCTCGCATTATCTGACTACGCAATGTCATCATTCACGAGTATTTTGGAGTAGATGACCTCACAATATGGAGCATTGTTACCATTAATATTCCTCAATTAAAGCAGTATCTTTCCGATATAAAATAACACAACAAAATAAACCCGAATATTCACCAACCCCAAGCGCCCATAGAAACTTAAACTGAAAATTATAATATATTGACAGAAAAGCGTTTTCGAACATATAGAAAGTTTGAAGAAAAAAGAGTATTTTTGCACAAATATTAAAAATATGGATTATACAATAATAGTACAGAAAAATGAAAATGGATGGTACACTGGCCAATGCGAGCAGGTACCAGAAGCCATTTCTCAAGGTGCTACTCTTGAGGAGCTGAAAGAGAATATGGCAGATGCCATCAAATTGGTGCTGGACTACAAGAAAGAAGAAACACGGAAGAGCTACATTGGACAAAAAATTTTCCGCCGCCGCATAGCCGTACTATGAAACGACAACTATTGATAAAACATTTGACTGCAAATAATTGCACACTGCTTCGATTTTGTAATAACCAATAAATAAGTTACCCATGAAAAAAATTCTTCTTTTTATGATTTCCCTTTTGTGGTTGGGAATGACGGCAGAATGCCAAAATACACAGAGTAACAGTGTGAATATGGGCCAAAACTTTTTGCAGGAAGAGCAGAAGGCACTGAAGGCCATTTTCTCCGATAAGGAAATCCTCAACAACTACAATGGCGCTGTGGTGAAAGACGGTGAAATTGTCGAGCTCACAAAAGCCAATGAGGATAATGGCATCCTTTTCTGGCATGAGCACAGTTCCGAATGGCAGGGTATTATCCCAGAAGGTGTATGCCGCATTTATGATCCCTCTTGGACTGGAATAACTAATAATACTCCTGCCGGCTTGTTGAAATATCAAATGTTACCCACTTCAATTTATGCAAATCAGACACCTCAAAATATAAGTCTTAGCACCTGTGTTAATTCCCCCGAAGCGATAAACGCTATTGAAGAGATAGATCCCCAAGAATCCATATATAGTAGTGCTATTGATTTTAGTAGTTATTGTATCTCAAGTTCTTCACATACTTCTGTGGTTTCTATGTTTGTTGGCAATCAATTAATTTATGATAATCCTCATTATGCGGGTGCTTTTAATGGGGATGTCACATTTTATAGACCTAGTGGTATGGGTTTTAATTTTAACGTATATAATTCTAATTTCTTAAATGCTTATTACTCTCAGACGGAATATTCTAATCCTAACAATCAACCTATTTATACTTTAAGAAGCGGTAATTATATTCCGTTGTTGATGATTACTTATAGAGATCCAAATGATAATAATAAAAAGTTCTATGTTCTCAAATGGCTCAACCTCACAGTTGAAAACTACTACTTAGGCGATGTGAGCGTGGAAAATCACGATGCTCAACAGATGCAAATGGCCGTTTACCCCAACCCCACCTCAGACCTTGTCAATGTACAGTTAACAATTAACAATGAACAGTTAGAAGGTATTGATATTCAGCTGTTTGATGTATATGGTAGACTATTGGATATCGTAGAGACGGGGCATGCCCCGTCTCCACAGACAACGCAAATCGACCTCTCCCGCTATGCCCAGGGGGTGTATTTTGTGAAGGCGGTGAGCGAAGGGAAAGTGATTGCGGTAAGGAAAGTGGTGAAACGATAAATCAGGTTACAGGGGACAGGTTTCAGGTACCAGTAGAGACGCACGGTCGTGCGTCTCTATGTCAGTCTGTCGGTTCCGGAGATACATTCACTTTCGCCACCCCAGTTGTATCCACATATTCACCCGTCTTCAAAAATTCAGCCAATGCTATGGCAATTTTTGAAAAAGGACTTTCCACCTTCTCCAACTGCCGTCCAATATATACATATTCTGTGAGAGTCACTTCCGGATGGCTTTGAAAGGTGTTTTTCCTATACCTTTTGGATACCATAATGCTCAAATTGAAATCATTTTGAAAGTTTTCCAAGTATTTATTGGCATTCGCATGGTGATTGCTTACTCGTATGGAAACACGCATTTTGTTCTCGCCAATAATAAAGACAGCATAGCCGCTGGCGTTCTCCGGATTCATTCCCAATGAAATTTTCAAATCTGTAATGAATCCCTTAGGATTATTGACTTCTTTATATCCTTTCGCTAAATTTTCTAAATTTATTTTTGTACTCTCAATTTTATTCTGTATTTTTGCATCGTCATTTTCTTGAGAAGCTCTAGTGACTAAAGGTCTGCTTATCAGTTCAGGAGAATGACTTTTTTTGTTTTATCCCGTTTCTTTTACGTGTTTGTGTTATACCATTGCAAAGATAAAGCACAAATTTCGAAAAATCAATATTTTATCAATTTTTCTTTTTAATTGTATATCAATAATATAAAAATTATTTTTAACAAATTAAACTTATAAAAGTTAAATTACAGAATTAACTTTAGAAACAAAGAGACCTTAAAATACGAAAAAAAGAGACGGGGCACGCCCCGTCTCTACAAATAACTAAAACCTAATTTCTATTACGCCAAACCGGCAATCTGCTCCTTCAGCAGCTTGATTTTGGCTTCGGCGTCGGCTTGCTTCTTGCGTTCGATGGCCACTACCTGTTCAGGGGCATTTTGCACAAAGCGCTCGTTGGCCAGCTTCTTCAGCACTGACTGTAAGAATTTCTCTGCGTAAGCCAATTCGTCATTCAGCTTCTTCAATTCGGCATCTTTGTCGATATTGTCAGCAAAGGGCACGAAATATTCCACATTCTGCTCGATGAACAATACTGAACCGGGAACCTTCTCGCTCACATATTCCACTTGCGGAATGTTGCACAGCTTCTCGATTACACAGTCCATCTCGAAATCATCATCTTTCTTGGCACGCTGCACAAACAAGTTCACAGGATTCTTGGGAGCGATGTTCTTCTCGGCACGAACACGGCGAACCTGCTCAATCACCTTGCGGGTGTTAGCAAAACGCTGCAGGAAGACCTGGTCATCGGCACCACTTTCGGGCTCAGGCATAACTGCCACCATAATAGACTCATTTTCATTGCGTTCCTGCAAACCATGCCACAATTCTTCAGTAATGAAAGGCATGAACGGATGCAAAAGTCGCAAGAGTTTATCAAAAATAGCAATGATCTCGTTATAGGTCTTGCCGTCAACAGGTTGCTGGTAAGGCGGTTTAACCACTTCGAGGAAGCAGGAGCAGAAGTCGTCCCAAACCAGTTTATAAACAGCCATCAACGCATCCGACAGACGATACTTGTCGAAATGGTCATTCATCTCGACCAGCACCTCATTCAGGCGCATATTGAACCACTTAACTGCCGTAGCACAGGCCTGTGGCTGAGCCAAATTCTCATCCACCTGCCATCCTTTGATCAGACGGAAGGCATTCCAAATCTTGTTGTTGAAGTTTCTACCCTGCTCGCACAAAGACTCGTCAAACAGCAAGTCGTTGCCGGCGGGTGAGCTCAGCAACATTCCCATACGCACACCGTCAGCGCCGAATTGCTCCATCAGCATGATGGGATCGGGAGAGTTGCCCAACTGTTTGGACATCTTACGACCCAGCTTGTCACGAACCACACCGGTGAAATAAACGTGGCGGAAAGGCACCGCATGACGATATTCCATACCGGCCATGATCATACGCGCCACCCAGAAGAAGATAATGTCGGGAGCCGTGATAAGGTCGGACGTGGGATAGTAGTAATTGATATCCTCATTGTCGGGGTTGTTGATACCGTCGAAAAGGCTGATGGGCCATAACCAAGAGCTGAACCAAGTGTCGAGGGCATCCTCATCCTGACGCATCGCACCCATGTAGTTGTATTTTTCTTGGGCAATTTTCCGGGCTTCCTCCTCGGTCACAGCCACCACGATTTCCTCCTTGCCGTCCACCTCGATGTACCAGGCTGGAATACGATGACCCCACCAAAGCTGGCGTGAGATACACCAGTCCTGAATATTCTCCAGCCACTGGCGGTAGGTGTTCTTATACTTATCAGGATAAAACTTGATTTCATCGTTCATGACGGGCGGCAATGCAATGTCAGCAAAGTGCTTCATCTTGAGGAACCACTGCAGCGAAAGGCGCGGCTCAATAGCAGTGTCGGGATTACGCTGCGAATACCCCACCTTGTTGGTGTAGTCTTCCACCTTTTCCATAAGGCCGGCAGCCTCCAGGTCTTTAGCAATCTGCTTGCGGCAGGCAAAGCGGTCCATGCCGACATAGAGAGGCGACTGCTCAGAAATGGTGCCATCGTTGTTGAAGATGTCGATAGTTTCCAGGTTGTGAGTCTTGCCAAGATTGTAGTCATTGACATCGTGGGCAGGGGTCACCTTCAGACAGCCCGTACCAAACTCAATATCAACATAGCGGTCCTCGATAACCTTCACCTCGCGGCCAACGAGGGGCACGATGACGCGATGGCCACGGAGCCACTGATTCTTGGGGTCTTTTGGGTTAATGCACATGGCCGTGTCGCCCATGATGGTCTCGGGACGCGTGGTGGCGACCACAGCGTAGTAGCCCTTTTCATCACGGTGGATAATATTGCCGTCGGCTTCCAATGCTTCCTGATTCTCCAAAGTCTCTAATCCAACCACATAGTATTTAAGGTAGTACAGTTTCGAGCTTTCCTCCTTGTATTCCACCTCTTCGGTCGAGAGGGCGGTGAGGGCCTTGGGATCCCAGTTGATCATGCGGAGGCCGCGGTAGATGAGGCCTTTGTTGTAGAGGTCAACAAATACCTTGGTGACACTCTCGCTACGCTTCTCGTCCATGGTAAACGCCGTGCGGTCCCAATCACAGGAGGCACCAAGTTTGCGGAGCTGCTGCAAGATGATGCCGCCATGTTTGTGAGTCCATGCCCAGGCATGTTCCAGAAACTGCTCGCGAGTCAGGTCGCGCTTCTTGATGCCCTGATCCGCAAGGCTCTTCACCACCTTGGCCTCGGTAGCGATAGAGGCATGGTCGGTACCTGGTACCCACACTGCATTGAAGCCACGCATACGGGCACGGCGCACCAGCACATCCTGGATGGTATTGTTCAGCATGTGACCCATGTGCAATACACCCGTCACATTTGGGGGTGGAATCACGATAGTGAAAGGTTTTCTACTGTCGGGTTTTGAGGCGAAGAGATGATGGACATTCCAAAACTGGTACCATTTGTCTTCGATGCTTTTCGGGTCGTACTTGGTAGCAATCTCCATAGTTTTATTCTTCAGTTTTTAAAATTAAAAAATCAGTATCAAATTGATTATCAAACATATATGTTAAAATAACTATATGTATTGAATTTTGCAAATTTACGATTTTTTTCTGAAAAAAAACAGAGAAATGTGCACACTTGCCGCATGACATTTACAACGGATTGAAATCCGATGACACAAATTTTTGAATCTCTATATATTCCTTGCCAAATGCTTACAACAGGGGCAATTGATTTCCCCTTTGGGGATTTTGGCACCACACACGTGGCAATGGTTACGGATAGCTCTCAGGCCGATCTGCCACAATTTAATATCAAAAGCTATAAACAAAACATTCAACACTGACGACAGGCCAGGCGCATCGCCGTACATTTCCATGGTAAAGCAAAGGGTATCATACAGGCCGTGCGCCAACACCGGACAAATGAATGCCATCGCCAACAGATATTTTCTTTTCAAAGGAGTAAAGCGCGCTTTGGAAAAGAAATAGCCCATGATGACCGCAAAAAGAAAGTGTCCCGGCACCGCCAGCAGGGCTCTTACCACTCCTGTTCCGAAACCGCTATTATAGACATACAGGATATTCTCGACACATGCGAAACCCATGGAAACGAACACCGCATACACGATGCCGTCGAAATGCTCGTTAAATTCCTTGTGATTCCATATCAGCCAATATAAAAACAAAAATTTCAAGCCTTCTTCAGGAATTGCAGCCTGAAAAAAACTCTTCAGCACCGCCGAATTATCAGCAAAAGCGGTGAGATGAATGCCCAAAATCCCTTCAATAAAACTCCATAACAAAATCAGCACTGCTACCATACAGCCTGAAAAGAAAGCTTTCAGAAGCAATCCCATTGGTTCCCTTTCATTTTTATCCTTGAGGTATATGTATCCCAATAAAATAATGACCGGAAGTATCGAGATTAATAAAAGAGGGTCCATACAAAGTTTTTAATGCTGCAAAAATAAAAAAATCCTGCTGAACAACAACAGGATTTCATTAAAATTCTTTTATCCAAAAGAATTAACTATCTTGCAGCCAATTCTTTATCAAACATATAGAAAGCGGCCTTGTCGTTGCCGATGCACTTGGCAGTCTCTATCAGTTCTGTAGCGTTAGCTTCTTCCTCAACCTGCTCATTGACAAACCATTGCAGCATATTGGCAGTGGCATAGTCTTTTTCTTTGGCAGCAAGATCACAAAGTTTGTGGATCAAACCGGTCACCACTTTCTCGTGAGCCAGCGTTTCATCGAACATCTCGGCCATGTTTTTCCAGCTGGTTTTGAACTTTTCAATAGGTTTCAGTTCTACACGAGCCAGTTGTTCTTCCAGATAATGCACGAAACGGAAAGCGTGTTCCATTTCCTCTTCATATTGTTTGCGATACCAGTGAGCCACACCTTTCATACCTTTGTCATTGGCATCCATTGACATGGCTAAATACAGGTAAGCCGACCACATTTCGGCATTGATTTGGGCGTTGATAGCCTCTTGCATTTTTTTGCTGATCATGATAATTGATTTTTTGTTCTGAAATATGTTGAAAAATTGATTTTATTGCTAATGTTATGGTGAATGATACCCTCACCATCGTAATCTGGAGAGTGAAAAATCGACAAGCTGATTACTATTTATGGTAAATCAGTTTCTCCAGCGATGACAAGCTGGCGGCCTCAATGGGATGAAGACTATCCACCTTGGCCAAATCCTTTAGTTTGTTGATAAATTCAGCTTTGAGTTCGTCGGTAGGCAGGAAGGTGGCGCTGCCTTGCAGAATGGACTCCACTATCTTTGCATCATTATCTGCCTGGAACATATCTGACACATGTTGGTAGCTTTCAGCTGCCACGCCCTTGGACATGTATGCCAATTCGTCCTTAGTAACCTTAAAATCCAATGATGCGACGTACATCAAAGCGTACAATTCAAATTCCTCTTTTGTGTTAAATTTCATTAATGATATTTTTTGTCATCCAAAAATCAGAAGGGCAGCCCAAATCAAACATCAAGTATTCAACATGCTACAACCTTCTTTCGTTACCAGCTGCAAAGTTACATATTTTTTTTGAATAATGACATAGGTATGATTATTTTTCAGAGAATCTCTGTCATCACTCCATCATCGGATTGTGTCCGTGCAAATTGATACGAAAAACAATGATAATTATTGCGTCGGTAAAACAGGAATTCAAATATTTGTCGTAACTTTGCAATTTTAATCAGAACGCGTATGTTATTGGAAGTTTGTTGCGGAAACCGACAGTCCGCCATCAACGCGGCAACGGCTGGGGCTCAGCGCATTGAGTTGTGCCGTGACCTGCCCTTGGGAGGGCTTACTCCTTCCCACGAGGACATTATTTATTGTCAAAAGCACTTGCCCCTGCAAACTTTTGTGCTAATTCGTCCCCGTGGCGGTGATTTTTGCTATACTGAGGAAGAATTTGAGGAGATTCTGTCTGATATCACCTTCTGCCGCGAACAGGGCATTCCGGGTGTCGTTATCGGCTTCCTGAATGAGGATTTGAGTATTGATGTGGATAAATGCCGACGTGCCTTGAAGGAGGCTGGCCCAATGCAGGTGACTTTCCATCGGGCTTTCGACCGCTGTAAGGACTGGCAAGTGGCTCTGGAACAG
This sequence comes from uncultured Bacteroidales bacterium, assembly GCA_905233625.1. Taxonomy (GTDB): domain Bacteria; phylum Bacteroidota; class Bacteroidia; order Bacteroidales; family WCHB1-69; genus RUG11690. Next base: position 49,679 of record CAJOFJ010000007.1, on the reverse strand, counting down.
ATTATTGACTGCGGATTCCACCGTATTCTCACCTCCGGGCAGCATCCCACTGCCCCGCAAGGAGTTGACACGCTGGCTGCTATAGTCAAACAAGCCCGAGGACGCATCACCATTCTGGCAGGTAGTGGCGTTGGCAGTGACAATGTGGGCGAACTCATCCGCCTCTCCCATGTAGACGAAGTCCATGCCAGCTGCAAGCTGAGCGGAGACACGAGCCAGACAGAAGAAATAGAGCTGATAATGAGCAAATTAGTTAATTAGTTAATTGGTTAATGTGATAATGTGCCGATGAATAATGAATGATACGGGAGTGATGTGCTAACTAAAAATGAATAACGAGGAAGATATGAAGAAGTCTCTGCTGCGCTGTGCCTCGAAGAGGTAGAATCTAACTTCGTTTGTGCAAATTGACAAAAAAAGACATTTTTCCGACAAAAAACTTAGTATGGTATATATCTCTAAACCATTAAACTCTAAACACTAAACATTAAACATTGTACTTTGAATTTTGAATATAAACACTATGATAAAGAAACTATTATTTGGAATTGTAACAGTTTTATTGTTAGCTTCTTGCGGAAAACATTTCATCAGCGACAGGGATTATCGGAAGCAGGTGCACCAGGATTTCTTGCAACGGCAGGAGCTGGCGCAAGGGCGTCACGATGCGCTGTTCGGTGTCTTCAAACAGAAGCTGACCTGTGAAGAGAAAGAGGCGCTTGAATTCCTATACGCCTACATGCCCCTGAGCGACTTGGCCGACTACGACGGCAACTTCTTCTTGGGACAGGTGCGCACTGCTTTACAAGCCCGCGACAGCTTTAGCTGGGGCCGCAGCGTGCCCGAAGATATTTTCAGACATTTTGTGTTGGTATATCGTGTAAACAATGAGAATTTAGATAGTGCGCGACAGGTATTTTTCGAAGAATTGAAACCTCGTATTGAGAAGATGACTATGTACGACGCTGCCTTGGAAGTGAACCACTGGTGCCACGAGAAGGTGGCCTACCGGCCTTCCGACAGCCGCACCTCTGCCCCACTCGCCACCGTCCGCAACGCTTTGGGCCGCTGTGGAGAGGAGTCCACTTTCACGGTGACTGCACTGCGCGCCGTTGGCATTCCCGCCCGCCAATGCTACACTCCTCGCTGGGCCCACACCGATGACAACCACGCTTGGGTAGAAGTATGGGTAGACGGCCAATGGTACTTCCTTGGCGCCTGTGAACCCGACCCTGAACTGAATATGGGCTGGTTTGCCATTCCCTCCACCCGCACCATGATGGTCCACTCCAACGCCTTCGGCAAATACGTCGGCGATGAAGAGGTCACCTACCAAACCGAGCTGTTCTCTCGCATTAACATGCTCTCCAATTATGCCGACACAAAGAGACTTACCGTCAAAGTGGTTAGCCACGAGCGACAAGCCGTGGAAGGAGCCACTGTAAAGTTCAAACTATACAATTATTCTGAATACTACCCCATCGCCACCCAAACCACCGACAAGGATGGCATTGCCCGCCTCACCACCGGTCTCGGCAGCCTTTTGATCTGGGCCACCGACGGCTTCCATTACAATTACAGTCCCGTGGATTTGCGCGAACAGGACTCCGTCGTCATCGTGCTCGACCGTCTGCCTGGCGAATGTTATCAGGAATTGTTCACCATGGTACCACCTTCGGGACGAAGCCAGGTGACCACCGCCGACGCGACGAAAGTCGCACACAATGCCCGCCGTCTGCAATACGAGGATTCGCTCCGCAATGCCTATATGGCAACTTTCAAGACCGAAACCGATGCCACTGACATTGACAACAAAAACCTGACCACCGAGCAGATTGGCACTTTCCTGAAAAAAAGCGAAGGCAATTATGCCGAACTTATCGGCTTCCTTAACATGCATCAGCAAATAGAACAGAAATTCCATCTTTATGAGTTTCTGAATTCATTATCCGACAAAGATTTCAGAGATTTCACCAAAGAAACCCTCGAAGACCATATCACCTATTACGATGACCGCACCTCACCCCATTCTTTCTACATTTATACCAAGGGAATTCTTCCTCCCCGCATCTCCAACGAAGAACTCCGCCCATGGCGCACTTTCCTCCGCAAAAAATTGCTCACCGACATGGTCAGCAATGCCAACTACCTTAATGTCAAGCAATGGATTGAACGCAACATCACCATCGACAAGGAAGCCAACTATTTCAACTGCCCCATCACCCCTCAAGGCGTATATGAGCTGCGCCATGCCGATGAGCACTCACGAGACATCTTCTTTGTGGCCGCCTGCCGCGCCCTGAGCATTCCCGCTTACATGGACAACGCCACAGGACAGCTGTATGCTTACGACAATAAGCGATGGAATATGGTCAGCTTCAATCCCGCAAAGAAAAGCAATACCACTGGCACCCTGGTCATCCATTACGACCAAAAAAAGAAACTGCAACCTGTCTACTGGACCCATTTTACCATTGCAAGATACGAACACAACGATTTCGTCACCTACGACTATGAAAACGACCCGCGTGTCAGCAATTTCCCCATCACTCTGGAACTGGAGCCCGGCTATTACCTGATTTCCACCGGCAATCGCTACACCGACGGAACAGCCTTGTCTCGCATCGAATTTTTCTATATCAATACCAATAAAACGACAAACATTAATTTAATAATCAGAGATTTAGAAGAGCAAAACTCTGATTTTGGGAAACTCGACATGCAGTATCAGCTAGCCGAAACCATGGGTAAGAAAAGCGTCAAAGAGCTGAGCAAAAATCGTCCAATGCTACTTTGCTTTATTGACCCGAGTCGTGAGCCGAGCAAACACCTGCTAAAAGATATTGCCACCCACGCCCGCGAATTTGAACAGAAAAACCAGAAGGTGGTCATTGTCCTTCCTGGCGACAAAAAAGTGCCGGATTTCAATTTCGATGCTTGGAAACTGCCACAACAGAGTATTTTGGTAGAAGACGATGGCAACCAGTGGCTGAATAATGTGCTCGCGCACACTAAATCGACATTTAACGACACTTTCCCGCTTGTGATTTATGCAGATAGCGACGGGACCATACTTTTCAAAAGCGAAGGTTACCGCATCGGCACCTGCAATCAAATATTGCAATGCAAACAATAATCATGCCTTTTCCCCCGTTAAAATTTCAGAAATAACTTAAAATGAAAAAAACGCTGGTATTCATTCTGACCTTATGCCTCCTTCTGGTGGCCAATGCCCAGCAGGACTCTCAAACCATTGTTATTGAGCAAAATGCAAAAATAACAGCCGTAGATCCCCAAGGCAATATCTATGCCGTGAATGATGCCACCCTGTATAAATTCGCTCCCGACGGAACGCTTCTACACAGCTACAACAACAATCTCTTAGGCAATATCTCCTCCATTGATGTGGATAACCCACTGAAAATCATGCTATTCTATCAAGATGCAGGCAACATTCTGTTCCTGAATGACAAACTTTCCCCCATCGGCGATAAAGTGGATTTATTTTCCAGAGGTTTGACAACCATCACCTTGGCCACTTATTCCACCAAAAACGAGCTGATATTGTACGACGAAAGCAATACCGACCTTATTTTTTTGGATTTCTATTTCAGGGAAAAAGAACGGATTCACTACAACTTCACGGACTTTCATCCCATTCTGCTTACCAACGTGAACGAAAAGATGACCGTCATGCAAGATCCACAACAAGGCGTATTCTTTTTTGACAATTTTGGAACATTTGAGAAGAATATCGCTGTTTTGTCAGCCTACCCCATTCAAATACTAAATAATCAAATTATTTACATAAACGACAACCAATTAAACAGTTACAATTATCTCAAATGGGAAAGGACTACGGTTTATGATTTAGCAGAAGAAACAATTCAAGTACTTATCAGTCAGAATAATATCATTCTCTCAGATGGAAAAACAATAAAAATTCAACCCCTGAATCAGAATTAGCCATAAAAATAGCTATCTTTGCAGAGATGAATTCCCCCTTTGGAATCCGTCAAACAAGTTAAAGAACCCATCAAAACACATCTATAAATCATTAAAATCAATATCATGAAAAAAACAGGCGTTATCATCGGAATTATCGCGGCCGTAGCATTTATCGCTGCTGTATGGGTTGCGGGTTACTACTTCTACAAAACCAAAGGGCCGTCCAAAACCATGTCGGTAGTGGGCTTGGCCGAGCAAGATTTTGAATCAGACTTAATTGTCTGGGATATGAATTATTCCGTCCGCAACATGAACATGAAGGATGCATATAGCGTGCTCAAACAACAAAACAATGTGGTAAAAGAATATCTGAAAAGCAAAGGACTCAGCGAAGACGAGATGATTTTCAACGCTGTGACCCATTATGCCGACAACGACTGGGAATGGAATGAAGTGGCAAGAAGAAGTTTTGAAGTATTCAAAGGCTATGTGCTTACCCAAAGCATCCGTATTGAATCCACTGATGTAGAGAAGGTTGAAAAGATTTCACGTGAAGTCACCGAGCTGTTGGACCAAGGCATTCAGATTGACGTGAACAATGTGTCTTATTATTACACCAAGCTGGCTGACCTTAAGATTGAGATGTTGGCCAATGCCACCAAAGACGCCCGCAACCGTGCGGAAACCATTGCCAAAAACGCCGGAGCAAGTCTCGGTGGCCTGAAGACTGCCAACATGGGTGTGTTCCAGATTACTGCTCCCAACTCCGCCGATGAGGACTACTCCTGGGGAGGAACATTCAACACCAGCTCCAAGCAGAAACGAGCCAGCATCAACATGAAACTCACCTACTATGTTAAATAAACAATTTTTATAATTGACAATCAGATAAATAAGAAAAATATGGCAAATTTAGAACCTAAAATCGTATTCGACTACTTTGATGAAATTTGCAAAGTTCCACGTCCCTCCAAGAAAGAGGAGAAAATTTCCGCTTGGTTAGTGGAAACCGGCAAGAAACTCGGATTAGAAACCAAACGCGACAAAATCGGCAATGTGCTGATCAGCAAACCTGCCACTCCGGGCAAGGAAAATGTCACCCCGATTATTTTCCAAGCTCACATGGACATGGTATGCGAGAAAAACAACGATACCAAATTCGACTTCGAGAAAGACGCCATCCAATCGTATGTGGACGGCGAATGGATGAAGGCCAAAGGAACCACGCTGGGCGCCGACGACGGTATCGGCATGGCCATGGCACTGGCTATTCTGGCATCCAAGGACATTGAACATGGCCCCGTAGAATGTCTCTTCACCGTTGACGAAGAGACCGGTCTGACTGGCGCTTTCGCCCTCGAACCAGGCTTTATGAAGGGCAAAATGTTGCTCAACCTCGACTCCGAGGACGAAGGACAGTTCTTTATTGGCTGTGCCGGCGGCAAAGACACCGTGGCCACCTTCGACTGCGAATGGGACAGTGAAATAGACAAGAGCAGTGTAGCATACAAAGTGATTGTCAAAGGTTTGCAAGGCGGACACTCTGGCGATGACATCAACAAAGGCCGTGGTAACGCCGTCAAGTTGCTCAACCGTCTGCTCTGGAACGGCTACCAGGAATATGGTCTTCGCATTGCCGACATCAAGGCCGGCAACCTGCGCAACGCCATTGCCCGCGAAGGTTATGCGGTGGTGGTACTGCCCAAGAATTATGCCAAAGATTTCGAGCAGTATCTGACCGAAATGGACAAAACATACAAGAACGAATATCTGGTTACCGACCCCGACGTGACCGTGGGCTTCGAGAACGCTCCACTGCCATCCAAGGTATTGGAAGAACTCTTGCAGGTGGACCTCATGAACTGCCTCTATGCTTGTCCTCACGGAGTTTTGGCCATGTCGCAGAACATCAAGGACTTTGTGGAGACTTCCACCAATTTGGCATCTGTCAAAATTGAAAACGAAAAGATTGTGGTCACCACCAGCCAGCGCAGCTCTGTGGAATCGAAAAAACAGGATGCGGTGGATATGGTTACCGCCACTTTCTGCGGCACCGGCGCCAACGATGTGAGCAGCAGCGACGGCTATCCAGGTTGGACCCCAAATCCCGACTCCAAGGTGCTGGAAGTACTGGTTCAAGCCTACAAAAACCTCTTCCACAAAGAACCTCAGGTATTGGCCATCCATGCCGGACTGGAATGCGGACTCTTCTCAGAGAAATATCCCGGTCTGGATATGGTATCTTACGGTCCTACCCTCCGCGGTGTGCACTCTCCCGACGAGAAACTGGAGATCAAGACCGTGAAGATGTGTTGGGATTTGACCGTGGAGTTTATGAAAATTCTGAAATAATGTGCGATCACACCTATGTAGAGACGGGGCGTGCCCCGTCTCTACAATAACAAAAACAGCGGCAAAATGCCGCTGTTTTTTGTTTAATCAATCTTGTACCAATACATACTTTTGCCGAAGGCCGGGGCGCCAATATACCCCCTGACTTTCAGTTTTGTGTCGCTCTCAAAATTCAAGCGGCATTTGTAGGTTTTGCCATGGCAGGGGTCATAAATTTCCCCGTTTACCCACATGTCTTTTGCCGCATCATACTCAAAACCCCACATCAGTACAATTTTGTCCCCCGGGGTGTTCCGCTTCTTCGGATCCGGATTTTTGATATCCCGCTTCGGAGTACCATCCTTCATATTGGGCACCGCCAGCCATATCACCTGACCCTTGTACTTTCCGTCGGCAGTCTTGAAAATCTTAACCTTTGAATCTTCCTTGGTTTCCGGCTCTACCACACGATAAGTTCCTAACAAACGATCACCCTTATTCTCCTGTGCCCTCATCGGAACAGCCAGCAATAATAAAATAAACAAAACACTGTAGGACAATATTTTAAACCGAAATTCTTTCATATTACACCATTTTTTCAACTATATTTCTCCATAAACCACCAACCCCTATCTATAACAATCAACTTTCAGTTTTCAGTTTTCAACTTTCATCTTTCCAACACTCTCCAAACATTCCGACTTGGACATATCGGCAGGATTGGTGCCCGGTACTCCTTGTGGAATCGGTTCTCCCAGTTGACCAAAGAGTTCCACCCAATACGGAGGGAAAGTACCGTCCTCCGACTTGAAATTCATCGGGGCATTACTGAACCAGTATGCACCTTTATCGGTGACATACGAATTCCGCACCAACTCGCTGCAGTATTGCTCCTCATTATCCGGACTGAAATACACGTCATAGCCGCGGCCCTCAAATGTTTTTGCCTTTTCCACATAAGAGGCCGCCGCCGTATTGTCCTTCAGGCGCTTCACATCCAACACAGGGTAACTTCCATCCTTCAACGTGAAATCACTCAGAAAAATTCGGAATGGATGTCTATCTACCCCATGTTTTATTGTGGCATCAATTACCCAAAGGCTGTCATTTTCGTCCACTTCCAAGATGGCCACGTGGATATAGTTGATTTCCCCGTCTTTGCCTGTAGCCGAAGCGATGGCATCGTCCATGCCCGCACTGTCGGTCAAGTGATAATCCAACGGTATGCCCACAAACAGCAGGTCTCCGTTCTGGATAGACACTCCACCAACTGTTGTCGTATAATTTTCGACTACTGACGAATGACATGAGTTTAGCGACAAAGCGCACAGGCATGCTAATCCAATGAATAAACAGATTCTTTTCATCCTGTTTTGATTTTTTGCAAAGGTACGGAAATTTCCGCAATTAAGGACAAAAAAAAAGGGGCCGTTCTGCGGCCCTTTTTTTTTTTAATTCTCTGTATCGGGAATTATCTCTTTACAACCACTGCGGTACCCACCAGCTCGCTGTCATTCAGCAGACGGAGGAAGTAGTTGCCAGCACTCATGCCCTGCAGAGAAACCATATTAGTGTTCTGCATACTCTGTGTGGCGATTTTCTTGCCATTGATGTCGTAAATTTCAACATCTGTGGCCTCCACGTCATTCACTGTCACAAAATCAACAGTGGGATTCGGATACACTGAAATTCTCATTTTGCCATAATCCGGCACACTGCTCATTCCAGTCATATCATCGACTGAACGAGGAACGATGTAATATCTGAAATCAAAATTACTGCTACCGATCTTGGAAGTAGCGAAATTGATACCTGTAATATTCTGAGCAACACCTGTTGGAATGGGAGTGGGAGGTGTAGTCAGATAATCAGCATCCTGGAAATAGGGGTACAAAGCGGGAGCGGACACCCCGTTTTGAGATAAATCATAACGGTTCAGCTTGGCAAAATTACCAGTAGAGGTAATGGTCACATTGTCCAATTCGATCAATTCAGCCTGATGGTCAATCATAAAATTGTTGTCATTCAATTGTGACAAGCTAATCACCATCGGATCCACCACTGAGTAATAATCGTCTAAACTTTCGTATGTCTGAGTCGGAACTAATTCCAGAAATCCGAAATAGTTGGTCAAGGTGCAGTAAATACCACTAATTTCGTAACCCACCATCAGATTTCCCAGTTTATTAGCTTGGTCAAACACCAAAATAGCGCCAGTCTCATCCTGGAGGATTTTCTGATTGTTATAGGCGGCAGTAGCGGTTACCGTAACAGAGCCGGTTAATTTGTATACAACAGCATCTTGCACATTGGCATCATGACCAGAGAAATCCAACTTGCTTCTCAGCGTGGCAATATCAGCGCAAATGTTCTCATCTGGAACGCCATAAACCAAAGAGAATGTGTCTGGCAACATCGCATTACCAGCCAAATCCTCCACGCCCTGAACGAACATATTGAAAGGAACGCCATTGTCAAAAGCGGGGGTAACCGTCACATTCACCACATTGCCACTTCCTGTCACTGCAGAAACCGTTGAACCATTATCGAAGCTGTAGTTAGAGACATTGGTTACTGATGAGAGAGCGCAATCCTCGTTAAAGTGTAATGAAACCATGTTTGAGTCAACGACTTCTGCACTGGTAATGTAGGGAGGATAAATGTCAGGACCGGCCATGTTCGCACGGAACACTACATTGTCGATACGGTTATTACCCGTAGCGTTGGTAGCTCCGTCAACGGTAAGTTTAATATAAACCACTGCTGCATCGTTCAGTTCAGTAGCAGTAAAAGTAACTTCTCTCAACACAAAATTGGAATTGGTCTGATTTGTACCGGTGACAGTCTCTGCAACGGTAAAACTTGTACCATCGGTACTATAAGACCAGGTTTCTGTCGTAAATCCAGTAGCGGTTCCGCGCTCTGCGTATGAAAGCTGCAGATTTTGGAAACCAGTCATAGAGAATTTGAAGACAACAGATTTTCCATTTGCAGAACTGTTTGCAATGGCAATAGCCTTAGAAGCATCGGTAGTTGTACGAGGATCATTCATGGTGGTACCGGCAAAGGCATTGATTTCTGGACCGGCTTCATTGCTCAAATTGTCGGAACCGTTAGTACCATCAGCATAGAAAGTACCTGCGCCCCATTCACTATTGGCTGAGACAACCTTTTCTGTACCAGATGCTCCGGTGTTGGTACCTGTAAGTCCGTCAAAGGTCCATGCGGTCACGATTTCTTGTCCATAACCAAAGGTCACGCAAAGAATAAAACTTGCTAAAAGTAAACTTATTTTTTTCATACTTTAGTATTATTTACATTAATAATAAGCGATACTTGTATCGTGGAGAACTATTGTTTGTCACCTTCGAACTTCAGAATGTGAATTTCTACCGAAGTAAGGCCATTCAGAATTTCCAATTCATAATTCATCGTATAGGACAAATGGTTTGAACTGCTGAAATCGGCAGTAAAAGTAATGTCTTTCACTCTTTCAGCTCTGTCTTCTGAAACGCCCACCATCATCAACAATGATTTGGCCAGTTCTCCGGATGTCACGGTTTTATATTGACCATCTGAAATTCTGTCCAAGCCAATAATCCCGTATAACTGAACTCTGTCGTCGGTAATCTGAAGCACAGGAACTTTTTTGCCATTTTGAACAGCACCATCCTGTTCATTAGTTCCCGTTTCCGAATTGTACTTGAAGAATTGGTAAGTTCCCACGTAAGTGCCACCATATTTGGAAGCATTTTTTTTACAGGAACTAAAAGAAAAAACCATTGCAACAGCTGCAACAACGAGTAAAAATTTTTTCATAGCATATAATTTTAATGATTAATATAATAGTGTTGTCTTTGCATTGAAAATGCAAAGATACAGAAAATTCAATTCACAAGAACTATTGTTGATAAATATTATTATAACCAATTGTCAATCAAATAAATAAATAATTTTTCCCTCTTCTCAAAAGTCTATACCCCTGAATCAAAACACTTTGCAACACGAATCCTCGGAAAAGCGCATTTTTCTATATACAAAGTTTTTTAAAAGTCAAGTGTTGATTTTTATTTTTTCTAACTTTTTTTTGTTGATTTTTGTATCATCAAAAAACGAAGATGTTATTTTTGTTAATATCTTCTAATTCAACAAGGTAGAACATCATCAAACAATCTAAAAATACACAGAAACGATGAACACGGTTACGAAGGATTATAAAGCGGTTTGGGAGAATTGTCTGGCCATTATCAAAGACAACGTGGATGACACCGCCTATAAGACATGGTTTGAGCCCATCGTGCCTGTAGCTCTCGAGAACTCGACACTGGTCATACAACTCCCCAGCCACCTGTTTTACGAATGGCTGGAAGAACATTATGTCAACCTTTTAAAGAAAGTGATTAAGCGGGAACTTGGCGTTACCGGCAAACTGCAATACAAGGTACTGATGGAAAAACAGACTGTTCCCGAACAGTCCAAAACCATCACCCTCCCCTCCAGCTACCGCCCGGCAGTCAACAATCCGGCGGTCAAGCCCCCTATCGACGTATACAACACCCCCAACAAGGTCATCCCCAATCCCTTTGTGGCACCGGGACTGAAAAAACAGAAAATCAACTCCAACCTGATCGAGTCCCTGAATTTCGACAATTACATTGAGGGTGATTGCAACCGACTGGCGCGCTCTGCAGGCTGGGCCATCGCCAAAAATCCCGGCGGCACCGCCTTCAACCCCTTGTTCATCTATTCCGAGGTAGGTTTGGGGAAAACCCATTTGGCTCACGCTATCGGTCTGCAAACCAAGGTGAACCATCCCGACAAGACTGTGTTATATGTCAACTCCGACCTTTTCTTCCAGCAATATATCGAATCGGTGAAGAACGGCAACATCCAGGACTTCATCTTTTTCTACCAGTCGGTGGATGTGCTCATTATTGATGACATCCAATTCATCGCCGGCGGAAAAGGCAAAACCCAGGAAGCGTTCTTCCACATTTTCAACCACCTGCACCAAAAGGGCAAACAAATTGTCATCACCGCCGACAAGTCTCCGGTAGAGATCACCGGCTTCGAACCCCGCCTGCTGTCACGCTTCAAATGGGGTTTGACCGCCGATTTGCAAGTTCCTGATTTGGAGACCCGTATCGCCATTTTGCGCAAGAAACTGGAAAACAACGGCATAGAATTTCCCGACGAAGTCATCGACTATCTGGCACTGCGTATCACCTCCAACACACGAGAGCTGGAAGGCGCCATGATTGCCATCCTGGCCCAGGCCTCGCTCAACCGCAAAGCCATCACCGTAGACCTCGCCAAAGAGATGATCGACAAATATGTCAAGAGCACGGCCAAGGAGATTTCCATCGAATATATCCAAAAAGTCATCTGCGACTATTTCCACATCTCCATTGACATGATCAACGCCAAAACCCGCAAGAGGGAAATTGTGCAAGCCCGTCAGCTGAGCATGTATTTCGCCAAGAAATACACCAAACTGCCTCTCTCTAATATCGGAGCCTACTGCGGAAACAAAGACCATGCCACCGTGTTGCACGCCTGCCGTACCATCAACAACTTGTACGAAACCGACAAAAAAATCAAACTCGCCATCGACGAAATTGAGAAAAAAATGAAATTATAGAAATTTACAATTCTCTTTTCATTTTTTAAAATTAAAAAAATTATAGAAAACTGACGCTCCTATCATTTTTTTTTGTATATTTGCGACCTTAAATAAAATATACAAAAAAATGAATAAGAGATGGATTACGTCTGATCTACCTGATGAGTCGCTAGCGGAAGATTTGAGTAAACGTCTTGCCATTGAGAAACCTTTGGCACAATTATTGATTTCCCGCGGTATTACAAGCGTTGAGCAGGCAAACGATTTTTTCAACCCCGACATCGCCAAGTTGCATGACCCCTTCCTGATGAAGGACATGGACAAGGCCGTGGAGCGACTCTCACGGGCGGTTATCAACAACGAAAAAATCATGGTTTACGGCGACTACGACGTGGATGGCACCTCCGCTGTGGCACTGCTGTACTCATTTTTGTGCGAAATCATCGGAGCGGATGCCTCCAAATTCGTGGACTTTTACATTCCCGACCGCTATCTGGAAGGCTACGGCATCTCCGAAGAAGGAGTGGAATACTGCTATGAAAAAGGTGTTGACCTGCTGATTTCTCTGGACTGCGGCATCAAGGCCAACGACAAGGTGGATATCGCCAACAAATACGGCATCGATGTCATTGTTTGTGACCATCATCTTGAGGGCGACGCGCTGCCCAACGCGGTGGCTGTGCTCGACCCCAAACGCAAAGACTGCCCCTACCCCTACAAGGAATTGTCCGGCTGCGGCGTCGGCTTCAAATTGATACAGGGTTACTGCAAACAGTTTGACCTGCCCGACGAGCTTTGGCTCTCGCGTATGGACTTGGTGGCCATCAGCATTGCCTCCGACATTGTTGCCATCACTGGCGAAAACAGAATTCTGGCCCACTACGGACTCGAAATCATCAATAAGTTCCCCCGCATGGGCATCAAATCCATCCTGGAACAGGCTGGCATCAAGATTCATTTCCCGCTGAAAGAAGAAACCATCTTCAGCCGGGTGATCTCTATCACCGACTTGGTGTTTTATGTCGGTCCGCGCATCAACGCCGCCGGCAGAATGAAAAGCGGCAAGGAATCGGTGAGATTGTTCATTGTGGAAGACGAGGATAAGTCCGCCGATATCGGCAACACCATCAACACCCAGAACGAGGCCCGCAAGGAGAAAGACCGCAACGCCACCGAAGAGGCCATCCAAACCATCAAAACCAGCCACGAATATGAGAAACGCAAAAGCATTGTCATATACAATCCCAACTGGTTCAAGGGTATTATCGGTATCGTCGCCTCACGTCTGGTAGAGGAATTCTACAAACCCACTATTGTACTTACCCGCTCCTCCAACGGACTGATTACCGGCTCTGCCCGTTCAGTGAAGGAATTCAACATTTACGAAGGCATCGACAGTTGCTCCGACCTGCTGGAAGACTTCGGTGGACACAAATTCGCCGCTGGACTTTCCATGAAAGAGGAAAATCTGGAAGAATTCACTGAAAGATTTGAACAATACGTGGCCGAAAATTTGGACGAAGACGCCTATATCCCTGAAATCAATGTGGACCTCCCGCTGGATTTATCGGAAATCACCCCAGGCTTCGTGGCCAACCTGAACCGTTTCGCCCCCTTCGGTCCCGGCAACATGGCTCCGGTTTTCCAGACCAACGGTGTGGTGGAAGATGGAAGCGGCAAAGTCGTCGGCAACAAGGGAAAACACATCAAAATGCGCGTGCTTTATCCCGACAAGGCCACCGTGCCTTTTGACGGTATTGGCTACAACCTGAACGAGAAATTCGACCTGATCACCAACAAGAAAAAATTCGACATTGTGTACCATGTGGAAGAAAACACCTGGAACAACAAAACCACCATACAATTGAATATCAAGGATATACGGGCAAGCGAACAGTAATTCCCAACTCAACTCCAAACTTCTTCAACCTGCATGAAAGCTGTTTACACCATCGTACTGCTGATCATCTCCAATATTTTCATGACCTTCGCCTGGTACGGCCACCTGAAACTCAAAGATTTCAGCTGGTTCAACAATTTGGGTTTGCCATTGATCATATTATTTAGCTGGGGACTTGCATTTTTCGAATATTGTTTTCAAGTTCCTGCCAACAAAATAGGCTTTATCGAGAACGGAGGGCCGTTTTCCATCTGGCAGCTAAAGGTCATACAGGAGGTCATCACCTTGACCGTATTCTCTATTTTCTCTATCTTATTATTTAAGAATCAGCATTTTACATATAACCATCTCATCGGTTTCATCTTCCTGGTGCTGGCCGTATATTTTATTTTCAAATCATAAAATTTATTTTCAAAAAAAGTGGGAAATATCATAAAATATTCCTACCTTTGCAGTCGCAAAATTTAACACTAACCTTTTAAATATAATTAGTATGGATCTTAAAAAATTAGTAGCCGACGTAACGGCAAAAAATCCGGGTCAACCTCTGTACATTCAGGCTGCAACCGAAGTTCTGGAAACCATTTGCGATTTCGTGAATGAACATCCTAAATACGATCACTACAAAATCGTTGAAAGAATTCTGGAACCCGAAAGAATTGTGAAATTCAAAGTTACCTGGGTTGACGATAAGGGTGAAATCCAAGTAAACCGCGGTTACCGTGTTCAGCACAACATGGCTATCGGACCCTACAAAGGTGGTATCCGTTTCCATCCGACTGTGACTGAAGACACCATGAAGTTCCTTGCTTTCGAGCAGACTTTCAAAAACTCACTGACTACTCTGCCTATGGGCGGTGGTAAAGGTGGTTCTGACTTCGATCCTAAAGGCAAATCAGAAGGTGAAGTGATGCGTTTCTGCCAGGCTTTCATGACTGAACTGCAGAAATACATTGGTGCTGACACTGACGTTCCCGCTGGTGACATCGGCGTTGGTGGCCGCGAAATCGGTTTCATGTATGGTCAGTACAAGAGACTCCGTGGCGAGCACGTTGGCGTTTTGACCGGTAAAGGTCTGGAATGGGGTGGCTCTCTGATCCGTCCCGAAGCTACCGGTTTCGGTGCTGTTTATTTCTTGGAAGGCATGTTGGCCGCTAAGAAAGACAAACTGGCTGGCAAACGCTGCATCATCTCCGGTTTCGGTAACGTGGCTTGGGGTACTGCCCTGAAGCTGGCTGAACTCGGTGCTAAATTGGTGGCTATCTCTGGTCCTGATGGTTACATCATCGACGAAGAAGGTATCACCACTCCCGAAAAGATCGCTTACATGGACGAACTGAACGCTACCCGTAACAACGTTGTTGAACCTTTCGCTAAGAAGTTCAAATCAGCTAAGTTCGTGAAGGGTAAAAAAGTTTGGGAAGTTCCTTGCGAAATCGCTATGACTTGCGCTATCCAGAACGAGCTGAATGGTGACGATGCCAAGAAACTGATCGAAAACAAGGTTAAATACGTTGTTGAAGTTTCTAACATGGGTTGCACCGCTGACGCAGTTGCCGCTCTGCAGAAGAAGAAAGTTTCCTTCGCTCCTGGCAAGGCTGCTAACGCCGGTGGTGTTGCTACTTCAGGTCTCGAAATGAGCCAGAACGCAATGCACCTGTCATGGACCCGTGAAGAAGTTGACGAAAAACTGCACGGCATCATGAACAGCATCCACGCTAACTGTGTGAAATATGGTACTGAAAAGAATGGTTACATCAACTATGTCAAGGGTGCCAACATCGCCGGTTTCATCAAGGTTGCTGACGCTATGATCGCTCAGGGCATCGCCTACTAATCATCGGATTCTTTTCTGATAACAAAAACGGGAGCCACACGGTTCCCGTTTTTTTTTTATCCTAAGCCCCTGGAAAACCAGAATTAAAAATTCAAATGTTTAGTGTTTTTCAGCTATGAGTTGCGAGCTGTGGGCTGTGAGGTTAATGGTTAATTGTTAGCGATTAATGGTTAATGTTTAGTGTTTAGGAGGTTTTGGATTATGGATTATGAATTAATTCATTGGCACATTAGCACATTGATAATTTGCACATTTGCTAATTTGCTAATTTGCTAATTAACTAATTTGCTAATTAAGAAATTTTCACTACCTTTGCAGCGGAAATTTTAATTATCAAATTTTAATATATACAAAATGAAACACAAATTAATCTCGGGATTGCTGATCGCCGTTTTCTGTCTCACCGGCATCACTCTTAATGCCCAAAATTACAAAAAAGAGACTTACCAGAATGATCCGATGAACGTGATCCATTACACTTTGGACAACGGTCTGCAGGTCTTCATGTCCGTCAACAAGGATGAACCCCGTATCCAGACCCTCATCGCCGTACGCGTGGGTAGCAAGAACGACCCCGCCGAATCCACAGGTCTGTCACACTACCTCGAGCACCTGATGTTCAAGGGTACCACCAATTTCGGCACCCTCGACTGGGCCAAAGAGCAAGTGCAGCTGAAGGAAATCGAAAGACTGTACGAAGTGTATAATCACACCACCGACCCTGCCAAGCGTAAAGCGATCTATCATCTGATAGACTCCGTATCTTACGAGGCTTCCAAGTATGCCATTCCCAACGAATACGACAAGCTGATGTCGGTTATCGGCTCACAGGGAACCAACGCTTTTACTTCCAACGATATGACTGTATATCAGGAAAATATCCCCAGCAATGAGTTGGAACGCTGGCTGATGATTGAAAGCGATCGTTTCTCCAACGCTGTATTCCGTTTGTTCCACACCGAGCTGGAAACCGTTTATGAAGAGAAAAACATGAACATGGCCAACGACAGCCGTACCGCCTACGAAAAAATGAACGAGGCACTGTTCCCTCATCATCCTTACGGTACCCAGACTACCATCGGTACTGTTGAACACCTGAAGAACCCCTCACTGACCAATATCAACAAGCACTACAGAACTTATTATGTGCCCAACAACTACTGTATCGCCATGGCCGGTGATTTCGACCCAGAAGAAGCTATCAAACTGATTGACAAATATTTTGGAAAACTCCAGCCTCGTTTCATCCCTGACTTCACTTACGTGAAAGAGAATCCTATCCGTGAAGTGAAGGTAGTGGATGTTTATGGACTTGAAGCAGAAAACCTGCAAATCGGTTTCCGTATCGATGCCGGTACCGGCTCACGCGACGTGCTATTGGCCGAGATGGCCGACGCAGTGTTGATGAATGGTTCCTGCGGTATCATGGACGAAAATATCAACCAGAAACAACTGGCACAATACGCCTCCTCAGGTGTAAGCGACCTGAACGATTATGCTTATTTCCGTTTGGCTGGTAGACCCAAACAGGGCCAGACCTTGGAAGAACTGAAAGACCTCTTGCTGAAACAAATTGACATTCTGAAATCCGGCGACTGGGATGCTGACCTGCTCACCGCCGCTATCAACAACCGCAAACTCAGCCAAATGACCCAGGTGGAGAACAACAACAACCGCGCTATGGCTATGGCCATGGCTTACCTCGCCCACATGAGCTGGCAGGATGTGCTGAATGAAACCGATAACATGAGCCAAGTGACCAAGGAAGACGTCATCGACTTCGCCAGACGTACTTTCAAGAATAACAATTATGTAGTGGTTTACAAACGTCAGGGCGAGCAGCGCAACGTGCAGAAAGTGGAGAAGCCCGAAATCACCCCCGTTGTGATCAACCGCGATGTGGAAAGCAAATTCCTACAAGACATCAAGAAAATCAAAGTGGAACCCATCAGCCCCGTATTTGTGGATTTCAACAAAGACATGCAAAAAGGCAAAGCCAATGGCAACGAGATTTTATATGTCAAAAACACTGACAACGGCCGCTTCCAGCTGTACTACCGCTACAACTACGGCTCTCTGTATGATAAGAAAGCCGGCATCACCAACAATTTCCTCGACCAATTAGAAAGCGAGAACCGCACCCTCAGCCAAATCAACCGTGAAATGTACGACCTCGCCTGCGACTATAGCATCAGTTTTGGCGACAAGTACGCCCGTGTAAGCATCTCCGGTTTGAGCGAAAACATGGAGAAAGCTATCGCCATCGTGGAAGACATTTTGAATAACCCCAAAATTTCCGAAGAATCTGTGCAGAACTCCATCAGCAATGTACTGAAACAGCGCCAAGATGCCAAGTCACGCCAGAACACCATCTTCCAGAGAATGCTGTCATACGCTTCCTACGGCAAGGACAACATGCGCAAATATCTGGTCACCAACGAAGAAGTTCAGAAGATCAAAGCTCAGGATGTCATCAACCAGATCAAGACCATGACCTCACAGCCGCAGCGCATCATGTACTATGGCGACATGAGTCTTGCCGACTTGCAGAAGGTGATCACCGACAAGCACAGTGTGCATCCTGCCAAGAAACCCATGAAGCAGAACCCCGACTTCGACCGTCTGCAGACCAAGGAAAACAAGGTGTATTTCGCTCACTACGATGCCAAACAGTCCCTGTGCCGCCAGCTGAACACCTCTATTCCCGCCAACTGGACTCTCAGTCCGCAGATCGAGATGTACAACGAGTATTTCGGTGGCAGCATGAACTCCATCGTATTCCAGGAAATCCGCGAGAAACGCTCCCTGGCCTACACCGCCGCCGCTTACTTTGTTGAACCCAACGAAAAAGGCCGTTACACCTACAACATGACCCACATCGGCACCCAGAATGACAAGCTGATCGACGCTTTGGAAGCCTTCACCGATTTGTTGGATAACATGCCGGTTTCAGAACTGAACTTCGACATTGCCAAGACCGCTCTGACGTCAGAATACAGAA
This sequence comes from uncultured Bacteroidales bacterium, assembly GCA_905233625.1. GTDB lineage: Bacteria > Bacteroidota > Bacteroidia > Bacteroidales > WCHB1-69 > RUG11690. The sequence goes on along the minus strand of CAJOFJ010000007.1, from coordinate 31,039 downwards.
CCAACCGTATTCGTAAGATGAGCATCATCAACTACTACCTGAACTGCGAGGAAAAAGGCCTGAAAGCTCCTACTGATAAAGAAGATTTCAATGCCATCCAGAAGATGACCCTCAACGATGTGGTGAACTTCAACAAGACCTACATCAAAGGCCAAAAGCACACCGTTGTAGTTTTGGGTAACGAAAACGAAGTGGACTTCAAAGGTTTGGAGAAATACGGAAAGATCACGAAACTCAGCTTGGAAGAGATTTTCGGATACTAATCAACTGAGAACTGAAAACTGAATGTTGAAAGTTTTCAATTTTCAACTTTCAACTAAAAAATCCCGGGGTGAAGAGCCTCGGGATTTTATTATGAGACAAAGACTCATTTTTATAGCGCAGGTATGATAAAAAAGGTTATTTTAGCTCTTTCAAAATAAATGTGGTCCACCAAATCGGTTATCAAGACCTTTGTAATTGGGATTGTAAGCGTACTAAGTGTCACCATTGCCGGTTTCTATCTCTTTCATGGAATGGCACAAAATGCCCAGATTTCCGACATTGACTATGCGAAAATCAGCGCGGTGATGACCGGCATCTACATCGGAGGTATTCCCAACCTCGCACCAGTTTCAAAAGCAGTGAATCTACCACAACATCTTTTTCTTATAGTTTCAGGTTATGATTTGATTGTTACGGGATTATACCTCATTCTGATCATCTTTTGCGGGAAACTCATTGTAAGCAAAATATTCAAAATCAACGGGGACCTTGTGTTAGTCAGTTCCATAGCGTTGATCAACTCACCACCTTTCGTACCTATGGTAGCCGCTGTACTGAACAACAAGAACATTATTCTGCCTGGTATTGCCATCGGCTTGCTCGGCTACGCTGTCGGCAATTATCTCGGCATCGGCATTTTCATGATGCTGACAGGATTTTGAAAAATTCCATTTTCATTGTAACGTTTTCGGGGTATAAAGCGTCATGTAGTTGTAAGACAATATTCTATTGCAGTTGTGTGTGTTTTCAGGCCGTTGCTCCATAAATTCGGGCAACGGCTTTTTTATTGCAAAAAACGTGTTTTTTTCTATCTTTTAGCTCAAAAAATATATTTGTAAAATATAATATTAAGCGATTTTTTTTCTATCTTTGCAGATTAAATGGATAAAAGTGCAAACAGTTGAATTTCAGACTATAAATCAACAAAACAATTCAAATATAAATCATTAAATTTCATCTACTTATGACAATGCAAGAAAAAATTAACGAACTGTTGGAACTGCGTGTCAAGGCCCGTTTGGGTGGCGGTGAAAAGCGCATCGACAAGCAGCACTCCCAAGGAAAATTCACAGCTCGTGAACGCATCCTCATGTTCCTTGATGAAGGTAGCTTCGAGGAATTCGACATGTTTGTCACCCACCGTTGTACCAACTTCGGTCTGGAAAAAGAAAAATACCTGTCTGACGGTGTAGTTACCGGCTATGGTACCGTAGAAGGCCGTTTGGTCTATGTATTCTCTCAGGACTTCACCGTTTTCGGCGGTTCTCTGTCCGAAACCTTCGCTCAGAAAATCTGCAAGGTGATGGATCAGGCCATGAAGGTCGGTGCTCCTGTGGTCGGCTTCAACGATTCCGGTGGAGCACGTATTCAGGAAGGTGTGAACAGCTTGGCTGGCTACGCTGAAATCTTCCAGCGTAACATCTTGGCTTCAGGTGTGGTACCACAGATTTCTGCCATCTTCGGTCCCTGCGCCGGTGGTGCTGTATACTCCCCCGCCCTCACCGACTTCATCATGATGCGCAAAAACACCAGCTACATGTTCGTTACTGGTCCCAAAGTGGTGAAAACCGTGACCAACGAGGATGTGACCGTTGAGGACCTCGGTGGCGCCTCCATCCACTCCTCCAAATCCGGTGTGGCCCATTTCGCCGTTGACACCGAAGAGGAAGGTATCGCCCTGTTGCGCGAACTGATGTCTTACCTGCCTTCCAACAACATGGAAGAACCGCCTTATGTTCCCTGCGAAGATCCTATCAACCGTCTGGACGACGCTTTGAACGCCATCATTCCCGACAATCCCAACAAACCATACGATGTAAAGGAAGTTATCAATGGTATCGTGGATAACGGCAAGTTCCTGGAAATCCAGCCCAACTACGCCCCCAATATCATCATCGGTTTCGCCCGTTTTAACGGTATCGCAGTGGGTATCGTGGCCAACCAGCCCAAGTATCTGGCCGGTGTGTTGGACATCAACGCTTCCAGAAAAGGCGCCCGTTTCGTCCGTTTCTGCGACGCCTTCAACATTCCGATTGTCACCCTCGTCGACGTTCCCGGCTTCCTGCCTGGCACGGCTCAGGAATATGGCGGCATCATCCTGCACGGCGCCAAATTGCTGTACGCTTACGGCGAATGCACCGTTCCGAAAGTCACGGTTATCCTGCGTAAGAACTACGGTGGTGCTTACTGCGTGATGAGCTCCAAACACCTGCGCGGCGACATCAACTACGCATGGCCGACCGCTGAAATCGCTGTTATGGGCGGCAAGGGCGCTGTGGAAATCCTCATGGGCAAGGACATCAAGGCTATCGAGGATCCTCAGAAACAGGCCGAGTTCATCGCCGAAAAAGAAGCCGAATACAGAGACGCTTTCGCCAATCCGTATGTGGCTGCCAAGTATGGCTACATCGACGATGTTATCGAACCTCGCAACACCCGTTTCCGTGTCATCAGAGCCCTGGAATCCCTGCGTAACAAACGTTTGGAGAACCCTGCTAAGAAACACGATAACCTGCCATTGTAAAATTAAAAACTAAGAACTAAAAACTAAGAACTACACTACTACCCCGGCCTCCGGCCACCCCTTCTAAAAGAAGGGGAATTAAAAATTCAACAAACAACTCATTACTCTTAACTCTTAATTCTTAGTTCTTAATTAAAACAAGTCACTATGAACATAAAACACAGAATTTTAACGCTTTGCATCGTTTTGTGCAGCAGCATGGTTTTGTTTGGACAGCAGGTTACCGACTTGCGTCTCAATGAGATGCTGGTGGTCAACGATTCAAACTATGTTGACGAATATGGTCGCCATGTGCCCTGGATTGAAATTTTCAACACCTCATACAACCAGGTTAACATCGCCGGCTGCTATCTGACCGACGACACCACGGGCTTGTCCAAAGGCGACGCCAGCAGATGGTACCGTATTCCCACCACCGACCCTACGACCTGGATTCCCCAGAGAAGTTCGAAGGTATTCTTCTTGGATAATTCCCCCTTATACGGAACTTATCACACAAACATCGACCCCAACACGTCGAGCACTCATTACATTGCCCTGATCAACTCCAACGGCAAGACTCTGATTGATATGTTTGTCTATCCCGAAGCGCTGCTGACCTCCACGCAATCTTTCGGTTGCTACGACGACGGCATCAGCACCAAGGTGGAAAACGGCAAGAAAGTCAAAAACATGGGTATGCTCCCCTACGCCACCCCCGGTTCTGTAAACAAAGTACAGATGGGTGCCACCAAGTCGGAGCATTTGCAGAAGAGTGACCCGCACGGTATCGGTTTGGCCGTCATCTCCATCAGTGTGGTGTTTGCCGCGCTGATCATGATTTTCATCATGCTGAAGATTTTCGGCTACACCGCCACCCGCAAAGACCGCAAGGCCAAGAAAGAGCAAGTGGCCGACACTGTTGCAGCTACCAGCACGGTTAAAGTCGCCGCCAATGAAGTGGGTCCCACTGGCGAGGAACTGGCTGCCATCACCATGGCTCTGCATCTGTTCTTCAACAGCCAGCATGACGAGGAAAGTGAAGTGATCACCATCGACATGCCGTCAAAACACTACTCTCCATGGGCTCAGAAGAATCTGCTCATGAAAAAGGTCATAAGACGCAGATAACGGAATTATTAATCAAAACAAGAAGAAAGAAATGAAAACCTATAAATTTACGATTAACGGCAACAAATACACCGTTGACATCAACAACATCGAAGACGGCAAGGCAGCAGTGGAGGTGAACCGCACTCCCTATACCGTTGAGTTAGAGATGGATGACCTCAAGGTTCCCCAACCGAAAGTGGTGAAAGTGGCAGCTCCCGCTGTGCCTCAAGCCGCAGCCCCCAAGGCTACCGTGGCTCAGGCTCCAGCCGCTCCCACCAGCGGCGCCAGCATCAAGTCACCGCTTCCTGGTGTGGTGCTCGACGTATTCGTACACGAAGGCGACGCAGTCAAAGCCGGCCAGCATGTGATGATGCTCGAAGCCATGAAGATGGAGAACAACATTGACGCTCCCAAGGACGGCGTGATCAAGCAGATCAGAGCCCGCAAGGGTGACTCCGTTATGGAAGGTGATGTGCTCATCGTTTTAGAATAATTATCAACTATTGTCAAAAACCTAAAACTACAGAATAATGAAGGAATTTTTTATAGAAGGTCTGCAACAGTTCTTCAATTACTCCGGCTTCGCCAACTGCGAATGGGGTAACCTGATTATGATTGTTGTCGGTCTGATCTTCATCACCCTTGCCATCACGAAGGAGTACGAGCCCATGCTGCTGATTCCCATCGGTTTCGGTATCATCTTGGGTAACATTCCCTTCACCGATGGTTTGCAGGTGGGTGTCTATGAGAACGGTTCCGTGCTCAACTACCTGTATTTCGGTGTGTTGAAGGGTGTGTATCCGCCGCTGATTTTCCTCGGCATCGGAGCCATGACCGACTTCTCCGCCTTGATTTCCAATCCCAAGCTGATTTTGATCGGTGCCGCCGCGCAGTGCGGTATCTTCGCCGCCTACGCCGCTTCTCTGGCTCTGGGTTTCACCCCCATGGAAGCCGGTGCTATCGGTATCATCGGTGGTGCTGACGGTCCTACCGCCATCTTCATCTCCTCCAAGCTGGCTCCCAGCTTGATGGGTGCTATCGCCATTTCAGCTTATTCCTATATGGCCCTGGTGCCGGTGATCCAGCCGCCTATCATGCGTCTGCTCACTACTCCGAAGGAACGCCTTATCAGAATGCGTCCCCCAAGAGCCGTCAGCCACAGAGAGAAAGTCATGTTCCCCCTCTTATGCATCCTCTTGACCGCTTTCCTCGTACCTACAGGTCTTCCCTTGCTGGGTATGTTGTTCTTCGGTAACTTGCTGAAAGAAAGCTCTGTGACCAAACGTCTGGCCAACACCGCTTCCAACGCCCTGATCGACATCGTGACCATTCTGATCGGTTTGACCGTGGGTTGCTCCACCCAGGCCAGCACCTTCCTGAAAGTGGAATCCATCCTCATCTTCGTGTTGGGTGCTTTCTCTTTCGTTATCGCTACCGCTTGCGGTGTGCTGTTCGTCAAGCTGTTCAACCTCTTCCTGAAAGAAGGTAACAAGATCAACCCGCTCATTGGTAACTCCGGTGTGTCCGCTGTTCCCGACAGTGCCCGTGTGTCCAATGTGGAAGGTCTGAAATACGACAAGACCAACTTCCTGCTGATGCACGCCATGGGTCCCAATGTGGCCGGTGTAATCGGTAGTGCGGTGGCCGCAGGTATCCTGCTGAGCTTCCTGTACTAACAAACTGAAAACTGAAAACTGAAAACTGAAAGTTTAAAGTTGGAAGTTGAACATTGAAATATAAGAAGGCATCTCATGGAGATGCCTTTTTTAGTTTACAAGTATCAGGGTATCAAATTGTCAACTGTTAACTGAATCAATCGCGAACGCAACGGACCGAATAGCCATTTCTCATGAGGGAGTTGCCAGTGCGACAAAAGGAATTATGGTAAAAGAGAGCATTGATTGTTGCAAAGCCTTCTCCATCCCACGTAGCACTCCAAAAGGTAGCCCTTCTACCGATATTATAATATTTATTGGTTTCGCCGTCACCATTGTCAACAACATCAAAGTGGCCAGCAGGAAGGGCTGAAAAACCTGTAGCATTGTTCGTACTTGGATTATTACCTATGCTACATGTCTTCGAGCTGATATCCCATCCTATCGTGGATGCCAATGCCTTGGCTATATCAAAGCGACTACCGTCACACTGGTACTTGGTCTGGCCACTCACATAGTCTTCAAGCTGTGTCCATTCTGCATCGCTCGGGACATGCCAACCTGTAGGACAGATACCCTGGATACCACTGGGGTTACTGCTACTGCTACTGGCATCATGCATCACTGCGTACCAGTTATAAAGATAGCCATACATGGGCACGTTGCCTGCATCATTGTTGGGATTATAACGACATGCCTTTTTTTCGCTGCCACCTGTACTTAAGGGGATAAAAGTACCATCGGCATAGCGTGTGGTGCGCAAATTTTCCTTCATCCAACACTGGTCACCGATTTTCACTGTGTTGTATATATTGCCGTCTATGTCGGTCACTGTGGCTGTCCCCAGACACGGCAGACCATCCTCTTGATTTATCCCTGAATTTAACCATGCTCCCTCTATTTGCGCTCTTTGCATACAGGCATGATTATCATATAACGAACTTACCAAGAAGTACTGCACATACTGTTCTTGCATAACTTGCGCCATGGAAGCCACAACAAAAACCATTATCATCAAAAAAGTAAAGAGTTTTTTCATAGAAATTGTATTTTCGATTATTATTAATTGTTAACTATTAACTGTAAACTATCACAGAATACGCGTAGCCCTTCGCTTCGTTCACTAAGGTTCGCATTTGGCAGGAAAGATGCTGCGGCAGCCACTCGAGCACATCCGGCAGTTCATCCACAATTCCGGTACCCAACATTTTCAGCAAGGCCTCCTTCTGCGTCCACAAACGGATAAACTCGACACTGGGATCTATCGCATTCTTTATCAGCAATATTTCCTGCTCATTCATGGTTTTCTGCAAGAGACTCTCGGTATACTGCCTGAAACTCTCTATATCTACCCCTATCGGATGACTGTCCAAAGCCACTGCTATCCCCTCTTTGCAATGGCTGATGCTGAAATCCACCGCCTCAATAGCCTTCCCTGTATGGGCATCTTGCATAAAAGGCTTGCCGTGCTCGTTATAGACAAACAAGCCGTTCCATTCTTGCAAACGATGTTTAAATTCCGTCTCTTCTGAAACATCTGAAATGGCCTCCTCTACGCATTGTTTCAGCATTTCGTAGGATTTCAGACAAGCATACTGTCCAAAGAGATGCTTGAACCGAAGGGCCTGCTCCCGTCGCTGCGCACTCACCAAAGGCAGCAAGTGACGAACTTCCGTATCGGAGCACTGGGACATATCATCAAACAGTAGGTGGTGCATTTCAGGTTTTAGGTTACAGGGTACAGAATTCAGAATTCAAAATTCAAAATTCAAGTTTTAATTCTTAGTTCTTAATTTCATTTACTAATTTGCTCATTAAAGAAATCATTTTCCTATGCAGAAGCGGCCGAAGACAGTGTTCAGGATTTCGTCGGTAGCGATTTCTCCAGTTACCACCCCCAAATGATGCAGGGCATCACGCACGTCAATCGCTATCAAGTCGGTGGACACATTTTCGGCAAATCCTCTTTCAATATTTTCAATGGAATATCTGATTTTCAAAAAATTATCATAATGACGCACATTCGTCATCATGGCTTGGTCCGACATGCGGTGGGTAGCCGCCACCGCCAGCAGCTGGTCAGTAATCGCCTCAATATTCACATTACGCTTGGCAGAGATATACACCACCTCGTATTCTTTCAGATGCATCAACTGGCGAGGCATCTCTGTCAGACTATCAATCTTGTTAGCCACCAGTATCAGCTTCTTATCCGCCATATCCACCACTTCTTTCAGAAAATCAATTTCTTCCTGAATCTCCTCAATAGACGTAGCCGTGGCATCCACCATATAAAGGATGATATCCGCTTTTGCCACCGCCTGATACGTTCGCTCAATACCGAAATTCTCAATCTCGTCTTCCGAGGTTCTGATGCCTGCAGTGTCGATAAAACGGAAAGTCACACCACCTATATTCAGCACATCCTCAATAGTATCGCGGGTAGTACCGGGAATATTCGACACTATAGCACGCTCGTCGTGAAGCAAAGTATTCAGCAAAGTCGATTTGCCCACGTTAGGTTTGCCGATAATCACCACCGGCACACCGCTTTTGATGGCATTGCCCGCCTTAAAGCTGTCAATCAGGCCGTTTACCTCGCTTTTTATCTCTGCCAACAGGGATGACAGTCGCTCGCGGTTGGCGAATTGCACATCTTCCTCGCTGAAATCCAGCTCAAGTTCAAGCAGGGAGGCAAACTCCACAAACTGGGTGCGCAAGGCTTTCAAGCGGGCGGAGAAAGCCCCTTTCAACTGGTTTACCGCCAGATGATGAGAAGCCTCGGACTGGGAATCAATCAAATCACCAACAGCTTCAGCCTGAGGCAAATCCATCTTTCCATTCATAAAAGCGCGCATGGTGTATTCGCCAGGGTTGGCCATGCGGCACCCGTGTTCTATCAGCAATTCCAAAATTTTCCGCTGGATGTAAGTTGAGCCATGACATGAAATCTCCACCATATCCTCGCCCGTATAGGAATGAGGGGCGGCATATTTCACCACCATCACCTGGTCGATCAACTGGCCCTTGTCTTTCAGTTCCGCATACTTCGTCACCGATGGTCTCAGCTCTGCAAAATCAAAATCAAACAGAGGTTGAGCAATCGTGAAAGACTGCGGTCCCGACATACGTATGATGGCAATCGCCCCGATTCCCTGGGGCGTGGAAATGGAGCAGATGGTGTCTTGACTGTTCATGGGAATGGATTTGAATTCTTTGAAAAAAATACGCTTGAATTTACCCTCATCCATATTATTCTCCAATTATAAAAATCTGATTGGATAAATATGAATCTGCAAAAGTAAAAAAAATATCATTTCGTGTATGCCACAACAGCATTTTCTTATAATCCATTAGAAATATAAAAATTTATATTTCTATTCGATTTTTTTCGTATTTTTGCAGTTTAGAATAAAATAATCAACATATAATAATAACCTAAAACAAAACATCATGAAAAAATTATTCACTTTGACACTTGCATTTGTGGCATGCATTTCATTCGCTTTTGCCCAATCCGTTAGCGAAGGTTCTGTAACACTTCTCAAAAACCAGGTCAACGGATTCACCATTAATATTCCAAAAGCTGACAGTAAAAGCGCCACCACGGCTATTACAGAATATCTGACAGAAAAAGGGCTGACAAAACCCAAAACCGAAGACAAGTACACTTCATACAAAGCTCAGAAATGCCCCTATATCGGCGACGGCACCTATGACATTTATTTCAAAGCCGTTCAAAAAGGTAAAAAGAAGGACCTCTCTTCAGACGTTATCTTTGTTTTCAGTTTAGGTAATCTGAACACCATTTCCTCAGCCAACGACGCGAACGCAGCCAACAACATCAAGGATTTCATGTTGAAGTTACCCAAAGTTGTTGAAAAATATATGCTGAAAAAGAGTATTGAAGATCTGAAAAAACAAATCGAAAGCGCTAACAAAGACCAGTCAAAGAACGACAAAGAAATCAAGAAATTGCAGGATAAAATTGCCAAAGCAAACGCAAAACGTAACAGTTTGAACAAACAACTGGAAGATGCTAACAACCTGTTGAAAAACTTTACCATTGACTAATATTTTGCCGGAGAATATGCAATCTTTCAACGCAAAAGTGGCAAAAGACAAAGTCGTCCAGTGGATACGGGACTGGTTTGAAGAAAACGGACCTAGCTGCAATGCCGTTATAGGCATTTCCGGAGGCAAGGACAGCAGTGTGGTGGCCGCGTTATGCGCCGAGGCTTTGGGTACTAACCGCGTGATTGGCGTAACCATGCCCAACGGGGTTCAACCCGACATCGACGACAGCATGAAGCTTATCCGGCATCTCGGCATACGCCATTGCTGCGTCAATATCGGCGAAACATACAAAGCCATCGAAGCCGCTGTAAGCACACAGCTGAAAAGCTTAGGCACGGACATTAGCACGCAGACCATCCAAAACCTGCCGCCGCGCCTCAGGATGACCACTCTTTATGCGGTATCGCAATCCATGAACGGCCGTGTGGCCAATACCTGTAACCTCTCCGAGGACTGGGTGGGTTATAGCACCCGCTATGGCGATGCCGCCGGTGACTTCTCGCCTCTTGGCGGACTGACCGTGCAGGAAGTGAAAGCCATTGGCAAAGAACTCGGTCTACCCATCGAACTGGTGGAGAAAACTCCGTCCGACGGGCTTTGCGGCAAGAGCGATGAGGACAATCTCGGTTTCACTTACGCTGTACTCGACCGCTATATCCGCACAGGAGTATGTGACGATCCTGACACCAAGGCACGCATCGACGACAAACACCGGAAGAACCTATTCAAATTGCTACCGATACCACATTGCGAAATTAAATAAAAAAAATAGGGGCGTAATCATTCGCCCCTATTTTTTTCGAACATCTCTTCCTTAAAATTAATGAGATAAACCTTTTCAGTGGCACGCGTCAAAGCAGTATACAGCCAACGGACAAATTCCTTGTCCACCGCATCATCCGGCAAATAGCCCTGATCCACAAACACGACTTTCCACTGGCCTCCCTGGGTCTTGTGACACGTGAGCGAATAGGCGAATTTCACCTGCACCGCATTCAAAAAAGGATCGTTCTTGATTTTCAGATAACGAAGGCGCTTATTGGCAATATCCTGATAATCCATCGACACCTCCTGATACAGCCGGTTGCTGTCCTCTTGCGTCAGTGAGGCAGCCTCACAATCCAGACTCTCCAGAATAAGCTTCACATCGATATTCGGATACTGCGGATAATCGCACAAGCGCACAGTCACATCCGCAAAATGAAAGCCATAGATTTCCTGTATCTTATTGATTGCCAATATCTCCATAATATCTCCATTGGCAATAAAGCCCACTTCAGAGCCCTCATCCACCCAATAGTAATTATTTTTCACCGCCATCAGATAGTCGCCAGCCGCAATCTGGTTTTCCCGAAACAAAATCCTGTTTCGGATCTCACTATTGAACATGAAAGCCCTTTTGTTTGAACGGGTTATGGTCACAATTTCATCGTGGTCGTAATGATTGTACAGCGTATTCAGCTCATCCTCCAGGGTAGCACCCGAAATGCGTTGAAAATCAGGAAAATTCTCTTCGCAAAAGAAGGGAAATCCATAATCCTGATACCTGAGCTTATTTCTCAACTGATTGGCATTGTATAAAATACCTGAATCCAACGCTTGTCGCACCACATCCGTCAGCTGGCAGGTGGACAGATTCAGATTGAAAGAATGACGCAGATAGTCAATTTGCAATGCAGGGCTTTCATCGGCATGAACCGGCGGCAGCTGGGCATCATCACCAATAAACAACAATTTGTTCTGACTTCCTTCAAATACAAAATTGATCAGGTCGTCCAGCACACTCCGAGATGAAAACAAGTCGGAGCGCTGCTGCGAATCGGAAATCATCGACACCTCGTCCACGATGAACAACGTGTTATTCAATTTATTTTCTTTCCTGCTGAAATGCAGCATACCCTCCTGCATTTGCACCCTGTATATATGCTTATGGATAGTGAAAGCTTTATTTCCCGAGTATACCGAAAAGACCTTCGCCGCACGGCCTGTCGGGGCCAACAAGACCACCCTTTGTCGCAACTGGTTCAGCGTCTTCACCAAAGCGCTGACCAAGGTAGTCTTACCTGTACCAGCATAGCCCTTCAGTACAAACAAAGCATTGGTCTGCGGCATGGTGACAAACTCCGACAACATGCTGATAGCCGTTTCCTGTCCCTGCGTTGGCACAAACGGAATCTGTCGACAAAAACGGGTTTGGAATTCCTCTTTAGAAAGCATGACCAATTGCGAATTTGAACCCCTGTGCCCAATACCAGAGCTTATCATTTTTTGTTTTGCCTTCTACCCATTTCTTATTGATCCACGCACCTGCTCCAATAGCTTGAAGGCGGGGATCATAGAACGGCACAGCATAATCCAGACGAATGATGAAGAAGTTGAAATCCAAGCGGATTCCCACACCAGCACACAATGCGAGTTCCTTGTAGAAACGTCTGAAATCAAACTCCGCATTCTCCATACCATTGTATTTTTGAGACATCCACACATTGCCTGCATCAATAAACACACCATATTTGAAGGCCTTATAGATAGTACCTCTATATTCCAAATTCAATTCCAATTTCACGTCACCGGTATATTCCACTTGTCGGGGACTATAAAATGAGCCAGGTCCCACACCTCTGAACGGAAAGCCTCTCATACTGTTGCTGCCTCCCAAATAATAACCCAATTCGTATGGAATTATACTTCCCTGTCCAATAGGCAGCTTGAATCCCGCATTCAGACGCATGGCAAATGAGTTATTGTCATTAATCGTACGGCTATACTTAAAAATGAATTCCAGTCCCTCATAACAAACATACCCATAGGTTCCCATCATCCAACGCTTTTGCGGAGAGAACAAGGCATTCAGTCCTGTCAGAAGCATACCACTGGACTCAGCTGTCAATATGAATCGCATATTGTTTTTTTGGCTGCTTTGTTTGAAAGGCACCACATAATTAAACGTGTATCTCAATGAAAGGAGGAAAAACCTATTGAATCGGGCATGATAGGAACTCGGATAATAAGACCAATACAGAAGTCCTCTGGATTCATCCGTGTTAATGGTTCTTAACTCGACAGGCATGATTTCATGACTCATATTGATATTGGGATGAATGGTATAGGAGTAACTCGCATTAAACATCCATCTTTTATACAAACCCGAATAGGTAGTTCCCAAAATCACAGAAGTGTAGTATTTCAACGCATTGGGATTCTCAAAATGCTTGAATAAAAACAGTCGGGGAAAATCCAACTTCACGTTGGCTCCAAATTCAGGATACTGATACAATTTAGAATAATAAAAGTAGTTGCCGTAGATATTAAAAGTCAAATTTTCGGCTCCTTTGAAGATATTTTTATTGCCATACGTGAACGACAGACCGCTTTTATCCGTACGCACATCCACCTGTCCCCCTATCGTATGTACCTTTCGTCTCACCAACTTGTATTCCGAATTCAATCTGCCGGTCTTATTTACAGAATCACGCTTGGCCACATCTTCGGTAAAGACAATGTCAACCGCACTGAAATTATTCAAATCCATCAAGCCCTTCCTTGATCGTGAATACAAATCCTCCGAATACATGGTTCCCTTCTTGCTATAAATCTTGTCGGTCAAGGTCCTGTACTTGAAATCCTTCCTGATTTTTCCGTTCTTCCTATATTTTTTCTTGATCTTGGGCGTAATAAAAGAGTACGTTGTGGAGTCACTCTTCAGACGGAAAGTATAAAAAAGTGTGGTATCATAATCCACCGTTTCTTCCAAAAGCACATTATAATTCGGATGGACAAACACATTCTCAAAGTAATAGCGATACTTGCATTTCTCCACCAACTCGGCATTGGTGGTATCCATCACAAAAGTCAGCGTCAAGGTCTTGTTCCCTTTTTCGTCCAAGTAATGAGCCGCATCAATGGTATCCACTTCACAATAAAACAAGGAGGAATTGACATAATAATACCCCTCATTTCTTAACAACATCACCAGTCGGTCAATTTCATCCGAAATCAAATCCTCGTCATAGCGCATTCCTTTCTTGATCATTGTTTCACGAGAATTGAGGACAAAAATCTTTCTGAACTCATATTCGGGCACATCCATACTGACTTTACGGACATAATACGGGGCATTGGCTTGTACGAAATAATTCACCTGTGCCTTTTTCTTTCGGGGGAAGACGACTTCTGAACTAACATTGGCATGGAAAAAACCCTTTTTCTTCATCACGGTTTTCAGACGGTCCTCCGATTTTTCAATCATGATAGAATCCAAAAGAACTGGCGGTTCTCCTACACTTTCCCTCAACCAACGGCGGAATTTGCTGTCCTTCAACTTTCCCGTTTTTTTGCTGATTTTAGGTTGGGCCTCTGCATACAGCGAGGTCTTCAAATTAAAAATGCCCATGAACTTATTATTGGGCAATGGTTGCACATAATTTACCATTCCCGAGAACTCATCCCCTTTCACATCTTCCATGGTCACCGTATTTTTCACCAGCATGTACTCATTGTCCTTCAGTATCTTGGTGGAACTGCACGAAGACAGAAGGAGCAGTGCGAATAGCGTGATGATCAGGGGGGAGGATTTCATGAAAGGGGTTAGAGGTTAGAATTCAAAGTTCAAAATTCAGAGTTCAAATGTTTAATGTTTAATGTTTAGAGTTTAGAGTTTAATGTTTAGAGATTAGTGGTCAACTTTCAGTTTTCAGTTTTCAACTTTCAGCTTTCAGTTATCTCATGTCATTCACATCCACACCCGGGTATTTACTCAAGTCGAAAGTGAATGAGGCATCGTCAATAGTGGTATTCACAACCAGTTTGTCGATATGATAGCTATAACTGGTATTATCTTTTTCAAAAGCGGTAATGCTAATGATTTCCTGTTTGGCCTTGTCGATTTTCAGTCTGATTTTATAGAAAGAACTCGACTTCAGCGGCATCAGGTCGATAATCTGCACCACTTTGTTGTTTTCATTTTCCTCACGGATGAATTTGGCGCGGTACTCTTTATCCCAATCGCTCAATATTTTGGCCGGATTCAGCAGGTTATCTTCTTCTTCAATGTATTCAAAGATGGAGACCTCATTCACATCTTTCTGATAGTTCCATAAGGTCTTGCCATCGCAATAGCTGGTCTGATTACCGAAGACAAAAGTATATTTGTCCCCCTTTATCGTCATCACCCCGCTTTTGGAATCCAACACCTTATTGTTTTTTTCACATTTATACGTATAATCAATCTTCATTGTAGAATATGCAGTGTATTTGCCGGACAATTTCTTGAGAATTGCGGTGGCACCACCGTCAACATCCTGCGCAGCCAAGGCGAAGACCGAAAGAAAAATTCCGATGATGAGGCTTAATTTTTTCATTGTTGTTGATGTTTAAGATTGCACACTGAATTCAATTTACAAATATACAATATATTTAATTTAAAGATGCAGCATTCTTTCAGAAGTTTAAAGAATTCCCATTTTCTGCAAGATAACTCTCAGCTCCTCAGAAGTTTTCACTTTCACCTCCCGGGGTTTTCCGCTGCGTTCCGCCGGGCCTACAATGCCAAATTCCTCTAGCTGGTCCATGATACGCCCTGCCCTGTTGTAACCCAATTTCATTTTGCGCTGGATGCTGGAAGTGGAACCCTGCTGGGTCTGCACCACCAATGTGGCCGCATCCATGAACAAAGGATCGATTTCGTCCGAATCGAACTCGTCACCACTGTCAGAGCCTCGTTCATCGCTGGTTTCTTCCGCCACCTCCGGCAAGAGGAAGGGTTCAGGATAAGCCTGCTGTTCCTCAATGAAATTGACAATCCGCTCCACTTCGGGAGTATCGACAAATGCACACTGCAAACGGATCAAATCACTACCCGTGGAGATCAACATATCGCCCTTACCGATCAGTTGGTTGGCACCGCTGCCATCGAGAATGGTACGCGAGTCAACAACAGAGGTGACGCGGAAAGCGATACGCGCCGGGAAGTTGGCCTTGATAATACCTGTGATGATGTTGACAGAAGGACGCTGGGTGGCAATTACCAAATGGATACCGATGGCACGTGCCAGCTGGGCCAGACGGGCAATGGGCATTTCCACTTCCCGGCCTGCAGTCATAATCAAATCGCCAAACTCGTCGATAATCAACACAATGTACGGCAAATAGCGGTGGCCAAAGGCAGGCGACAGCTTACGGGAGCAGAACTTGGCGTTATATTCCTTGATATTACGGGTCTTTGCCAACTTCAGCAAGTCGTAGCGCTGATCCATCTCAGCACACAAGGAATTCAAAGTGCGCACCACTTTTTTGGTATCGGTGATAATGGCCTCTTCTACATCGGGCAACTTGGCCAGATAATGGTTTTCAATAGCTGAGTATAGCGTGAACTCCACTTTCTTTGGGTCCACCAATACAAATTTCAATTCCGAAGGATGCTTGGTATAAAGCAAGGAAGTGATGATGGCATTCAAACCGACTGACTTGCCCTGACCAGTGGCACCTGCCATCAATACGTGGGGCATCTTGGCCAAATCCACCACAAAAGGCTCGTCACTGATAGTCTTACCCAAGGCAATCGGCAGCTCATACTTGTTGTTTTTGAACTTGTCGGAAGCCAGCACATCCTTCATAGACACAATATTCGGTGACTTGTTCGGCACTTCTATACCAATGGTACCACGACCTGGGATAGGAGCGATAATTCGGATACCCAAAGCAGCGAGGCTCAAAGCAATATCGTCCTCCAGGTTCTTGATTTTGCTGATGCGCACCCCTTCCGCCGGCACAATCTCGTACAGCGTGACCGTCGGTCCCACCGTTGCCGTAATATTCTTGATACTGATGCCGAAATTATTCAAAGTTTGTTCGATACGCACCTTTTTCTCTGTCAACTCCTTGCGCATTTGTTCCTCATTGGCTTCCTTGGCAGGATAGTCATTCAGCAAGTCCAAAGTCGGAAATTGATAGAAAGACAAATCCTTGCGGGGATCATAGTCCTCCAGGGGTTCAGCAGGTACAGCTTCTGTAGTATTTTCCGGATTAGTTTCCTCATTATCAATAGGTTCCAGCATATCCTCTTCTCCTTGGAAAGGATCTTCCGTGGAAGACTCGCCGCCTCCGATTTTCACCTCGAAAGGCACCTCCTCATACTTTTTGGCTTCTTTTTTCTGTGAATTCAAAAAATCAAACCCATCATCCTCGCTCTCAAGTTTCAGCTCATTGGGAGTTTCCGCCTTGGTTTCTCCCTCGTTTGGCTCAAAATGATACACATTGCCACGGTATTCATCACTCAACTCATTCTTGTTGGTGATATACAAATCAGACAATTTTGTATCTTCGGTTTGCGGCTCAAACTGAACCTCGTCCACATCCTGATCCTTGCCTCCGAACCATTTCCGTCTTCCTTTCTTTTGCTGACTTTCCATCTCCTTGTTCTCTGCTTCTCCATCAGTTTTATCACGCTTCGGAATACGCAGTTTCAACAAGCTATTCATCGAGAATCCATAACACAAAATCATGATTATCAGTAAGAAAGCGATAAGAAGAAGAATAGCAACCAGTTTACCAGTGGCAGAAATCACCAACTGTGACAGGAAAGTACCGAAAGAACCTGCCAAAAACTCTTTGTCAGACTGATAGACAAACACACCCAAAGTGATGGACAGCCATGCCATGGTTAGCAATGTCGCGACAGTGGTACGGAACAAGGGCAAGATAGATCTGGAAAAGGTCAGGCGGACACCATAGAGGAAAAGCAGGAAGGCAAAACCTACCGAAAAGATGCCCATACAGCCATCCACAAACACGTAAGCCAGATGTGCACCAACAGTACCGGCAACATTTTCGGGAGAAGTGTGCGAAACCACATGTGACACATCTGTCTCATGATGGAAGAAATAGGACACCACAGACACCAACAGCAGAATTGCGAATACCATCAGCAATACGCCGTAAATCTGCATGGCGCGAGGACCGAACAATCCTCCACCCGAAGAGGATGAGGAAGACTTTTCTCCGTCTTTTTTTCCTTTTTTCTTGCTTTTCTTATCCTTGGCAGTGGCCTTCTTGGACACCATCTTCCCAGACTTCCCAGTAGGGCGCGCCGCTGTCTTTTTTTGGTTGGCGTTATACATAGAGCACAATTATTTCAAGGTAAATAAATATCTTACAAAAATACTTCAATTTATAATGGCATTATGTTTTCAAAAAAAAGAATATTAACAATAATATGTTTGAAATTTCGTTATCTAATGCAAATGAAATTAGTGGAGTAATCGTATTTTTGTCAAAATTTTCATGATTATGAATTATCTCACATTATTACAAGTAGAAAACACTGTTGGCGAGACTGTCGCCGAAGCTACAGAAAAACAGCTGAGCATTTTTGAATTGGTTTTTGACATTCACAGTCTGTGGATTATGATTCCGCTTATCCTGATGCTGTGTCTGGCCATTTACATTTTTGTGGAACGACTGCTGGTGTTGAACAAGGCAGGTCAGGTGGACCGCAACTTCATGAACAACATCCGCGATTTTATCCATGACGGAAAAATCGAGTCCGCCGTTGCTTTGTGCAAAGGCAACGACACGCCGTTGGCCCGCATGATTGAGAAAGGACTTTCCCGTTTGGGCAAACCCCTCAACGACATTGCCACCGCCATCGAGAACACAGGCAAGCTCGAAATCCAACGTCTGGAAAAGCGCGTATCCATCGTGGGTACCATCTCAGGTGCCGGCCCAATGCTCGGTTTCTTGGGTACGGTAGTCGGTATGGTGATTGCCTTCCACAACATGGCCGCCAATCCCAACAATTTGGATGTCAGCACCCTGTCGGCAGGTATCTACACCGCCATGATCACTACCGTGGGTGGTTTGATTGTGGGTATCATCGCTTACTTCTTCTATAACATTCTGGTGAGCCGTATCTCCAACGTGGTGTATATGCTGGAAGCCAAGTCAACGGAATTCATGGACATGCTGCACGAACCCATGTAATTTTCAATGTGCTAATTAGTTAATGGGCTAAAATTTGTTTTTGCCTTGAGCAGTGAGCTTTGGGCTTTGAGCATAAAATTACTCATTAACCAATTTGCTGATTTACAAATTTGCTAATTTTATTAAGATGAATATACAGCTGCAAAATAAACAGAACGTACAGTTTAATTCGGCATCCATGTCGGACTTGGTGTTCTTGTTGCTGATTTTTTTCATGATCACCTCGACCTTGGTGGCGCCGAATGCCATCAACCTGCTGCTGCCGCGGAGCAACTCCGGCAAACAGCTGGCCTCCAAAAACATAGAGGTGTACATTGATGCTGACAAAAACTATTATGTGAACCCCCGCAGCAACCAGTCGGCCCCCATTGCTTACGAGGAGCTGCTGCCAGCCCTGCAAGAAGCGGCACAAAATGACAATTCGGAAAACAAATCCATCGTGCTGCGCGCCGACAAGACCGTTCCTATTGAGAATGTAGTAGCGCTGATGGATGTGCTGAACCAGCTGAACGACGAATACGAGGAAGCGGACCGGTATAAGATTGTGCTGGCCACCGAAGCGAAATAGTGATTAGGGAATAGTGGTTAGGGGATAGAGAATTCAAAATTCAAAATTCAGAATTCAGAATTCAAATAAAGAAGGGTTGGAGGTGAATAAAAAAACATTAATTCCCCTTCTGTTAGAAGGGGTGCCCGAAGGGCGGGGTAGTAAAATCGAACAATAACAAATGGACAAAGAGAAAAAATATAAAATCATATCCGCAGGGGTGACAACAGCCACCATGCTATTGTTGATGGTTTTCATGATATGCTGTGGTTTCACGGAGATGGTGCCACCTCCTCCCGCAAAAAAAGCCATTTTGATTGAGCTGACCTCCGGTGGTGGCGGCGGCGGTGTCGAAGCCTCGCAACAGAAGACACAACCTGTCAGTTCCTCGGTACCCGTGGCCACACAAAATGCCGAAGAAGCACCCGTTATCAGCGGCACACACAAACCCAAAACCACCGCAGACAAGACCCCTGTGGTGGAAGAACCCAAACCCGATATGAATGCCGCTTATCGTCCCGGACGTGGTGGTGGAAGTGGCGGTGGAAGTGGCACAGGCACAGGTAGCGGAAGTGGTAGTGGTTTAGGTCCTGGTGAGGGCAGCGGTAGCGGCGGCGGTATCGGTTATGGCACCGGCAACCGCGGTTATACGTACATGCCCGACCTGACCGTTTCTGAAACAGGTACTGTTTATGTGGAAGTTCACGTGGATGCCAACGGAAATGTACTGGAGGCCCGTGTCATCAACAACAGCAAATATCCCACCACCATCACCAACAGCCGCATCCAAGCCGACTGCGTGGCCAAGGCCAAAACCGCCAAGTACCGCAAAGGCAAGGAAGAACTGCGCATCATCGTTTTCAAATAATCCGAAAACATCATCTTATTATGTATAAAGCATTGTTGGATAAGATTTTCCAGGCTTATCCCATGTATCATAAAATAGGCAGCGCCGCTTACAAAGAGGGTTTAGAGAATATCGAGGCCCTGATGGACATTCTGGACCATCCCGAACGCAAATTCAAAGCCGTGCACATCGCCGGCACCAACGGCAAAGGTTCCGTTGCCCACCTGCTGTCTTCTTATTTTCAAGAACGAGGCTGCAAAACAGGACTCTTCACTTCCCCGCATCTGGTGGATTTCCGCGAGCGTATCCGCCTCAATGGCCAAATGATCAGCGAGGAAGCCGTGCTGGCCTTCTTTGACAAATTCAAAACGCAATTCGACCAGCTGGAGCCCTCCTTTTTCGAGATGACCACTGCCCTGGCTTTCCACTATTTTGCGGAACAAAAAGTGGATGTGGCTGTGATTGAGGTAGGCCTCGGAGGGCGCCTGGATGCTACCAACGTGCTCTCTCCCCTACTCTCCGTCATCACGAACATTTCTTTGGAACACACCCAGATGCTGGGCGACAGTATTGCCAAAATCGCCAAAGAGAAAGCTGGTATTATCAAGCCTAAAACCCCTGTGGTCATCGGCGAGTTCGACCCCGAGAGTTTTCCCGTTTTCGAAGATATTGCCAATCAGAAAGACGCACCTCTATGGTTGGTAACAAAAGATGAATACCAATTCAGTGGCAATTTTGAGGATTTGACCGTGAAGGATGTTTGGGGCAATATACTTTACGAACATTTGCAAATGCCTCTTCAAGGCGAGTACCAGCTTAAAAACCTAAAGACCTTTTTGCAAGCGACTGAAGTCATCGAGGAACTGTGGCCCGCAGAGAAAGACGTGGTGCCACAGGCCATCCGCAATGTGGTCAGCAACACGGGTTTCCAGGGCCGTTGGCAGGTGTTGCGTCGCGAGCCACTGACCATCTGCGATGTGGGGCACAATCCCGGAGGTTTGGCCCTTACCATGAAACAGCTTGCAGAATACCCCTGCCGTCAGCTCCGAATGGTCTTCGGCATGGTAAGCGACAAAGACATTGACAAAGCCGTATCGCTGTTACCCAAAGACGCCCTTTATTACGTCTGCCAAGCGAAGATTGAGCGAGCGCTTCCCGCCGATGAGTTAGCCAAGTTCATGAGGCAACATGGACTGCAATGCCTCGTGGTCGGCACCGTGGCCGATGCCTTCCGCCAAGCCAACGCCGACGCCGCCCCCGACGACCTTATCTTTGTAGGGGGAAGCTGTTTTGTTGTGGGGGAACTGCTGGCAGTTGTCAATTAACAGTTGACAATTGACAGTTGGTGTTATTTTCTTTTTTGGGCTAGTGATAATAGTGTGTTATCATGTAATATACTATACAATGTAAACGATTAGCCGTGCTGAAAGCACGCAAACACCGCTTTTCATGGTCACCACTCTATCAGCATGTATACTTACAAAAAAATAATCACAGAACAAATAAAATTTTGTGCAATAATCAATTTTTATTTGTAAGTTTGCAGTTTGTATTATTCCATAACAGGAATTCAACTAATTTGCAAGCTCATGAAACCTAAAATCATTGTCACAGGAGGTACTGGATATATCGGCTCACATACCATTATCGAGCTGATCAGAAGTGGTGAATTTGAAGCTGTGGCCGTAGACAACTGTGTACGTTCCACTCCGGAAACCATTGGCCGAATTAAGGAAATCACAGGAATTTGTGTCAAACATCACGCTGTGGACATCTGCGACAAGAAAGCATTTTTCGCAATGATTGAGCAAGAAGCACCCATAGCAGGCATCATCCATTTCGCCGCATACAAGTGTGTGCCCGAATCAGTAGAAAAACCGCTGATGTACTATCGCAACAACCTCGGCTCGTTGGAGAACGTGCTGGAAGCCTGCGAAAAATACCACATTCCACAGTTGATTTTCTCCTCCTCTGCCTCGGTGTATGGCGATGTGAAGGAACTGCCCGTCACTGAAGCCACTCCTTTCGGCAAACCTTTCTGTCCATACGCCCATACCAAACAAATCGGCGAACAGATGATACACTTCTTTGCCGAACAACATCCTGATTTCCAAAGTGTTATACTTCGATATTTCAATCCTGTCGGTAATGACATGAGTGGCCTGAACGGTGAATTGTCGCCCGACAAGCCCAACAACCTGATGCCCATTGTGACGCAGGTGGCTATCGGCAAGATGAAACAACTGACAGTTTTTGGCACCGACTACGACACCCGCGACGGCTCCTGCATCCGCGACTATATCCACGTATGCGACATTGCCGATGCCCATGTGAAGGCGCTGCAGTTCCTGATGAACGGCAAAAACGAAAGCAACTGCGAGACTTTTAACTTAGGTAGCGGCAATGGTGTATCGGTTCTGGAAATCATCGATGCCTTCGAGAAAGTCAATGGCATCAAACTGAATTACATCATCGGAGGACGCAGACCTGGTGATGTTCCAGCCATTTACAGCAACAGTGGGCGCGCCAATGAATTACTGGGCTGGCACTGTCGTTATACTATCAATGACATGGTAGAGTCTGCCTGGAAATGGGAGCAGCATCTCCTTAAGAGCAAACAAGCCGAATAGGCAATCAGCACATATAATATCAGCATGGAAATCAAAGAGATAACAAAAGGAAAGGATATTTGGGAGTTTATTAACTTCCCAAAAAAACTATACAAAGGTTGTGCGCATTATGTTCCCCCGTTGGACAACAGCGAATACAACACACTCACACGACATCCCGCATTGGCTTTCTGCGACATACGTATGTGGCTGGCTTACCAGGACAATCAGATTGTGGGGCGTATCGCCGGCATCATCAACCACAAATGCAACGAGCTGAAGCAGCAGAAACGCATTCGCTTTGGCTGGTTCGACACCATCGATGACATCAACGTGGCCCAAGCCCTGATTGACAAGGTGGAAGAATGGGGACGTGAACAGCAACTGACAGAAATCTGTGGTCCCTCCCGCTACTCCAACATGGAAAGACAAGCCATGCTCGTTGAAGGCTTCGACCATACCCCCTCCATCAGTGCCGACTACAACTTTGAATACTATCCGCAACTTATTGAACAAATAGGTTTTGAAAAAGAGGTGGACTACATTCAATATAAAGTCAAAGTCTCCAAAGAACTGCCAGAGAACTTCGACCGCTTGGCAGACATTCTTTCACGCAAATACAAAGTAAGACTCCGCCATCTCAAAAACAGGGACGATTTGAAAAAATGCGGCATGGAGTTTTTTCATGTGCTGAACCAGAGCTATGCCAAAATATTCAATTTCATTCCTTTGACCGACGAGGAAATCCAGTGGACTATTGAGGAGGATTTCCAGGTGGCAGACACCAAGCTGTCTTCCGTTTTGGAGGATGAAACTGGCAGAATAGTGGGCTTTGCCTTTTGCTTGCCCTCGTTAAGCCAGGCTTTCCGCAAAGCCAATGGCAGGCTGTTCCCCGGCGGAGGCTGGTACCATGTGGTCAAAGCCCTGCGAAAAAACAAATACGTGGACATGTACCTCACAGGAGTACTGCCGGAATACATGCATACTGGCATTCACGTGCTGTACCACAAACAGCTGCACGAAAATTTTATCGCCAAAGGCTACGAATACGCCTTCACCGCCCAGCAGTTGGAAACCAATGTAGCCTCCCATATCTGGAAGAAATATGAGGCTGAACCTTATTTTAGGAGACGATGCTATAGGAAAGACATCAAGGAGAATTAGTTGAAAGTTGAAAACTGAAAACTGAAAGTTAATAGATAATTGATTATGAACAGGCAGTATGCAGTGGTCACCGGCGCCAGCCGAGGATTGGGCAAGGAACTGGCAATAGCTTTGGCACAGCGAGGCATCAGCTCCATCATGATTGGAACCAACAGCAACGTGGAGACGGCATGTTCTGAAATCAACCAGTATTATCACACCCATTCCGTAGCCTTTATCGCCAATCTCTGTCAAAAGGACGAATTATTGGCCTTGGCAGAGAAAATCAATCAGGACTATGAAGTGTTCATGCTCGTCAACAATGCGGGCATGGGAGGCAGCAAGGCCTTCACCGATGCTGATACCGACTACCTCGATCGCATTATCCAGCTGAATGTCCGTGCCACCTCGCTGCTAACCCATGAGCTGATGCCCAATCTTCTGAGGCAGACAAAGAGCTACGTGCTCAATATTGGCAGCATGGCAGCCTTCACCGCTACGGGATACAAGACCGTTTATCCCGCCAGCAAAGCCTTTCTGAAGCATTTCACTTACGGAATGAGAGAGGAATTCAAAGGCAGCCCTGTCAGTTTCAGCTATGCCTCACCCGGTGCCATGGCTACCAATCCCGAAGTGAGCGCCCGGATTGAAAAGCAAGGATTTCTGGGTCGCTTTACGCTGAAAACCACTGAAGCAATCGCTGAGAAGTGCATCCGCCAGACCTTACGCGGCAAGAAACATATCGTCATCAATCCGTTGAGCTATTTCTTCTCCGCCATCATTCCCGAAGGTATAAAAAACTCCCTTATGACCAAGATTGTCAAAAGGGAATTGACATCTGTATATAATAATTGAAAAGTATACCAGATTGTATTCGAAAAGTACACCACTTCAATATTACAGCAAAAATATATAAATTTGGTTATACAACAATTGTCACTGAATGTTTTTCACTTCTCATACGTTTTACATCACTCTTACGAGTTGTTCCTATAACGCATAAAACAGCCCCACATGGTATATTTTTCGATTATTATTTACAAGATAGTCCAGTTTCAGTGTCTTTCTCTTTGGCGGAAAAGGTGTGAGTACAGTTAACAGTTGACAATTGACAGGTGACAGTTGGAAGGGGGATGGCAAAGTGCGACACGGAAAAGAAAATTTGTTCTCTTTTCATTTGGCTTGCGCAAATTTTCCGACTGTCATACTTGTATTCCATAGCGAAAGTATAGGTTTTGTCTCGTACGGCAGCGCAAAGATACGGTTATTTTTCGTAACCTCGCCCAGGTTGCCATAAAAATGACACGGTTTGTTGATTACTTGGTGACTAACGGATAATACCCTCCAGTCTTGTCAGAATCCTTGTGCTCAATCAACACCTTCATTCTCAATGCTGTCAGGTGTTTCTCGATTGTTCTGGGCGACTTATCCAGCATGTCTGCAATTTGCTTTGTATTCACGCCAGGATTATTATGCACAATGTCGTACACCTTTCGCTGGCTCAGGGTAAGCGATTTCAGCGCATCATTTACATACCCATTTACGTCCCCGTTTACATACCCATTTACACCCCCACTCATATACGGCATCAGCGGGCTCTTGAACCTAATGGTCAAACATACAAAATTAGGCACAAAATCAAACTCCGGTTCGGGCATTCCAGCCTCCTTGCAAAGATCGTAGATATCCGGGATACCACGGCCCCAACCCTCCATCTCGCCACCTTTGAACAGCGCAGTGGCAATCTTTTCGTTCACGGGCTCCGAGTGCGGACGTTTCAGGAAATCCTTGGGTTCAGTACCAGGAGGAAATGCCCCTGGATTCATAAACTCCACCCTATCGTCAAAGATATTCACGCTGGGCACCCTCGCCTCGCCCCACCACGTACGGTGCGCCAGCAGGTTCAGGGCAGCCTCGCGCACCACCTTCAGCGGCACCGTCAGTTCGTTTTTGCTGTCAAAATCATCCTGATCGCCCGAGAGGAACATGTGCTTGCGACAGAAATCCACGATGGCTTCCAATTGCTGAAACAGGTTCGCCTCCACCACCAGCTGGTCTCTGAACTTGTCCATGTTCTTTCCCTCAAACCTCGCCAGCTTGATTTTGCAATGCGAAAAGAAGCGCACAGGCTCCTTGCCGAACAGTGCCACGGCACCGTTGGTCACCCCGTCTTTGCCTGTTAGCACGTTAAACGGACGCAGCCGCTCCACGGTCGAGCGTGCCGAGGCAGCACTGGCTGGAATCCTGCCCTTGTTGATGCCTTTGTTGATGGCTGAAACCAGTGTCTTATTGTCGATGTCGCGCAACGTAGCCCCCTCACAAGCCGTCAGTTCCCAACTGAACTTCTTGGGGTTGCTCAGTCGGATGCGTTCGTCAAACATCTCGCGAGGCATAGGCATGGTGGTGTTCTCCACCCTGAAGTATGGTTTGCCGTCATAGGTGTAAGGCGTGCGGTCGTAGATGGGCGCAGGGAAATAGATGGCAATCACCATCTTCCCCTCTCTGCCCGGCACTGGAATGTATTGTGCTGCCAGATCGATGGCTGGTGCGAACTTCCGCAATTCCCAGGCAATTTCCTGCCGAGTGCGGTCAGCCACGTCTTGTCCAAGAATAGCCAAGGTTGTCGGGTGAACACCGAAGAACAGCCACCCGCCATCCGTGTTCAGGAACGCACAGCCCGACTGCATACCGGAGACCAGCTCGCCTGTCGTCTTCTTCGCCTCCATCTCGCGGTTTTCGTCATCGTGTACTATTCGCTCAACTTCCTTAATTGTCAGTGTCCTCATAGATAATCTTTTTTATTTCCCCAAATAATGCAAAGATAATGAAATTTTGCACACTATCGTCGGCTAGTAAATTGTTTAGTGCTATCTATTCCTCAAAACATTCATCCAAGGAAAAAAGATAACAATGAAAAAGGATCCCAAAGCCAGACCAACAATAATAACAAATCATTTACACATAAAATAAACAACAGTTTAGGTATGTAAAATTCTTTATTTATAAGTATAATAACGCAATAAATTAGGCTTAAAAAAAAACAAACAAATAATAAATAGAGTGGTATTATCTTAAATACTTCTGGAACAAGAATTTCTTTATTAGATATTTTAGTGACAATTAGTGCAATATAAAAAATAATAGAAACGAGACTATAAACTATAGCAAGTCTTGAAAAGAACAGTTTCGCTCTTTTTTTGATGGTGCACTTATTCATCAATAAGGCCTCCTTCCTATTTGATCTGCCATTTCAAACAATTTATCCCAAGAACGGTCTCCGGCTTTTTGTTGTTTTCTTTGCCATTTTTTATTAACCCATCCATAATCTGGATGTAATCTGATTAACCCACAAAATCCATGGAAATCTATATTGAGACCTCCTTCCTTTGTGATTTTAACAGTGGCACCCGTAGGTATCTTACCTACATTATCATTATATTTTGAAGTGGCGACACCATCAACTGGCATATACAAATCTTTTCCGGCTTCTATTTTATATGCATCATTATTATTCCAGTCTCCGATATCGGTTTCTGGTTTAAAGTAAACATCTTCGTTGCTATGATTTTCCACTGTTGGCGACATCCTTTCTCCACCATTTGCTTTAACTTTTTCCCAGTCAGAATCTGAAATATTAATGCCTTTCCCATATTTATCTAATTCAGTCCCTTTTTTCATTGCATCCTCATGTTTCATTCCATTTTTAAAATCTCTTTTTTCCATCACTATAGCCGTTCCTTTCCATCCTTTGCTTTCTGTACCTAACAATTCACCAGATGTACTGAAAATAGGGTTTACTTCTTCCCCATTCGGATCCACCAGTTTTATAGGGTTATTTGCACAATAAACATACGGGCTCAATGAAGGATATTTGTCACTCATCGGGTCCACGCTCAGC
Organism: uncultured Bacteroidales bacterium; assembly: GCA_905233625.1. Taxonomy (GTDB): domain Bacteria; phylum Bacteroidota; class Bacteroidia; order Bacteroidales; family WCHB1-69; genus RUG11690. The sequence continues at coordinate 3,404 of CAJOFJ010000007.1, read as the reverse complement.
CAGACGCTTAGGTCACTGCTGTAATACCTTGAACCGAAATAAGAATATCCCGTTTCAGTGTCTTTTTCCTTGGCGGAGAAGGTGTGAGTACAGTTAATAGTAGTTAACAGTTGGAAGGGGCATAGCAGAGTGTGCCGCAGAAAAGAAGTTGTGTGTTCTTTTCATTGGGCTTGCGCAATTTCTCTGACTGTCATATTCATATTTCATGGCGAAAACTATTTCTTTTTATAGAAACACCCATTACTATATATATAATTATTGATTTCTATGCGTATTGTCTCTGTTTTTCCATTATGATAAGCATATTTGGCAAAAATAAATTCAGGATAGTTGTAATTTCTATCTAAAATATTATACACGACAGTTCCACGGTATGCGGAATTAAAAGTCAAAGAATCATCTGCATAACTTATCAATCTGCATCCAGCGATAGAATCAGTTTTTATTAAAAACTTATTTTCTTTGTACTGAAAAACTCCAGTGTATTTTCCTTCTCTAACTCTATCTTCAACACGGTATTGATGAGCATAAATATCAATAATTATAGTATCCTGATTTGTTTTGAGTTTTACTTCATACCACGTTTTTTCACCATTCTTGGCATGTGTTAGATATACTGAGGTGAGATATAAAACCTCGTCAAACGATTTATACAACGCTGTGTCTAGAATCCTTAACTGAGGAATTGTCACTATAGAATCATTGGGAATAACAGTATAAGTTCCTGTCAAATTTAAAAAATCCTGTTTTGATTCAGAATAAGATAAAATGTCGCAAGACGACAACATGAAAATAATTGCTACGAAAAAAACAAACAAAAAAGTTTTTTTGGGGAACATTTTATTTTCTGAATCCATCCCAATCAATTTTAAAAGTATCAAAATCATAAAGAATACCTCTATACATTAAACCAATAACTGCATTTGGACTTTTCTCAAGACATGTCGTTCGCATAGATCTGTCTAAATCATCGGAATACATACCTAGCATTTCATTTCTAGGATGAGAGTGAAAAAAGAAAGAAAGTGTGCCATTTACACCCGATCGTTTAGCTTCTTTCCCTCCATATACGTCGGTCCAAGAGATATGAGAAGTTGATAAATGAAAACCTTTATCATCACCCCAAAAACTCCATTCATTGTCTGTGTATTTTGAAATATTCCTATATAATTCTCGAGCTGTTTTCAAATCTGAAATATCAAAAAATTGTGCTTTATAGGGTTTTGTTTTATTTTCATCATGAATGTCCTCAAAATTTCCTGAATATTCTGAGACACCATGATCCATATCTCTTCCTATATCTACAGCTATTTTTTTACCTTTAGAATTAGTCTGGTATTCTCCAAAATCATTTTTAGACTTTCCATAGACAAAATATACATTATGGTCATCACTATTATTACCACATTTTATATAACCCCCTTCATTAATATACCATTCCTCCCCATTCGGATCCACCAACTTGATAGGATTATTCGCACAATACGTATAAGACGAAAGCGAAGGATATTTGTCACTCATCGGGTCGACGCTCAGCCAGATGCTCAGGTCGGAGGAGTAATATCTTGAGCCGAAGTAGCTTAGGCCTGTCTCCGAGTCCTTTTCTTTGGCGGAGAAGGTGTGTAGTTAACAGTTGGAAGGGGCATAGCAGAGTGTGCCGCAGAAAAGAAGTTGTGTGTTCTTTTCATTGGGCTTGCGCAATTTCTCTGACTGTCATATTCAAACTCCATGGCGAAGGGGTAGGTTTGGGTCTCGTACGGCAGTGCAAAGGTATGTGTATTTTTCGCAACCTCGCCCATTTTGCCATAAAAAAACTCTTGCCAGCCGGAAGCATCCTCTATGGCGGTCACCGTATATGTTTGGTTTTGCTGGAAAGATTTATTTTTGTTCAATCTGCTACTCTAGTTTTTGGGAGTATTATTTTGATTAATCCTATTTTTTTCATTGTATGATGATTCAATCATATTATGAGGATGATAATAAGTTATCTGTATTATTTCTAGTCGTTTTCTTTTGTTAAATGTCAATGTTATTTTTGTTTTAAGTGGTTCACCTGTACTAAAACATAAAACATAATGACAAATGGTCTTAAATTTGTTACCTATCATTAAAGGGCCATACCGTTGTTCAACATCTGTACTATCACATTCAAAATATTTTATTACTTCTTCCAAGGAGGTGGTATTTGTCAATAACAACCCTTTTGTTCTCATCCAGAATTTTTTATTTTTTGATAACACAATATATTCCATTCTAATTTCATCGCGAGTCTCGAAGTATGACAGTTTGTATTTATCAGCAACTATTTGATTTACATAAAAATAATAGAACACAGCAGAACCTAATGAAGGAAGGGACGGATAATGCTGGCCTTTAAGATTATAATAATAATGCCACTTATGTATGTTAGGAACATATTGTAAATCTATTGTTTTTGCAATAATAGGATAATTTGACTTTACTTCTGATATTTTTATTGTATCCATTTCATCTGATTGTGCCATCAAAAAAATTGGGATAAAAAAAATTAAAATTATTTGATATCGCATTTTCATCTCTGGTTAATATTGAGTTATCAAAATTGCAGGAAGAAAATTTCTTGCATTAGGATTTTTTGCACTATAAAAATATAAGGATCGACCACCTTCGCCGCCAGAATACCCCCCATAGTATATTGGTATTCTGCCTTTATTGTCTGTTAGGCCTCCCTTTGGCCAAACTCTCATATTGACATTTATCATGCTACCATTTTCAGGGATTTTTACATTATTAAGAACTAAGCCATCATATGGCGTTGAAAAACCACTAATAAAATCATTTAAATTAATAGCATACTGATCTTCTACTGTTAAATTATGCTTTTCTCCATACATTAAAGCAAATTTTATTTGTGATGCTTGTTGATTTTGTGTCATATTATACCATTTCCCCTTTAAAACATCATTACCCGTATATTCTTTAACATCTTCCCCTGTGATTTTTGATCCTTCCTTTATAAAATCTTTGGTACTCAACTTTGATTTTGAAAAAATCTTCTCGCCATTTTCTTTACTACATTCAAACTGATTTATAAATGTTTGAAAACTATCCCCTTTTTCTGCTGTGTAAGTAACATTTCCTTTTTTATCTATTTCTGGAATCCACACCTCTTCCCCATTCGGATCCACCAGTTTTATAGGGTTATTTGCACAATAAACATACGGGCTCAACGAGGGATATTTGTCACTCATCGGATCCACGCTCAGCCAGATGCTTAGATCTGAGCTGTAATAGCGTGAACCAAAGTATGATAGACCAGTTTCAACATCTTTCTCTTTGGCGGAGAAGGTGTGACGAGCGCCAGAGTATCCATTACGGCGCTGGTTGAGGTAGTCCTCACCCCAAGGCAGGTAGTACAGATACTG